>NZ_JBHFNU010000071.1:0-20514 GCF_041929145.1 Aerosakkonema sp. BLCC-F183 | reverse complement strand
GCCTCCACCACCGCCGGTTAACCCGCCTTTGGAACCGCCACCACCACCACCTCCGCCACCGCCACCTCCGCCGCCACCGCCGCCACCACCGCCGGTTAACCCGCCTGTGGAACCGCCACCACCACCACCGCCACCACCACCGCCACCACCGCCGCCACCACCGCCGGTTAACCCGCCTGTGGAACCGCCACCACCACCACCACCACCGCCACCACCACCACCACCGCCACCTGTAGGTAGTGGTAATGGCCCGCCGGATTCACCTGGCAATTCCAATAATGGGCCGCCCGGTACACCCGGTAATCCCGGTAATTCCGGAAACAATGGCCCGCCGGATTCACCTGGCAATTCCAATAATGGGCCGCCCGGTACACCCGGTAATCCCGGTAATTCCGGAAACAATGGCCCACCGGATTCACCTGGCAATTCCAATAATGGGCCGCCCGGTACACCCGGTAATCCCGGTAATTCCGGAAACAATGGCCCGCCAGAAGCTTAGTAGTGAGAAAGGCAAATTATCGGCTATCCTACAGACCACTGAAGTCGCATAAGCCATAAAGTTGACGGGGCATTCACCCCGTCAAGGGATTTTGATAAAATCTGGGGAAAACTTTTACATTTGTGTTTAAATAGGTCTTTTTGACAAAAAGTGACCTATATTTTGGATCTTGCAGATTTAGGGGGAAAAATGTTCCTGATGTTACAGTTGAGTGCGATGGTGGGTTATGGTACGGGAACTTAATTATCGATCGAAAGTGCTGTAATTATCGTCGGTGCCGTCCCCCACCCTACAATTAGATAAGTTTCTACTATCATCACAAAACGGGAGAGCCTATATTTTTTATTTGCATAGGCCAAATATGATAATATACTGTAATGATTTCAGTAGAAGCGTGGCACTCAAACCTGTATCGAATAGTTCAGAATAGTTCAATTGTTTTGATTCTTATATTCTTGAGTTTCTTCAAGTGGATAGAGAGTTTCAGATCGCTCTCCCCAAGCTTTTGTAGGAGCATCATACTCATCTGAATATGCGCTATCTATAGGCGAATCTGTCAAAGAAAAAGCAGCAGTAGCAGATTGTTTAATCTCTAACAGTGCTTCTTTAATTTCGGATGCAGACTGATAGCGCTGATGATAATCATAGCGCACCATTTTGCTAATTATCGCAGCCAATTCCGGGTTTACTTGTGCCTTATGCGTCCACAGTATTTCTCCACTTTTAATGTCTTGCTGTAACTGGTTTGGCGATAGTCCCGTCAGAGCTTTAATGGCTGTAATTCCCACTGCATAAATATCGCTGTTTGGTCGCGGACGACCCGCACATTGTTCGGGTGGTGCATAACCTTGCGTTCCAATACCTACTGTGAAGCGACTTTGCCCGTCATTTTCCAGCAGTTGTGTGCTAACTTCTTTGACGGCACCAAAGTCAATCAGCACAAGTTTGTCGTCCGAGTCTCTCCTAATAATATTGTTGGGTTTAATATCGCGGTGAATGACTCCCTGACTGTGTACAAATTCTAATACTTCTAACAGTTCCAGCATTATCTCTATAACTTGCGATTCGGGAAGTGGCTTGCCCGGTATTAATTCGTATTCTAGAGAATGACCGGGAATGAATTCCTGAACTAGGTAAAATTCATCGCCTTCTTCAAAGTAGGCGAGAAGTTGAGGAATTTGTTTGTGCTGACCGAGCTTTTCGAGTGCGTCTGCCTCTCGCGGAAATAAGCGTCTGGCGAGTTCCAAGTGCTTGGGATCGTTGGTGGCTGGCTTGAGTTGCTTGACCACACACAAGGGTTTCCCAGGTCGCTGTGTATCTTGGGCAATATAAGTTTCCCCAAATCCTCCTGCACCTAAAACTTTTATAATTTCGTAGCGACCGCCAATTTTTTTATTGGCTGTTCCTGAGTCTTTTAGAGGGAGCAAATCTTGCAGGTCGTCGTGTTGGCTGAGAATTTCTTGGACAATTGGTGAAGTGACATATCGCTTCAAAGTTTGGCGTAATTGGAATTTTCCGATCTGTTGCCGGGAGACATCTCCTGTTAGGTAGAAGAAGCCACTCAAGACGATCGCGAAAGCTGGTACGGCTGTTGGCAAAATTAACTGACCGTAAGTAAAGGTGAAGTAGCTAACTGTTCCCCAAGCAGCGGCAATTCCTATTGCCCATCCAAAACGATTTAAGCTTCTTTTTCTTTTGCTCAGAAAAACTCCTGTGCCCAAAACTCCGCCAAATACAAACAGCCCCTGCATCAGCGGATTGGGTATTGCTTGACCGATCGCTTTGCCCTGCATCAAGGTGGCGATCGCATTGGCGTGAATCTCTACTCCCGACATCTGCTCGCGATACAGCAAGCTTCCAGAAAAGGGAGCCTTATGAAAATCTTGCACTTCGGTGATGGTTGTTGGCCCAATCAGGACAATCTTATCCTTGAATTTCTCTTGCTGTAGGTGGTTGTTCCAGATGTAAGGGTCGAGGACGTGGAAAAAGGGAATTTGTTTGAAGGTGTCCTTGGGGCCATAAAAGTATATGCGATCGCCCTTAGCGCGAATATTGCTCTGCCCAGCTGCTATCAACGCTGCTTCATCGAAAGAGGGTACCGCCACTGTTAAGGCATCAATTTCTTCTTTGACCTGCTTTGAGTATGTTTGAGACAACTGCTTAATGAACTCGTTGCTAAAGCGGTGAATCCTGCCATCCACTTCTAGCGGGTAATTAATTATACCCGCTGATATCGGCTTTGTCCGAAATATAGAATTGGGGAGGGTTGGCTGGATTAAGCTGCCCTGCTGTGTATCGGTATCTTCGTACATCGCAGCTAAAGCGATGCGACCTGGATAGCGCTGCAATACCTGTTGTAAATATTTGTCAGCTGCTTTATCGTTGCTGAGCCGATCGAACACCACATCTACCGCAACAGATTTAGCTCCTGCTTTCATCAGCTTGTCGATCGCAATAGCATAAGCGCTGCGTTTCCAAGGCCAGACTTGTAATGGCTCTAAGTACCCATACTTTTTGGGATCTTGTTGATAGAACTGTCCTTCTTTTACAGATTGCTCATCTATAGCCAAAATCACTATTTCATCTGGAGGTGCAACTGGCCCGCGCAGTTCAAATAACAGGGTTTGGGTGTTGTACTCCATCATTTGAACCAGTCCCAAATTGCCAGCTGTAGCGAGTCCGGCTGCCAATGCCCAAGCGCCCGTGACAATATGACTCAAGCGAGCCAGACGCGAAACTCGATCGGCCTGTACACTTGATTTGGTTGTTGTACCGGAGCGAGTCACGGCAGAAGTTTGTCGGTTGGTTGCGGGCAATGAGGGTTCTGGTGCCATATCCTGCCTCGAAGGTTGATTTAAAGCACCTAAGTGTATACTTGTAAGCTTTTACTTTACATCCACTTAGGTATTAAGTAATGGATAGGGCGGTTTGCACCGATAATGGGTAAGATTGACTTGCCGCTTACTATCTACTACCTACTATCTACTATCCGATTGGGCTTGATGCCGCCAAGTAGCTTTGTTTACTTTTTGTTAACAAATTTCAATTTTTCGTTGAGGGCGATCGAGATGTCAAAGTCAAGATTCTAGACGTAAACTGGGCCACTATTGCACTCAAATCAAGATGCAGTTATTCCCACAGCTGCTTTGGGTATAAGCACGAGAGGCTCGTGAAGCCGCTAGCCAATATGGGAAAATATAACGGCTGCCCAGAGGAACAGTATTTTTAACAGCGCCTGCGATCGCATTCTGGCATAGTTGGCACAAAGGAGCCGAACTGGAGATTCTACTATTCGGTTGCCATAGATGCTCTTCAAACAATTTTATCCCCAAAATAATTGCCCTTGGTGGCTCTAGCCAAGCTGGAAACTCTTTTTTAAATCCTCTGTTCCCTCCCCAACGTGCAATCCCAATGAGGTTAAAGAGTCCTTCTTTGCTTGCATTGGCGCTTCTAGACATTGATGGCCCCGATGCTACCATACCAAAATCAAGCACAAACTGCACAAAAAGCCCTATAATGTCCCATGTTACGAGATGTCTGTACGATCATCTAGTAAACTGCTTTAATAAAACAAACACACGGCAAACTCTCCTTTTGAGATTGCCTACGATCTCAAAAAATTGATTGGTAATTTGTGCTTTTTGTCAAGTTACTTCCTTGGTAAGTTAAAGCTGGCCCTGGCAGTAGTGGTGAATGGAAGCAAAATCCCAATAGCGATCGAACGAAGCTACCCTAAAGGGAGATGACAGTACGAGTAAATACACCTAAAGGAGGAAAAAAAAGGAGGAAAAAAAATAAGCGTATGGCTAAGCAGCCATAAAGTAAGTCACTTGGAAGGGAAATTTTATTAAGAAGGATGATTAGTCCAGTCTCAAACGCATTAAAATCAAGGAGGCTAAGTAGTAAAATCTATTCAATAGACAATTTCTCAGCTTGAGGAATTTCATCTAAATACTTGACAAACGAGTATAAGATAGGTTAATGGCTTTGTTAAAGCAGAAATTGCTATAATGGATTATTCCAATTAAATTCTTTTCTACTACTTTTAGGTATAAGTTTGTATGCCTTACTCGATGAACCGTCTTTCTATTTTTGTAGACGGGAACAATATGTTCTACGCTCAACAAAAAAATGGTTGGTTTTTTGACCCGCGACGAGTGTTGCAATATTTCACGAGCGAGCCGGATACAATGTTGGTAAATGCTTTTTGGTACACCGGCTTGAAAGACCCCCAAGATCAGCGAGGATTCCGAGACGCTTTGATTAGCCTGGGTTACACGGTTCGCACCAAAATTCTCAAAGAGTACTACGACGATAGCTCCGGACGTTACTCGCAAAAAGCAAATTTAGACATTGAAATTGTCGTCGATATGTTCAATACAGTAGATCAATACGATAAGGTGGTGCTGTTCAGCGGGGATGGTGATTTTGAACGAGCAATTGAACTTTTACGTTCTAAAAATACTCACATTACAGTGGTGTCAACAGAAGGAATGATTGCCAGAGAACTGCGTAATGCGACCGACAGGTATATAGACTTGAATGATATTCGCGACCATATTGAGAAAGTTGATTATTAGGTGAAAAGTAATAAGTGCAACAATTTGAAGGCAAAAGATGGTGCTACAGTTAAGCTACCTAAAATCGGTATGGCACTCGTCAGGGTTAAAGCAGAACGATTATAAATTGAAAAAAGCTTTATGAGCCATCAGTTGACACTTTCCTCTCATCACCTGAAAAACATCTAGAGACAACTCAAAACAAGGAGGATATCTCGTTTAGAGCTATGAACAACCCATCCAAAACAGACCGAATTATCATTTTCGATACCACACTTCGAGATGGCGAACAATGTCCCGGCGCTACCTTGAATGTAGACGAGAAGTTGATTATTGCCCGTCAATTGGCTCGTTTGGGCGTGGATGTAATCGAAGCGGGATTCGCTTACGCCAGTCCCGGTGATTTTGAGGCAGTTCAGAAAATTGCCGAAGCAGTGGGAACAGAAGATGGGCCGATTATCTGTAGCTTGGCAAGAGCGATAAAAGCAGATATCGAAGCAGCTGCAAAAGCGCTCAAACCGGCAGCAAAAGGGAGAATTCACACCTTTATTTCTACCTCGGATATTCATTTGGAATATCAATTGCGGAAGACACGGGCAGAAGTGTTGGCCATTGCTGAAGAAATGGTCTCCTACGCTAAGTCTTTCATGGATGATGTAGAATTCTCGCCGATGGATGCCGCTCGTTCCAACCCACAATATTTGTATCAGGTTTTAGAACGAGCGATCGCAGCTGGCGCTACAACTATCAATATTCCCGATACCGTCGGTTACATGACTCCCAGCGAATTTGGGGATTTGATTCGCGGTATCAAGGAAAACGTTCCCAATATCGACAAAGCAATTATTTCCGTTCACGGTCATAACGATTTGGGATTGGCTGTTGCTAACTTCTTGGAAGCAGTGAAAAATGGCGCACGCCAGTTAGAATGTACCATTAACGGCATTGGCGAACGCGCAGGCAATGCGTCCTTGGAAGAATTGGTGATGGCATTGCACGTGCGCCGTCAATATTACAATCCTTACTTGGGACGTCCGGTAGAATCGGAAGCACCGCTAACCAATATTGACACGCGCCAAATTTACAAAACTTCTCGTTTGGTTTCCAACTTGACGGGAATGTTGGTGCAACCGAATAAAGCAATTGTAGGCGCAAATGCTTTTGCTCACGAATCCGGTATCCATCAAGATGGTGTGCTGAAAAATAAGCTTACCTATGAAATTATGGATGCTGAATTGATTGGTTTGACCGCCAATCAAATTGTACTCGGCAAACATTCCGGTCGCCACGCTTTCGGCGCACGTTTGAAAGAGTTGGGATTTGAACTTTCGGATACGGATTTGAATAAAGCGTTTCTGAAGTTCAAAGAGGTAGCGGATAAGAAGAAAGAAATCACCGATTGGGATTTGGAAGCGATCGTTAATGACGAAATCCAACAAGCTCCCGACCTTTTCCGTGTAGAATTGGTACAGGTTTCCTGTGGTAGCAACGCTCGTCCGACGGCAACGGTGACTCTGCGGACACCAGAAGGTGAGGAATTGACTGATGCTGCGATTGGAACAGGGCCAGTTGATGCCGTTTATAAGGCAATTAACCGTGTGGTGAATGTGCCGAATCAGCTAATTGAATTTTCTGTGCAGTCGGTGACGGCGGGAATTGATGCCATTGGAGAAGTAACGATTCGCCTCAAACATGGTGAGCGCATTTTCTCCGGTCATGCTGCTAATACGGATATCATCGTCGCTTCCGCGCAAGCTTATATAAATGCGCTAAATCGTTTGTATGCGGCGTTGCAGAATAAGCAAGTGCAGTCTGAAGGTGGCGAAAATCCTGCTGCTGCCGGTACGACTGTGTAAGTGTTAATGGGTGGACAAAACGCTAGTGTCGCTAGGCGGAAGTCAAAAGTTAAAAATTCTTTAAGCGTCAGGCATTTAACTTCTTTCGAGCAGCACTAGAAGGCGTTGAAAGAGAAAAAGTATAAAGTCACGAAGGAATTAATTTTCTTTCGTGCCTTTTCCGTTTTGGGGGAAGAAAAAAGTACGTCCGTGAGAGTGTGCCATAGGCGATCGCTTTCTGCAAATTAAAATAGATTTAAGCATTCGATCGCCAAAATTATGTCTGAAATTATTGTTGCTGTTTACGAAAACGGTGTGTTGCGTCCCGTCAATCCTGTTTCGTTAAATGAAGGTCAAACTGTGCGCCTGCAAGTAGTGCGGGAAGTATTGCCAGGAGAGTCACAAAATCAGGTAGAAAAGGCATTCCAGTCATTAGCTGACCAAAAAGTGATGAGTCTGCCACCGAAACAGGGTCAAATCGATCGCGCTGAATTAGCGCGGCGTCAAAAAACCAGAAAACTCGTAAAAATCGAGGGTAAGCCTTTATCAGAAACTATTATCGAGGAGCGTGGCCCGTGGTAAACGCTTATTTTCTGGATACCAGCGCCTTAGTGAAACGCTATGTTGCTGAAACGGGAAGCAATTGGATTAAATCTATTACCGATTCAGCTACAGGTAATGACGTAGCTATTGCTCAAATAACTTGGGTGGAGGTACTCAGCGCTCTTGGTCGTCGGCGGCGGGAAGGAAGTCTGTCTACCGATGATTTTGACTATGTTTTGGAAGAGTTTCGTGAGGACTTCGACAATCAGTACCCAGTTATTGAAGTCGATCGAATGCTGATTGAAATTGCGGGTCAATTGGTCATTCAATATCCCTTACGCGCCTATGATGCTATCCAACTGGCATCAGCACTGCGCGTGCAATCTGTTTTCGCTACAATGCCGGATATTGAATTGATTTTTGTTACTGCGGACGAGCGGCTCATCAACATTGCTCAAACTGAAGGATTGGTAACCGATAATCCTAATAATTCTCCTTGAGAGTGCGATCGAACTTTAACAATCTTTATATTCTTTATTCAATTGTAGTTAAAATTTTGACTAATTTACAACCAAAAAAGGTAAAATTTTAGATTGATATGCAAGACAACTGCATCTGCCAAAGGATGGGGAAAAATGTTGGGATGGATATTTGGCGGTCTGGTGAAAAATTTGGAACGTGCTGCTAATGATGTTTCGCGGAATTTCGTAAAATCCACTGGGCAAGAAATAGACCGCTTGTTTGACGAAAAATTATCTCCTTTGGCTGATAAATTCGATTACATGGCGCAAAAACGACTGAAGGAATCGAGAATAGAAATAGAAGAATTAGAAACAAAAACGAAAGCTGATATAGAATCTCTTCTCAATACCGCTGATGAAAAAGCTAGGGAGAACATTGAAAAAATCGATCTAGTGCGACAGGAAGCACTACGAGATGTGCGAGAAACGGTTGGACAAACGGATGCTTATTTGGAAAATCGAATAAACCAGATGTCTCTGGCAGTGATGCAGGCATTACAATTCACCCAACTCAGCACTGACAGGATTGCAAGTCAAATGAATCGTTTAGAAGATAAGATATTTCAAGATGCTAATTATCTAATCGATAAATTAATCAAAGATATTGACGAAGTAGTTGAAGGAAAACTCGAAAAAATTAGCGTGGAATTGAAAAAGTATTTAGCTCATGCTTTACCAGGGCCTTTTGATAGCTGCAAAAGGCGGTTAAATATTCACTGGAAATTTGGACATCAGATTTCTGATATAGAGCTTTATCGGTTAGCTGAATGTTATGAATTAAGTAAGTTAAATGAAAATACGCCAATTGAAAAGGTGTTAGAAATTTACGGTCAATTGCAATTGAATGCAGCACGTATGGCGGCTTTAGTTAGAAATGCGCCTGAGTTGAAACGGAGAGCAGTAGAAGATTGGCTTAAGTATGGCGTGCTTTGTGAGTTTTGGCGCGATACGGTGGCAATTTATGAAGGTGGTTTTCCGATGCTAGAAGCTCAAAAGCCTCAGCGACTATTGAAAGATACCGGAGATGAGGAAAATATATAAATATTCGATCGAATAACCGTTCTATTTTAATTTGAGGAAAGTAGTTTATGGCTACAACTGGTGCTGATGACTGGAAAACGCCGTTGGGTGTGTATGAAAGAGCGATAAGAGAACTAACAAAGACACGGCAAGAAATGCAAGCTGAGTTGGAAAGCATCAAAGCAATGCAAGCTTCTCAAATTGAAAATTTCAAAGAAGAAATTGAACGTTATCAGATAGAGACGCAGACTCTTAAAGCAGAACTTGGAGTTACCAAAGAGCGTCTTAACACAGTTCAAAAAATAGCCGACGAATCTCTATCTTCTAAGGAAGCTTTAAATGAAGTAATTCGGCTGACAAAAGAGCGAGTTTTAAATGTGGAAAAAAGTGCAGAGGATGTTAAAAGAGAAATTGATATTTTGAAATTAGAACCTAAACAGCAGATTAATAATCTTAGGATAGAACATGGGGTATGGGAGGGAACGGCACAAAATACTCCAGGTTGGTCTATTTTAGATGGAGATGGGAGTCGTGTATTTAGAAGTTATATTCGCTTTGAGCAAGGCTTTTCACAACCACCACAGGTAGTAGTTGGTATATCATATTTTGATATTATTAGAAAAGCTAATAGTCGTTTAAATGTTAAGGTGGCAGAAATTGATAAAAATGGGTTTTACTTTCACTTACAAACTTATTTGAATACACAAATTTGGGCAGCGGGAGTAAATTGGTTGGCTTATGGTTACTAATATATAGATTGAGGTTGGCTATGAGTAAAGCAGGTAATGATAATTGGAAAACTCCATTAGGCGTATATGAAAGATCGATCGCTGAATTACGGCGAACACGCGAAGAAATCCAAGCAGAGATGCAAAATCTTAGACTGATGCAAGCTTCTCTAGGCGAACTCTCAAATCTGAAAGCAGAACTAGAAAATTCTCAGGTAAAGATAGACACTCTCAAAGCAGATTTAGAAAAAACCAAAGCTGAGCTTATCACTACTCAAAAAATTGCCAGCGAAGCTCAACATCGAGTTGCGGATGCTGAAAGAGAAGCTAATTCTGCCCAAAAAGAAGTAGAAATTTTGAAACAGCTTATGAATAATAACGAAAGTGGCAATCCTCAACTTATTGAGATTATAAGTAAGCTGCAAGAACAATTAAGTCACTTATCAGCAACTAATACCGCATCTAGTCAAAAAGATGGTTTTAAAAGCCAGATTATTCAGTCTATTTCAGATTTGCGATCGCAAGTTTCTAAATTATCGGATGAATTGATGCTCGTTTCTCCTGTTACAGGTACAGACTACGCTAGACTGCGAAATTTATTAGCAGATGGAGAGTGGAGAAAAGCCGATGAAGAAACTCTAATCCTAATAGTTAAAATATCTAATAGAGATAGAGATGGTTGGCGCTGGTTAGATAGAGGAGAAATTGAACGGTTTCCCTGGCAAGATCTTCGCATTATTAACAGACTTTGGATAGAGTACAGTAATGGACGGTTTGGTTTTAGCGTTCAAAAGCAAATATGGCAGAGTATAAATGTGGCAAATAATAATAATTTTGAGGTGGAGAAGACTTTAGGCGATCGCGTTGGCTGGCGCGTCAATAATAACTGGATTAAATATGATGAATTCACTTTCGATATCAGCGCATCCGAGGGACATCTACCATCTACTGTTAATATTCTAGGAGTTGATAAGGTAAGAGTGGAAGATAGAGTAAGGCTTCTTTTATCACGTCGGGAATTACAAATATAAATTCATAAATTTCACCAAATGCTTAGTTTTTTTGTACAAAGAGGTTAGTGGCGATGAGTAAAGCAGGTAATGATCATTGGAAAACTCCTTTGGGTGTATATGAAAGAGCGATCGCAGAAGTAATTAAAACCCGCGAAGAGTTCCAAACAGAACTACGAAGTCTGCGAGATATTCAAGCTTCTTATGATAATTTGAAATCTGAACTTCAGGCTGCTAAGCAGGAAATACAAAACCTACAATCGCAATTTCAAGCTTGTCAAAAAGAACTTCAGGAAACTAAAGCAGAGTTAGAAGCTACTAAGTTAGAATTCCAAGATGCTGATAAACAGCATGAAATTAGGATAACAGAAGCTAAGGAAACGGCAGATATTGCTCTCTCTGAAGCTAAAGCTGCTAATTCTAAAGTAGAATCTGTTAAAACTGAAATCGAAAATGGCACTATTGTTGCTCAGAAAGCTTTAATGTTACGTGGTAGAAATGAGAATTACTGGATGAGATTTCATTCGGTTGATAGTGTTAACCATGATGTATTTCAGATTTGGAAAATTGATGATACATGGTATGATACTATTCGGGTAAAAGCAGCAAAACTTTTACGAGCCAGAGATGATAAACACTGGATGAAATTTTATCGAGTTGATGGCAAAAATCGGGATGTTTTTGCTATGTGGAGAAGTGACAAAACATGGCATGATAATATCCAACTTAAGTAGTGTTATTACTTCTCTGCTTTTGCTTCATTTCTGTATATTTATTATCATGTTTATTTATGTTTAGCCAGTTTATTAACGATTTGCATCTTTATAAACATCCGCTCTATAAATCTCCATAAACCACTCAGGCGTTTTCAACTCTTCAAATCCAAATTGCCGATAAAGCCAATGAGCATCTTTTGTCGCTAATAACCATCGCCGCAAGCCTTGTAAATCTGGTTCTGCCATAATGGTTTCTATCAACCACTTACCCAAACCAAAACCGCGATATTCTTCTAAAATAAACACATCAGAGAAATAAGCAAAGGTGGAATAATCTGTAATTACTCTGGCAAACCCAACTTGCTTTTCTCCTTCATAAACACCGAAACAAAAAGAGTTATCAATACATTTTTGAACGACTGACAAGGGGATATTTTTAGCCCAATAAGAATTGCTCAGAAAATTATGAATTACATCTAAATCTAATTTCGACTTGTCGGTGCTGATGGAAAATATATTTTGTAATTCGCTATTCGTCATAAGTGAGAAAAAACACTGTTTAAAAAATAATCCGGATGCCAAGCCGGAAAACACGGATTCTATTTTAGATATTTTAACGTCAAGATACCTAAATTTACGGACTAAAACGATGAGACAGCTTTGGAAAACTTTTCTCGCACTTCCCCTAGTTGCTGGTGTGGCGCTTACCGCGATACCGAGTCAAAGTATTGCAGCGCCGAGTTTTGGCCAGTATCGCGTTACTCAGAGGTATAATGGCAGACCAGCGCCTGTAAATCTCAGCACTCCGGAGGCGCGGCGATTTCGGACTGTATTGACGAATGGTGCCAAACTGGGGCCAAATTTTGCGGGACAGTATACTGTGGTAACTTGGGGTTGCGGTACAGAGTGTCAGCAAGTTGCGATCGTCGATGCGAAAACAGGTAGAGTTTATATGACGGGGATTACCGCGTCGCTGGGAGTGAAGCATCAGTTAAACAGTCGCTTGTTGGTTGTCAATCCGCCGGAAGAAATTGCACAGCTTTCTCCCGAATATGCAAAAAGGATAACTACTCGCTACTATGTTTGGCAGAATAATCGCTTAGTGCAGGTTAAGTGATAAAGATTTAAAATTTTTGGGTCTTTCGGGTTTATGGTGGAAAATGTTTGTTTATGTTACAGATATGTGGGATGGTGGGTTACGGCACGGGAACTAAATTATTGCTTGAAAGTACTGAAATTATCGCCCGTGCCTAACCCACCCTACAATTAAATAAGTTTTTATTATCACCACGAAAACGGGAGAGCCACGCAGATGGGGTTTGTCTGCGATGTTTGCATTTATCTATGTGAATCTGGGAAACTTAAGGTAAGCTAATTATTGGAAATTCAGCATCTCAAATGGCTTATCCTCAATCTCTATCTTGGCAAGATGTCCGCGACAGATTTAAAACAATCTGGGGATATGATGATTTTCGTCCACCCCAAGGGGAAATTATTCGTACTTTGCTAGCTCAGCAGGATGCGATGATTATTATGCCTACGGGTGGGGGAAAGTCGATTTGTTTTCAATTGCCAGCTTTGTTGCAAACGGGATTAACGCTGGTAGTTTCCCCTTTGGTGGCTTTGATGGAAAATCAGGTGCAGGAATTGCGTCAGCGAAAGTTACCAGCTGCGCTACTGCATAGTGAATTGTCAACGTCTGAACGCAAGCAGACTTTGCAAGCTTTGGAACAGCAAAAGTTGCGATTGCTGTATGTGTCGCCGGAAACTTTGTTAAGCGAACCGGTATGGATGCGTTTGTGTCAATCGTATTTGAAAATTAACGGGATAATTTTGGATGAGGCGCATTGTTTGGTGCAGTGGGGAGATACTTTTCGACCTGCTTATCGCCGTTTGGGTGCGGTGCGATCGGCTCTCCTTCAGTTTAAACCACCAGGAACTAAAATAGCGATCGCAGCTTTTACCGCCACTGCCGATCCCACTGCCCAAAAAACTATCCAATCAGTCTTACAATTACAACAGCCAGAAATTTTTCGCCTCAATCCCTATCGTCAAAATCTCCATCTCAAGTTACAAACAATCTGGACGCCACGCGGACGCAAGCAAACTCTGTTAAAGTTTATTCAGGCCAGACCGCAACAAGATGGTTTAATTTACGTTCGCACTAGGCGAGATAGCGAAAATTTAGCTCAATGGTTAAGAGAGAAAGGTTATACGACAGCAGCTTATCATGCCGGATTGAATCCCCAGGAACGTCGCCGTATTGAAAGCGATTGGATTTCTGGTAAAATACCTTTTGTGGTTTCTACATCTGCTTTCGGAATGGGCGTTAACAAACCGAATGTGAGATGGGTAATTCACTTTCACCCTACCTTACTGCTATCGGAATACGTGCAAGAAATCGGACGTGCGGGAAGGGATGGTAAAAAATCCGATGCTTTGCTATTGATGAGCGAACCAACTGGATGGTTAGATCCAGAAGATAAGCAACGGCAGCAGTTTTTTGAGGATAAAGTGCGATCGCAACAACGGGAAGCTCAGCAGTTAATTCGCAAACTACCCGCAACTGGGGAGGTAAATATTGTAGCGCGTCAGTTTCCCGAAGGGGCGACAGCTTTATCGCTACTCCATAGCACAGGTCAGCTAGAATGGCAAGACCCATTTCATTATATTATTAAGGAGCGATCGCAAAGCCAACAACCAACTCAATTCGATGCCGTCAAGCAGATGAATTCCTACCTGAGAACTCGCGAATGTCGCTGGCAGTTTTTGTTACGCGCCTTTGGTTTTGGGAAAGAAGCTGAAAATATGCGTTGCGGACACTGCGATAACTGCAATCGCAGGAAATGAGATTTTTTGATTGTTTAATTTTTAGTATGCTTTTCCAGCGGGTGGGCAGAGGGAAATGTTACTATATAAAATTTTGCATAAAAATTCCAAAACAATCTGTTTTTCTCTCGCCCTATGCCCTATCCTCTAAGCACCGATTTTGCCACCCTAACTACGGAAGACCTAATTTCTCTCATCTATATTCACTTTGCTATCAAAAAACGATATTAAATAAAGATGAGATTCATACCGTTAGAACTATTATAAATGTATAAATTTATAAAAATTTATAAAAATTTATATCATTAGCTTGCAAAAAAAGTACTTTACCACAGACAGTTCAAAGATGGTGCGCTCGCAGATTTTGTGTAATTTGCTGCGGAAATCGAACAGATTTTGTGGATAAATTGAAAATTTCCGGCAAAAGTGAGTATAAAGACGCACCTATGATGGCGACCTACGATGTCTGCCTTGTTGTTGTTTCAGTTGCGATCGCAATCATCGCCGCCTATACGGCTTTGTCACAGGTCAAGGATAGCCGATTCGCCACAAAATGGAAGATCGAGTTATGGCTTGCGAGTGGGGTCGCAATAGCCGGCATCTGGTCGCACTACACAGGCATGACATCTGCGCGACCGTGGGCGTCGATCGCATATAATTCTCAGCTAGTGGAACTCTCGACGGTCATCAGTTTTGGTGCTTCCTTAACAACTTTGTGCCTGACCTCGATGACAAAAACAACAAAAATCGGAAAATGGTGTCAGCTCAGTAGTGCCATCGCGATCGCATCGACAATCGCCGCCACGCACTGCACAGTAATGGCAGAAGTCAGCTTCCAGCCTCAAAAAGCAAAAATTGTACAACTTTACAGCACAGCAGACACTAGGGGCAGCTTTACTTTCTCAATGGCTATAGCGGTTGGCATTGCTACCTTAGTCATCCTAGCGCTGGGGCGACTGGCATATGCAGTCGATCGGCAACTGCGTACTCAGGCGGCGACAGCAGAAGCATTACGCCAAAGCGAACAACGTTTCCGTTCCCTAGTGCAAAACTCCTCAGACCTGATTGCAGTTTTGGATATCAACGGCACTTTTCGCTACGTCAGTCCCTCCGTCGAAAGGATTTTGGGCTACAAAGCAGAACAATTAGTCGATCGAAAAGCCTTTGACTGGATTCACCCAGAAGATATTGACAAAGTTTGTGCCGCTTTTGCCAGTGCGATCGGCAATCCAGGCGCTAACATGGCGATCGAGTATCGAGTCAGACACGCAGAAGGCAATTGGATTTATTTAGAAACTATAGGGCGTAACCTGCTTGATGATGTCAGTATCAAAGGCATCGTAGCTAATTCCCGCAACATCACCAAACGCAAACAAGCGGAAGAAGCACTGCGCCAAGTAGAACAGAACTATCGCAGCATCTTTGAAAATGCCGTTGAAGGTATTTTTCAAACCACACCCGATGGGAGATATCTGACAGTCAACCCCATGCTAGCTCGCATCTACGGTTATGATTCCCCAGCAGAATTAATTGCCACCATCATCGATATCAAACAACAGCTTTATGTAGATCCAAATCGCCGCTTACAATTTATAAATCTTTTACAAGAACAGGATGCCGTTTGGGGCTTCGAGTCCCAAGTTTATCGTAAAGATGGCAGCATCATCTGGATTTCCGAAAGCGCCCGCGCCCTCCGCGATGAAACAGGTCAGCTGCGGGGCTATGAAGGCACCGTAGTAGATATTACCCAGCGCAAGCAAGCAGAGACAGAACTGCACAAACGAGATAGGTTGCTGCAAGGGGTTGCAGCTGCCATGAATCATTTATTGACAAATAGCGATTACAGTGCAGCAATTAATAAAGCATTAGACGCCTTGGGCGGAGTGACTGGTGTCGATCGAATTTATATTTACGAACAGCACTGCCATCCCGAAAGCGGCGAAATCGGCGTGAGTATGCCATATGAGTGGACGCGCCGACTCGAAGAGGCTGAGAGGGGGAGAGCGGAAATTAAAAGTCAAAAGTCAAAAGTCAAAAGTCAAAACGAAGAGCGGGAGAGCTGCACAACCGCAGAATCCCCCAGGAAAGCAGAAAATGTACATCATATTTCCCCCACTCCCCCACTTTCTAAGTTAAGAGTGCCTATTTCGATCGACGAACAATTGTGGGGGTATATTGGCTTTGAAGATTACCGCCAACAGCGTCAGTGGTCTAGCGGTGAAGAATCGATTTTAATCGCGATGGCTGCTAGTATCGGCGGAGCCCTAAAACGGCAACGGGCAGAAGCTACAATTAGGTATCAAGCTTACCACGACCTGCTCACCGGTTTACCCAACCGCACTTTACTTAACGATCGCCTTTCCCTAGCTTTGGAAAGAGCCTACAAGCACCGCCATTTTATGGCGGTCATGTTTCTCGATCTCGATCGCTTCAAGACTATTAACGATACCTTGGGTCATGCAGTTGGCGATCGCTTGTTGCAAAGCGCCACCCAACGATTGAAAAGCTGTCTGCGAGTCGATGATACCATTGCTCGCTGGGGAGGCGATGAATTTACCATCCTTCTACCCGAAATTAACGGCATAGAAGATGCCACCAAAATAGCCCAAAGAATTATCGACGTACTCAAACCGACATTTGATATAGAAGGTCATCAACTCTACATTACCAGCAGCATTGGCATAGCCATTTATCCTCAACACGGTCAAGATGCCCATACCCTCTTAATCAATGCCGATGCTGCTTTGTACCGCGCTAAAGCAGAAGGTAGAAATAACTATCAAATCTATACTCCAGCAATGAATTCCCAAGCCTCGGAATTATTGGAACTGGAAAATAGTCTGCACCAAGCTATTGAAGAACAACAATTTGTGGTATACTACCAACCGCAAGTCAACGTTAACACAGGCGAAATCACTCATATGGAAGCCTTGATACGTTGGCAGCACCCTCAATTGGGGCTAATTTCTCCCAAAACTTTTATCACCCTGGCTGAGGAAAATGGACTGATCGTTCCCATCAGCACTTGGGTTTTGCAAACAGCTTGCGCCCAAAATAAAGCTTGGCAAGATGCCGGTTTGCCAAAAGTGCGAATAGCAGTTAACCTCTCCGTCAGACAGTTTGAACAACCGAGTTTAGTAGAAACCGTAGCCCGGGTTTTGCAGGAAACCAAACTGGCACCTGAGTTTCTGGAATTGGAAATTACAGAAACCATTGCGATGCAGAATGTCGATTTTTCCAGAGCCAAGATCGCGCAATTGCAGCGGATGGGAATTCGCATCGCCCTAGATGATTTTGGCATCGGTTATTCTTCCCTCAACTATCTGAAGAAATTTGGGTTCGATACCCTGAAAATCGATCGAGCCTTTGTGAGGGATCTGGAGAACGATCCCCAGTCCGCCGCCATTACCAGCGCCATCATTGCCTTGGGCCGAGGTCTCAACTTGAGCGTTGTGGCGGAAGGGGTGGAAACTGTAGAGCAAATGAACTGCTTGCGATCGCTCGATTGCGAAGAAATGCAAGGTTTTCTCTTCAGCCATCCCCTCTCGGCTGAGGAAGCCAGTCAACTACTGATTGATAATTTCCGATCGCAGATTGTTGATTTCAGATTGAATTCGATTTATAATCTGAAATGAGGGAATTTCAGATTTCAGATTGTTTCTGATTGTATCAGTAGTATATCATTGATGTTCTCATATTATCTGTGGGAATCGGGGGTTAAATTTTTACCGCAGATTAAGGCAGATGAACGCAGATTAACGCAGATAAGAAAGTGGTTTTTTTATTGGGAATCTGAAATATAACAATTTCAAATTTCAGATTGCAGATTTAGTTAAATTTGCAATCTGAAATCTAAAATTTGAAATTAATTAAAATTGGCGCAAAAAGCGCAAGTCGCTGCTATACATCCGCCGAATATCATCGAGTTGATGCAGCACCATCGCCACTCGTTCCACACCAAAACCTGCGGCAAATCCCGTGTAAACTTCTGGGTCGTAACCCACAGCTTTGAGGACGTTGGGATCGATCATACCGCAACCCATGATTTCCAACCATTTGCCTTTCCACTGCATATCCACTTCTGCGGAAGGTTCCGTGAAAGGGAAATAACTGGCGCGAAAACGAATCGGCATTTCTTCGCCGAACATTTGTTCCAAAAATACCTTAATCGTACCTTTGAGGTCTGAGAAAGTAATTCCCTCATCAACGGCAAAAAATTCGATTTGGTGGAAGACAGCGGCGTGAGTGGCATCGACCGTATCCCGCCGATAACACCGCCCAGGTGCGACAACCCTCACCGGTGGGTCGTTTTCTTCCATGTAGTGAATTTGAATGTTGGAAGTGTGAGTTCGCAGCAAATTTCCATCTGGCAGGTAGAGAGTATCCTGCATATCGCGGGCTGGGTGGTCGGCGAGGAAATTCAGCGCCTCAAAATTATAGTAATCGTTCTCCATTTCCGGGCCGGTGGCTACGGTGTAGCCCAGACCGACGAAAATATCGATCGTGCGATCGATGACAGAATTGATTGGATGCACCCGACCTTGGGGGCGGTAAACTCCCGGCATAGTGACATCCAGAGTTTCTGCCTCCAGTTGAGCTTCAATTTGGGCAGCTTCCAAAGCTTCCCGTTTGTTGTCGAGGGCAGTTTGCAGAGCTTCTTTAACTTCGTTGGCTAATGCCCCAATGCGCGGGCGTTCTTGGGCGGATAATTTCCCTAACCCTCCCAGTATCTGGGACACTTGACCTTTCTTACCCAGATATGCAACTCGGAGTTCTTCCAAGCGCGGGAGTGTTTCGGCGGCAGATATTGCTTGTTGTGCGTCTTGTTTGAGCGCACTCAGTTGTGCCTCTAATTCGTTCGGCTGATTCGTCATGCTAATGTTTTTAGGGTCTAGGGTCTAGGGGTTAGGGGTTAGGGGTTAGGGGTTAGGGAAGAGGGAAGAGGGAAGAGGGAAGAGGGAAAGAGAAAGGATTAATTTTCCTACTCTCCTATTCTCCCATTCTCCTTGATCGGTTACCAATAATCTCTGACAATCGGAATGGGGAGATCATCCGGAACCTTGAATAGATGAAATTGCTTATAAGTAACGATGACGGTATTTTTGCCTTGGGTATCCGCACTTTAGCCAATGCTTTGGCAGAGGCGGGTCACGATGTCAGCGTGGTTTGTCCGGATCGAGAGCGATCGGCTACCGGACACGGCTTAACTCTGCACGACCCCATCCGCGCCGAAGTGGTACAATCGACTTTCCATCCCTCCATCAAGGCTTGGGCTTGTTCGGGTACTCCTTCCGACTGCGTGAAACTGGGATTGTGGGCATTGCTCGATAGCCCCCCCGATTATGTCATTTCCGGTATCAACCAAGGCTCGAATTTAGGCACGGATATCCTCTATTCGGGTACGGTTTCGGCGGCGATGGAAGGTGTGATAGAAGGTATTCCCGGTATCGCCATCAGTCTTACCAGTTTCGCTTGTCGAGATTTTGCACCGGCGGCTAAGTTTGCTTGTCTGCTGTTGGCACAATTAGCGCAGCAACCTTTACCGCAGTTGATGTTGCTGAATGTGAATGTACCGCCAGTCAAATGGGATGCGATCGCAGGTGTCGTCATTACCCGTCAAGGTGTGCGTCGCTATGTCGATGTGTTTGAAAAACGAGTCGATCCTCGCGGCAAAACTTATTACTGGTTGACAGGAGAGTTACAGGAGGAATTGGAACCTAAAACTCAGCCTCATTTGCCTTTCGATATTCCTACGGATGTTAAGGCAATTCGCGATAATTACATTACAATCACTCCTTTGCAGTACGACCTCACTTCGGCGACAGGTCTCCATAACTTGAAGGAATGGAAGTTTGATTTTCCTGCCAAGGGGAATGAAAATTAGAAAAGTCGAAAGTTAAAAGTCGAAAGTTAAAATATATGGTTAATCAGTTAAGGCAGAATAGTAGAACCCCACCCCCGACCCCTCCCCGCCACGGGGAGGGGAGCAAGATTATTTCTGTCTCTCTTTACACAAACAAAAGCCAAATTATTCCGGTCTCTCTTTACATACACAAGCCAAATTATTCGCATCTCTACTTTACACACACAAGCCAAATTATTCCGGTCTCTCTTAACAAACACAAGCCAAATTATTCTTGTATATTTTCACAAACACAAGCCAAATTATACTTGTATATATTCACAAACGCAAGCCAAATTATTCTTGTATATTTTCACAAACGCTATCCAAATTATTCGGTTATATATTCACA
>NZ_JBHFNU010000070.1:0-90903 GCF_041929145.1 Aerosakkonema sp. BLCC-F183 | reverse complement strand
TTCCTTTGTGGCGGTCCTGGCCTCCGCCCCCGGCGGCCACCGCCCAACAACGTACTTAATACTATGGCTCGTTGTCTTGGCGGATGAAGCTTTGGAGCGAGGGGGCAAGTTGTTAGAAGTTGCCGAAAAACATTATAATTGGCGTTTTAGTGGTTAAAACGGCATATCATCGTCGTCAAAATTGTCCGGCGGCGGAAAATCATCGCTTATTTCTGGCTGTGGCTCATTTTCCGGTTCCGTTTGCATATCGATCCAACGCTTGGCTTGTTTGAGCGCTTCTTTCTCATTTTTAGCGTTGTGAACTGGGATAAAGCACTTGCCACCGGAGTTCCAGACTTCGACGCAAAACACTGGTCTCGCTTCGATAATCCAACCTTTGTAAATTTCTGGTGAACTCATAGTTAATACCAATTCTTTATCCTGTCGCTAGAAATCGCCTAAGTGTATGGTAAGGTTTAATGGGCTTGGAAGTTCGCAATCCGATCGATCCTTGTGCGGGATTCAAACTAAACCAAACCGCAAATCCTTATTTTGAAGCTAGCACGCCTAAGCTGACAAACGTCAGGTTGACAATACTGACAACAGTACCAAAGTTATGTTAAATAATGCAAAGTATTGCAGCAGTTCATTTGGCTAAATTACTGCGGGAGGCAGGTTGTGTAATTTGGTTGAGCTTGTTTTGGGCCGATCTCAGCAGCTGTTGTGCTTCTGCATAAGCGGTCGTTCCTCGTTCAACCCTTTGCAATTGATAAATAATACTTTGGATCTGGCTGATCGTACGATTGCGATCGACTGAGTAAGCATTGCCGGAAGCCGCAAGTAAGGATTCGATTTGCTGTTTAGCTTGTTCTAAAGCATCTACTGACGCTTGTTCCATTTGCACCCTAGTTCTTACAGTTCCTAAGTCTGTCTGGTATTTCGCCAGTAGCTTTTGCGCTTCTACATAACCAGAGTCTTTCACTCGCACTGCTTCCAGCCGATCGATCGCCTGTTCCCACAATTTTTGCACTTCCTGCCATTTACTTACAGGATGTGGCGGATTTTGACTCATTTGCGCCGCCGCCATCGCAAATTGCTGTGCAGCTTCCATTAATGTTCCGGTTCTAGCAGTCTTTGCAGTTATGCGAGCAACTTGCTCGAAATCTCGCTGATACGCTGCTAATTTAGTTCTTGATGTTCTTCCTACGAACGTTTCCTGCGGTATTTGCTCTATTCGATCTAATGCTGCTTGCCATGCTGCGATCGCTTTTTCCCTCTCTGCAACTGTTGACGCCTGTACGTATTGCCGCTTCCCTTCCTGAAGCGCCTGTTCTGCTTGTTCCAACAGCGTTTGGGCTTGCTTTTCTTGAAATATTTTGGCTTCCATTCGTCCCACATTCGCTCTGGCTGCTTTAAACTCATCGAAAGTAAAGCGCCAACCAAACCAAGCGGTATATTTAGGCCAATAATCTAAAAACCAAACTGGTAAAGCATCCAGATGTTTTTGAGCTTCTTTGACTTTCTCTGCACCCAAATCCAAGTCAGCTGTACTGGTAGCTTGATTTACCAACTGATCGGCTTGTTCGACTGATGCGATCGCCCGCCGATAGTGATAATCCATGCTCATATAGCTGGGTAATAGCACAATTGGTATTGTCCGCGCCACCGGCCAGCGAATCATCGGATACGGTAAATTCAACACCCAAATTGCTCCCGCCGATCCCGCCAAAAGCACAACCGCAAATTTGATTTTGCTCCACGCACCCGGCGGACGGTTGACTTTGGCGGCTTGCTTGAGAACTTTTTCGCTAAAGTTAGGAAAAAAATCTATCACCGTCTCCCGCAATTCTGCGTAAGAAAGAGGTGCGCCTGCTTGCGATCGCAACCTTTCCAGTCGCTTCAACACAATGTTTCGCTGTACTTCTCCCGCTATAACTCCTTCAGAGCATTTTTTGACTTCCGCAGCCATAATTGCAAAGGCGCGATCGTACAGACGAGGCATATGGTATTTTACCAAAGCGATTTAATCAGCCATAAGTTCATTGTCTCACTCGATCGCTGCTTTGGGAACAGTATCTCTTGTCCACCTGACCGAGATCACTTTGGTTTCCCCAGAGTATGCGTAATACTACGGTTGTAGAAAGCGATCGGAAACTACCTAGTTGCCCGTCAGGACACTTTTGTGAGGGAGAAACAAAGTTCCTGTAAAGCTTTTCAAAAAACTTGGGAATAAATACCGAGTTTCTGAATTCGCAAATTAAGATGTAGCAGGGTGTTTCGCTCAGATTAAAATTGATTGACTTATCTCTGGAGACGAATAGAAAATATGAAACAACTTGGTGTGACAGTATGGTTTACCGGTTTGAGCGGTGCTGGTAAAACTACGATCAGTCGCGCAGTGGAAAAGGAGCTGCGCGATCGCGGTTATGGCATAGAAATTCTGGACGGCGACATAGTGCGCGAGAACTTGACGAAGGGTTTGGGTTTTACTAAGGAAGACCGCGACGAGAACATCCGCCGCATTGGTTTCGTAGCTCATTTATTGACCAGAAATGGCGTTATTGTTTTGGTTTCGGCTATTTCTCCTTATCGCGAAATGCGGCACGAAGTAAAGCAACGAATTGGCGATTTTATTGAAGTATACGTGAATGCGCCTTTAGCAGTATGCGAACAACGGGATGTCAAAGGACTTTATAAAAAAGCACGCGCCGGACAAATTCAGCACTTCACCGGTATTGACGATCCTTACGAAGTGCCAGCTAACCCGGATGTGGAATGTCACACCGACATCGAAAGTGTGGAAGAAAGTGTAGCTAAAGTTTTACACAAGCTCGAATCTGCGGGTTATATTAATGTGAACTAGGGACTAGAAAAGTCAAAAGTCAAAAGTCAAAAGTCAAAAGAAAAAAATGGGTTATGCGTTAGGAGTCAGGGCTTCCGGAAGAGGGGCATCCGGATCGGAATTAATATTTTTCCCTTCGTTTTGCCTTTTCTTTTTGACTTTTAAGTTTTAACTTTTGACTTTTGACTTTCCCCCAGTTTCTTACATATAACGAGTTAATTGAACTCGATAGCGGTCTTTTTTAGTAGTTGCCACTTCACCAACTTGGAGGCGTCCTTTGCCGCTGACAGCGATTAAATCTCCGGATTTTACTTGGTAGCTGGCAGAGTTAACTTCTTTCCAGTTGACTCGCACATCACCGCCATCAATTAAATCGACCATTTTACTGCGGGACATCCCAAAACCGGCTGAGGCGATCGCATCCAGTCGCAAAGATGCCTCTACCGTTGTTAGCTCTTTCTTTTTCGGTTCCTTAATCTTCAGAGCGCTCAATTCAATGCCCTGCGTTTTCACCGGCACCGATCGCACTTGCGTGAGATGTTCTGCCAAGTATGCCACCATTTCTGGAACTACAATTACTTGGGCTCCTCGCTCTCCCAACACAATAATATCGCCGGTTTTATCCCGCACAATACCACATCCCAACATCGCACCCAGAAAATCGCGGTGACTGGCAGGATCGAAGAGAAAATTACCGGCAATTTCTAACGCTGCTAACTCTACCCCAGACGGATCGAGAGGAAGTTCCGATCGCGCAATCGCCACTCGTTGACGTTCTGCTTGCGGATAACCGCCCCATGCCAGCAGATGCACTTCCGTCAAGCGATCGAACATCTGCTTAATCTCCGCCAGTTCCGGTGGCGAAAGAAAATCGGTAAACACAATTTCCCAAGTTTTGATCGCCTGTTCCGCCAGGTCAATTACTCTAGCAGCAGAGTCTCGATTTTCGATTCCCTTTAAAAGTTCTTCCCTCGGTAACATCGTTTGATTTTAGATTGTAGATTTGCTCTGGAATCTCTTAGCTATCAGCCGCGTAACCTTGGATATTTTCTGGCTCAAATTGACGCAGTATCCGGGTAGCTTCCCGCGTCAGACTTTCAGAACCTCGAACCACAATTAAATATTTTCCCTCATTCAAACGATTGCGGTAAGGTAAAGCATCACCGCTACCAAACAACAAACCACTGCCACCACCGACAAAAATACTGCCCATCAATCCAGCGATAGCACCCAAAAGGCCACCTATAACGTGATTGCCGATTTCGCCCGCCCAAGCAAAGGTGTTTAAATTAGTTTGCAGGCTAAAAGCTAGACCTGCCACAAAGCCAAACGGCACCAACCAATATGACATCAGCGTCGCTTGCTTTTTAGCTTGTTGGTTGGGATCGATCAACCCAAACTCATCAGCACTTTTGTATCCCCTGCCGAGAATGCTCACTTTGTCCATCGGTAAGCCTTCTTTTTCTAAAGCCGAGTAAGCTTCTTCTGCCTGAATGCGGTCTGCCAATACGGCAAAGAGATAATTCATACACCTGCGTAGCTAAAACAAAGGATAAAAACTTTCTGGCGATTAGCCGTGGCCATACCATTTTACCGTTAGAATGACCTACTGTAGAGATTTCCGATGGTGGCAACAAGCGCATCAGAGCATGGAAACAGCCTCCAGACCAAGATCCGACTGATGCGACGGCAACATTTTTGAGTCGCCGCAGGAGCTAAATTCAAAGACACCCATCCTCTATCTCTACCGGCAGAGACGAAAGTTACTGCCTGTTCCAAATTGTTGGCGGGACAAGTTTCCCGCTCTAAACTCACTTACTAACCATGTCCAAGGTTCTCGTCTCCGATTCAATAGACCAAGCTGGCATCGATATCTTATCTCAGGTAGCCCAAGTTGATGTAAAAACCGGCTTGCCAGCTGAAGAATTAATCCGGATCGTCCCAGAGTACAACGCGCTGATGATCCGTTCTGAAACTCGCGTCACCAAGGCAGTGATCGAAGCTGGCACGCAGCTCAAAATTATTGGGCGAGCGGGTGTTGGCGTGGATAATGTGGATGTGCCTGCGGCGACAAGGCAGGGCATTGTCGTCGTCAACTCTCCGGAAGGCAACACCATTGCAGCAGCAGAACACGCACTCGCGATGATGCTAGCCCTCTCGCGTTATATCCCAGAAGCTAACCAGTCGGTAAAAAGCAACAAGTGGGATCGCAAGAGCTATATCGGTACAGAAGTTTACAAAAAAAATCTGGGCGTTGTCGGTTTGGGTAAAATTGGCTCCCACGTAGCCACCGTAGCGCGGGCGTTGGGTATGAAGGTAATGGCCTTTGACCCGTATATTTCTAGCGAAAGAGCCGAACAGCTCGGCTGTCGCCTGGTGGAACTGGATTTGCTGCTGCGGGAAGCCGACTACATCACCCTGCATATGCCGAAGACGCCAGAAACCACTCACTTAATTAACGCCGCAGCTCTTGCCAAAATGAAACCGACAGCTCGGATTGTCAACTGCGCTAGAGGTGGAATAATTGATGAAGCGGCTTTAGCAGAAGCTCTGCAACAAGGTAAAATTGCTGGTGCGGCATTGGATGTCTTCGAGACAGAACCCCTGGGTGAATCAGCCCTACGCAGTCTGGGCAAACAAGTTGTACTGACGCCCCATTTGGGAGCTTCCACCGCCGAAGCACAAGTCAATGTTGCGATTGACGTTGCGGAGCAAATTCGCGATGTGCTGTTGGGTTTACCGGCAAGGTCGGCAGTAAATATCCCAGGTTTGTATCCAGATGTTCTGGAAAAGCTCAAACCCTACCTGCGACTGGCGGAAACTCTGGGCAATTTGGTCGGTCAACTGGCTGGCGGACGAGTGGAAAGTCTCAATGTCCGGATGCAGGGAGAATTGGCAAGCAATGATAGTCAGCCGTTAGTCGTAGCATCGCTCAAGGGTCTGCTTTCGCAAGCTTTGCGGGAGCGCGTCAACTACGTCAATGCGGCGATCGAAGCGAAAGAGCGGGGAATTCGCGTGATCGAAACCCGCGATGCTTCGATCCGAGACTATGCCGGTTCGCTGCACCTACAGGCAAAGGGGTCTTTGGGCGAACACTCGGTTACCGGCGCTTTGTTGGGCGATGGCGAAATTCGGATCACCGATATCGATGAATTCCCCATCAACGTTCCGCCCGCTCAGCATATGCTGTTTACCTTGCATCGCGATATGCCGGGAATTATCGGCAAAATCGGTTCCCTACTGGGCAGTTTTAATGTCAATATTGCCAGTATGCAAGTAGGCCGCAAAATTGTGCGCGGGGATGCGGTCATGGTGTTGAGCCTTGACGATCCCCTACCGGAAGGAATTTTGAGCGAGATTCTTAAGGTTCCGGGAATTCGGGATGCCTATACGGTAGCTCTCTAGTCGATTTTGGATTTTGGGTTTTGCGCGAAGTGGGCGTCTTGGGGGTTCCCGTCACGATGCCCACCTTCGCAAGAGAGGATTTTGGATTGTAGGGGCATCTCGATCGACAATTTTTTTATCGCGATCGAGATGCCGATCGAACCTTCCCTCACTCCGGAACCAATAATTTTTGGTTCTCACAACCCTTCCCAATCTAAAATCCAAAATCTAAAATCTAAAATCTGATATGTCAAACAGCTGGTGGGAACTGCAAATTCTCTGCGAACAAGCCTTAGAAGATTCTGTATTTTGGCGACTGGAAAAATTTGGCTGTCGGGGAACCGCCAGTGAGATGAAGGGTCATGCTTGCTTGGTGAGAGGTTATCTGCCGCAAGAACAGGCACAACTTTTAGACTTGGCGGCACTTTCCCTGTGGTTGCGTCAGGATGCGTTGGTTTTGGGTATGTTGATGCCAGCGATGAAGTGGCATCTTATCGATGAGGAAGATTGGTCGAGTAGCTGGAAGGCGCATTGGCAACCGCAAGAAATTGGCGATCGCTTTTTAATTTACCCCGCCTGGTTACCTGTGCCAGCAAACTCGGAACGCATTATCCTCCGCCTCGATCCCGGTCTTGCTTTTGGTACCGGCACCCACGCCACTACCCAGCTTTGTCTGGAATCGTTGGAAATGCGGCTTGGTTTTGAGGAAAGTCAAGCTGTGGTGGCGGATATTGGCTGCGGTTCGGGAATACTATCTGTTGGGGCGGTGTTGCTGGGTGCCGAAAAGGTTTATGCAGTCGATACCGATCCGATCGCAGTACGCTCTGCTCGCAGCAATCGCACTCTTAACAAGGTTGCTTCTGGGCGTCTCATAGTGGAACAGGGTAGTGTCGATCGCGTAATGCAGATGAGCGATAGCCCTGTAGATGGTATTGTCTGTAATATTCTGGCTGAGGTGATTATCGACTTGATTCCGCAAATGAGCGAAATTGCTAAACCTAACTCTTGGGGAATTCTCAGCGGTATTTTGCTAGATCAGACTAAACCCGTTGCTGATGTTCTGGAACAAAACGGCTGGGTGATTGCCACTCTCTGGCGTCGGCAAGATTGGTGTTGCTTCAATATTCGCCGAGGCTAAGACATCATAAAAATTAATTAAACATAAAAACCTTTATCTAAATCAGTGAAGATACTGAGCGTAATTGTCATAAGCGGAGGAAGAAGTAGAGGTAAAAAAGATCGATCGCAATCAGCAAACCTTTCCCGATCCAAGATTGCAGAAGATTAAAAACAGGAAA
Source organism: Aerosakkonema sp. BLCC-F183 (assembly GCF_041929145.1). Taxonomy (NCBI): domain Bacteria; kingdom Bacillati; phylum Cyanobacteriota; class Cyanophyceae; order Aerosakkonematales; family Aerosakkonemataceae; genus Aerosakkonema; species Aerosakkonema sp. BLCC-F183. The sequence continues at coordinate 83,400 of NZ_JBHFNU010000070.1, read as the reverse complement.
CGAGGCTAACAGCACTAACGATATTTCAACAACAGAAACAATTCCACCGTAATGCTTCTTGTCCCAGTAAGAAATGGGGCTGATAAATCGATAGTTGCTGAACGGGAAAAAGTGCCGATGGGCGTCATCGTTGTGAACTGGCAAATCCAAAAGAGAATGCAGCACCATGCTGATGCAAAGGATTTGCACTTTTTGCCAACCGAATTTATAAGCAATAAACCATCCTAAAAAAGCTAAAGGAATGGAATGAAAGAGCGCGACAATATTTTGCCAAAAAGATTGATAGTAAGTTTCCGACCAAATTTGATTTTCTGGCAACCGCGCCATCAATTTTGCCCATCCGTACAAAACAAATATGGGAATATCCGGTAAAATCGCGCCCATGAAAATGGGAAGATTGGCTTCTGGTAGAGACTTTTTGCCCAAAAAGAAAAGATTGAGGATGGCATGACTTGGTGTGTTCATGGCTGGGCTTGACTTGGTAATTCCTCTGGCTTAATATTAATAAAAGGCAGCGCTTCATTCCCACCCAAAACTGTGGGGAAATGACCGTCCCATTTTTCGATCGCCTGCTTTTGCAAAATCAGCGGCGTTAAGTTTTCCCGCAATAACCTTTGCGCTTCCGCTTGTCCCTTGGCGCGGTTGATTTCTGCCTGCGCTTCTTGGGTAGCTTTTAAAGCTACGAATTCTGCCCGTTTTGCTTCCTGTTCGGCAATTTGTTTCGCTTCCACAGCTTCGCTGAACCGCTGGGAGAAGTGGATATTCACCAAAGAAATATCATCGACTCCGATGTTGTATTGAGCCAAACGAGCAGTCAATTGCTCGTCAATGCCTGCTTTTACTTCTCCGCGTCTGGTGATAATTTGTTCGGCAGTGTACAGAGCCATTACTGCTTTGAGGACTTCTTCAATTGCCGGGTTGATAATCCTCTCTATCACCTCTGTTTCGTCGCCAATCTGTTGAAAGATTGTGTTGGCTTTTTCTGGTATAATATGCCAGTTCAGGGCTACGTCGGTGAAGACATCTTGAAGGTCTTTGGATGCTGCTTGAGCGGGAATTTGATGTTTTTGGACGCGGACGCTGAGAGCTTGTACCGTGTTGACAATCGGGACGATCGCATGGATTCCCTCCGACAATACTCTGTCTTGGACGTGACCGAATTGCATGACTACGCCGCGTTCGCCAGCGTTGATAATTACGAAGGGTTTGAAAGCGATCGCAACTGTTAACACCAATAGCAGTATAGCCGCTGCGATGTAAGAAGTATTGCTAGATTTCATTTATTTTGTTGAGCGGGCACATTAGCTGGACTAACATTAATAAATGGTAGCGCACCGTTGCCGCCCATCACAGTCGGGAATTTGCCATCCCATTTTTCTATGGCTTGCTTTTGGAGGATTTGCGGCGTTAAATTTTGGCGCAGCAGTCTCTGTGCTTCCGCTTGACCTTTGGCGCGGTTAACTTCTGCCTGAGCTTCCTTAGATGCTTTCAAGGCTATATATTCAGCTTGCTTCGCTTCTTGTTCGGCTATCTGTTTGGCTTCAATAGCTTTACTAAACTCAGGAGAAAAAGCAAAATCTACCAGAGAAACATCATCCACTCCAATTCCATAAGCTTGCAAACGAGTTTTGAGTCGATTATCGATTTCTTCTTTCAGTTGTGTTCGCTTGGTGATAATTTCCTCGGCTGTCTTTTTAGCAGTTGCTGCTTTGAGAACTTCTGACACGGCGGGAGTGATAATCCCATTCACAATTTGCTCTGTATCCCCCACCCGTTGATAAACTTTATTTACTTCAGCGGGGTTAATATGCCAGTTGATGGTGAGGTCTGCTGTAACTTTCTGTAAATCTTTAGAAGCTGCATCTGCGTTAAAATCGTTCTTTTGTACGCGAACGCTGAGCCTTTTTACGGATGTCACTACTGGTATAATTGGGTGGATGCCCTCATCTAAAACCGTATTTTGAACTTTGCCTAATTGCATGACAACGCCTCGCTCTCCGGCATTGATAATTGCAAAAGGGCGAAAGATAATAGCTGCTAGTACAAAGGCTATACCCCCAGCGGTGTAAAGAACAAGGGGAAAAGAATCAACGGCTTTAATTTTGGAGTTAGGCATAGTTGGATAGTTAGGAGATGTTGGTGTGTATTCCAATTATTAGAAATGGCTTTTGGACTATTTCTGGCTCTTACCTATTCAAACAAAACCGAGAACGATGATTCCGCAGCTAGCAATATTTCTTCAACAAGGAGTGCCAAAAACGTTAGGGGTTTAAAGGTTAGGACTTGTGCAAGGAAACCCGGTTTCTATGAGAAATATTTGGTTTGGCGACGATAAATCACCGCAGAAACCCGGTTTCTATGAGAAATATTTGGTTTGGCGACGATAAATCGCCGCAGAAACCGGGTTTCTGGTCTGAGAGTACGTAATTACCGGACTCGCTCGATCGCAAAAACACGATTCCGTTACGCCATTGACAGAAAATTAGCTCAACCGCCGCCACCGCCACCGCCATCGCCACCACCGCTACCGCCATCACTACCGCCACTGTCGCTGCTGCTAAGAATAGGGATGATTTGTTGGATATGCTTATGATAAGAACAGCTGTGGCATTTGTAAGTAATCAAGCGCTTTCCTTCTCGTACATACGTAGGCTCTTCCACAAGTGAAATTGACTTGGATACTGTCAATTCCTGACAGGTAGGGCAGAGTTTTTCAGAATCTGAAGTCGTCACATAAGCCCGAAGGTGGACTCGTCCTGAAGTTTGCCCCGGATGGCACTTCGGGCATCGCCATCCCTCAAATTTTATATGCCCGAGTTTTTGTGCAGCTTGCTGAGGAGGACTGAGATGTTTGCTCAGCGATGTAGAGTTTAGTTGTTTTAAAGGCTGTTGGCAATCAGCGCAGTGCAGAGGACGGATTGATTGTCTTTTTTTATCTTTATGTAGGGCCTTTACTAATAGGTATGTAAGGCCATTATAGCTGAGTAATGCTGCAATTATTCCCACAAAAAAATTTCCAAAAAATAGAAAAGTGATTGCGAATACAGAACTGAAAGAACATAAATATAAAGAAGTAATGATTTCTTTATCATGCTCATCTGAACCCAATATCCGCAGTGGCTGAGGTTCGCTGGAAAGTTTGATGAATGCTGGAAGACGCGATCGCGTAATTCCTAAACCAGCAAAAATTGCGACTACCGCACTACATCCCGTCAATATCCAGACGTAAGCAGGTCTATTGAAGGGTGAATTGTACTGCTGTCCAATAGTAGAAACGAGATTATTTGTGTGAGGGCTTGGATGTGGTTTGTAAGTTTGCAAAACCTTAATGATTTCTTGCGTTCCAGTCAGCATAGCCCCGTTAAAATTACCTTGATTAACGCGGGGTCGGATCTCAGTTTTAATGAGGCTAACAACCCGATCGTCTGGAAAAATTTCGATAATGCCCCAACCCGTGACAATTTCAATGCGATCGTCACCTTTGGAATATAAAAGCAGCACTCCATTGTCTAGACCTTTTTTGCCAATTGTCCAGTACTTAAACCAAGCCAGTGCAAATTCTCTCGGAGAGGTGTAAGGTGAAGTTTCCGGTACAGTTATAACCATGATTTCACAGCTATTTTGCGCTTCAAGTTGTGAAATCGATCGATTGATTTCTGCTTCAGTTGCAGGACTGAGAATGTCGATGGTATCTGTCACCCAGCCATTTGGTCTGGGACCTGGTACTTCCTGTACGGTGATGGCTTTACTTGGAATGGGAAAGCTAGCGATCGCTAAACTCAGAAAACCGACACAAAGGGTTTGATGGATAGCAAGGGCAACAAATTTCACAGCTTTAGCCTCTGGTGTTGCAAAGTTGCTGCGGTTGAGTTGATTAACCTCCCGCATCTTTAGAATCTTTGATTTGCCCTGTTTGCACCAAGATCGGCTTAAGATCGGTAAAACTACGGTTTATAGTCGATCTTGACAACAACCAAGTCATAATATATATGACCGAGAAGTTATTGGTTTGAGAGCCACCCGGATTCATCCGTGGGGTCTATTCAAAATCCTTTTATCCAAAATCCTTTCCACGAATGACCACGCTCAAAGCTTCTAAGCAGGGACTGGCAAGAATTAAGCAAGCGAGAGAGAAAAAAGGGTGGCCTGTAGCCGATCGCAATTGGCTGGAAGCAGCGAGTGTGTTTCTGGGAGTCAATTGGGAAAAAACCGGTTATCTAGCTGAGGGGATTTCAGAAGGAACTTGGAGTCGCTTTTTGGCAGGAAAACGCCCGATCAATGCCGCTGCTTTCCAAGCTTACTGCACCATTCTCGGACTTAACTGGGAAGAGGTAGTTAATCGCACTCAGCGCTTAGATTGGGACTCTGCACCGGATTTACCCAGTTTCTACGGACGCGCAAAAGAACTGGCTACCCTCAAACAATGGATTGTCAAAGATAGATGCCGCCTGGTGACTATTTTGGGTATGGAGGGAATTGGCAAAACTGCTTTGGCTGTACGCACCGCAGAAGAAATCCAGGATGAGTTTGAGTACGTCATTTGGCGATCGCTGCGCTATACCCCATCGATCCAAACAATTCTCGCAGATTTGCTCAAGTTCCTATTCCAACATAAAACCGATATACCAGACAACATAGATTCTCAGATATCGAAATTGATAAGTTACTTACACAAACATCGCTGTTTGGTGATATTAGATGATTTTGAAACAGCGCTCAAAAGTGGCGAATTGGCGGGACGATATTGTGAGGGATATGAAGCTTTTGCTGAGATAATCAAGCGAGTGGGGCAAGAACGCCATCAAAGTTGCTTGGTACTAGCCAGCGGCGAGAAACCCAGAGAAATTGCTTTTCTAGAGGGAGAAACCCTACCTGTACGTTCGTTATCCCTGACTGGCTTGCAGGAAACAGAAGCCCTGGAAATATTTAGGGAAAAAGGTTTGTATGACCAAGAAAAATGGCGTAAATTAGTTGAAATATATCCAACTAATCCTTTAGTATTAAAAATTATTGCAGCGGTTATCAAAGATTCATTTAATGGCAAAGTCGGTGAATTTTTAAAACATAACACCATATATCTCGGTTATATTAGCGACATTTTAGACAAGCAGTTTGAGCGATTGTCATCTTTAGAAAAAGAGATTATGCACCAGATGGCGATTAACGGTCAGCTTATGTCACTCTCGCAATTGCGAGAGCATATACCGTCACAAGTATCGACATCAGAAATAATCTACGTCTTGGAATCGCTATTGACGCGATCGCTGATTGAAAAAATTCCATCAGACAGCGAATTGATTTTCACACTGCAACCGATAGTTATAAAGTATGTTAGAAGTCGATTTAATAGATGATGCGATCGCTATAATGTTATAATCTGGCAGTTGCGCTTCCCTGCTCTGCTGCTTCGCTGTATTCTTAGGGTGAGAAGAAAGTAATATGGGTGGTGTAGCTACGGTGAGTTATTGCCTCAATCCTAATTGCCCAAACCCCTCTGACCCATTGAATTCCACAGAGAATATCTGTAGAAGCTGTGGGTCAAGACTTTTACTGCAAGAACGCTATCGGGTGATTAAACCTTTAGGCAAGGGAGGCTTTGCTCAGACTTTTGACGTAGTAGACGATCTCGGTACAGTGAAAGTCCTAAAACTTTTAAATACAGCAGGAATCACCGATATTAGAAGCAAAGAAAAGCTAGTGAAACTATTTCAGCAAGAAGCTGAGGTATTGAGTCAGTTAAACTATCCAGGAATACCTAAAGGCGAAGGCTTTTCATTCCCGTTTTGGCCGAAAGATAGCCAAGAACCATTACATTGCTTGGTGATGGAAAAAATTGAAGGCATTAATTTGCAGTCATGGCTAAAAAATCGCGGCAATCAACCGATAACGTCAGAGTTAGCGCTTGAATGGTTAAAACAACTAGCAGAAATCTTACATCAAGTACATCAGCAAAATTATTTCCACCGGGATATTAAGCCGCCCAATATTATGTTAACTCCTGAAGGGAAACTGGTGCTGATTGACTTCGGAGCAGTGCGAGAATTCACTCAAACTTACTTGCACCAACAAAATGTGACGGGTACGGTGATTGGTTCATCAGGTTATGCACCACCAGAACAACTGCGCGGCTGGTCTGTACAGCAGTCAGATTTCTTTGCGCTGGGGCGAACTTTTGTACATTTGCTGACAGGTAAACATCCCCTCGATTTACACGAAGATCCTCAGACGGGTAAGTTGATTTGGCGAAATAGTGTCCCTCATATCTCCAAGTTTGGGTCAAATTTTATTGATAAATTAATGGGGCGATCGCTATTAGGTTTGATTGATGAATTAATGGAGCCTTCTTGCAAAAAAAGACCTAAAAATACCAAACTTATTTTAAAACGCATTAAAAAAATTGGTCGCCTTCCTATTCCAGAAATTGTGGGAGGAGCGACTCTGATACTTACAGGTACAGCAGCGGTCGTTTATTGGTATTTAACAGGAGTCCAGGGATGTGCAAAAATTTCGCTCAAAAGTTTTCCTAAAGGTGACAGTCTCAGTTGTGGAGAAGAAATTTTAGTTCCATATTTTTCCTTATCGGAAACACAAGCAGGAGTTGATGCCTTCTTCGCCAATAACTATAAAAATGCCGTTGATTTGCTAGAAAAAGCATGGCAAAAGCGACATAACCCGGAAACATTAATTTATCTAAATAATGCCAGACTGACCGCCCAAAAAGCAGAAGCTTATACCATTGCTGTCGTCGCTCCGATCGGCGATAAAACTCTGAACACAGCTTTGGAAATTTTGCGAGGAGTTGCCCAAGCCCAAGATGAGTTCAATAGTAAGCGAAAGCCCGGTCAAGCGGGTATTAAAGTGCTAATTGCCAACGATGAAAATCAGCCTGTCAAAGCTAAGAAGATTGCAGAGGCACTGGTATCTAAAAAAGATGTTCTCGCCGTTATCGGCCATTACACAAGTGAGGTAACACTGGCAGCTTTAGATGTTTACGATCGCAACTTAGTATTAGTTTCTCCCACCAGCACTTCCGAAGATTTATCGAACAAAAGTTACTTTTTCTTTCGGACTGCATCTAGCGATCGCGTCAGTGCCCAAGCTTTAGCTAACTACCTAATTACGCAAGTGCAGCAGCGCAAAGTTGCCGTATTTTACAATCCCAAGAGTAGTTTTAGCCAATCTATCCGTTATGAATTTCATAGGAGCTTTCGTACAATCGGAGGACAAGTTGTTAAAGATTTTGACTTGTCCGATCCTTCCTTCATAGCAGATGTTGCCATAGAGCAAGCCCAAAAACAAGGAGCCACTGCGCTAGCTTTACTCCCAGACGGTCAGACCAGTGCTTATACTTTTGGCAATACATTGAAAGCAATAAAAGCTAATCGAAAAGGTAATTTAATTGTGGCAGGAGATACCCTCTACGGTTCTGAAATCTTACAATTGGTAGGGCCAGAGGCATCCTCACGCCTCGCCGTGGCTGTACCTTGGCATCACTTGAGTAGCCCCAATCGCGAATTTTCCCGTTCAACTGAGAAGTTGTGGGGAGGGGAAGTCAGTCCTCGAACAGCCTTAAGCTATGATGCTGTGATGGTGTTGATAAAAGCTATACAAAAAAACTCTCACCCAAACCGTCTGAATGTGCAGCAAGTTCTGGCAGAGCCCTCTTTTCAAGCAATTGGAGCAACAGGGGTAGTTAGTTTTGAATCTAATGGAAATCGCAAGGAACCAGTTGTTGTATTGGTTAAAGTCGTGGCGTCTAAGTGTTCGCCTTATGGCTACATATTTGTACCCATCAAATATTCCAAAGTTGAAAACTTAGGGTGCGCTTCAAAATCCACTTTTCCTGAATAAATTTGCTCGCTGTTCGTTTATGAAAGAGGAAAATGAAGATTAATCAACGGCATGATTGGCCTCTCACTGCTGAAGAAGCAATTCCCATTCAGCAAGAACTGGCAAAAGAGGTAATTACTTCTGACGAGTTGGCAACAGTACAATACGTTGCAGGCGTGGATGCGGGTTTTCAGGATTCGGGTAGCATAACGAGAGCAGCAGTGGTAGTATTGAGTTTTCCGGATTTGCAATTGCAAGAACAGGCGATCGCATATCGTCCCACCACTTTTCCTTACGTTCCGGGATTCCTATCATTTCGCGAAGTTCCCACTGTGTTGGATGCACTAGAAAAACTGACTATTACACCGGATTTAATTTTATGCGACGGTCAAGGTATTGCCCATCCCCGTCGTTTTGGCATTGCCTGTCATCTGGGATTATTGATAGATATTCCCACTATTGGCGTTGCCAAATCGTTATTAGTTGGTAAGCATGAAGAGTTACCTTTAGAGAGAGGTGCATGGAAACCGCTGCTGCATCGGCGCGAAACGATCGGTGCTGCTTTGCGAACGCGGATGGGAGTTAAACCTGTTTATGTTTCTAGCGGACATCGCGTGAGTCTACTGACTGCGATCGACTATGTGATGCGTTGCACTACCAAATATAAATTACCGGAAACAACGCGCTTAGCTGATAAATTGGCATCAAACCGATAAATCAATAGAAGAAATATTAAAAGGCGGGGATAATGAACGAACTAAGTATAGAGTGGCAAGAAGCAGGTCATCTGAGAAAGCAAATAATTCGCGATCGACAGCTAAGCAAAAATCCGGGAACCGTCCGGCTGGGTCGCGATTCCCTACGGTGCGATATCGTGCTGACCCACCCGACAGTCTCCGGATTGCACGTAGAGATATTTTTTAACTCCCAGCAGCAACAGTTTTACCTGCGAAACTTGCGCGAAAGCAATCCTCCCTTGGTGAATGGCAACCAACTCGTCGCTGGTGAGGTAGCTTTAAGCCAAGGTAGCGTTTTTCATCTAGGAGAAACAGAAGTCAAAGTGACTGGGGTAAATATAGAGGAAAGCAGCGTTCCGCCCACAATTTTACTTTCCCCTCCCATACACCCATCTCAGGTTCCTTCTGCAAATCAAACTTATGGTTTGCGGTGTCCCAAATGCGATCGCATTTCGCCCTACGAACGGTTAGATTTGGGATGTCTTTGGTGCGGTACTTCCTTAGCAGCAGCCGCAAGCGTTCTCATGACTTCCACGGAACTATGAATCCACAACCTTTGCAAATTCGTCTTAGCTGGGAAGACCCAGCCACAGGACAGCGACGAGAACCCTTATTAGCTGTCCCGATCGCACTGGGACGCGAATTTGCCCAAATGCCAAGCGAACTGGGAGGAAGGCGCGTTTCTCGGATCGTGTTTGACAATCCGGAAGTGTCTCGCTACCATGTCTCGATCGACGAAGAACAAGGTAGTTTGGTCGCGATCGATCGAAACAGTCAAAACGGCACTTTTGTCAACGGTCAGCGCCAAACGCGAACTACACTGGCAAATGGGGATATCCTCCAAATTGGCCCCTATCAAATTACGATTTCCTTCGTCGTCAGTCCATCCATCTCCACGATTAATTTTCACCCAGATACCGATTTACCAGACCCTCGCCTGAATCAACCCCCAGTTGCAACCCCTACCGGCAGCACTTTTCCGCCACCAGCGTTTCAGCAATCTCAGGTATCTGTGCAAGCACTTCACGCCACAGGTTTACCAGTGGAAGAAATTGATTATGCTGCGATTGGCGCTGGATTGGGTAGCTTTGTTTGGGTGGATTTGCTGCGAATTTCTGGGGTGAAAATCGATCGAATTGCTGCTTTGGGAATGGAAGAAAAGCCTTATGCTCGTTATAGAAGATTGTGCATGAATTCTCAAATTCCCCTGCACGAAAGATTGCGATCGAATTCCGATTCCTGTCCCGATAATATTTGGGGTTGGCCTAGCTATGCTTTGCGGGAAGTTTGGCACGATCTAATTAAAGGAAAAGTGGGCGATGCTTTGGGATATTTGTGGCAGGTATTTACCGAACCGACATTTGCCCAAACTTATACACCTCGTTCTGGCAATGTGTTCGATGCGATCGATCGCGAAGCGCAACGAATCGGTTGGGAACAAATCTTTCGTTACGGTAGCGTCAGGGCAATTCGCAAAACTTCTGATGGCAGATATGCTATAGCTTATTCCCGTCGTCGTTCCAGTAGCGCTGCGCCAGACTACCGTTTGTTAATCGCGCAATATGTCCAGCTTGCCACAGGCTATCCGGCAATTCAATTCCTTCCAGACCTCAAAGCTTATCGGGAAAAGACTGGTGATTTTGAAGCGGTGGTGAACGCTTACGAACCGCACGATCGCGTTTATCAACATTTAGAACAGTATGGCGGTACGGTACTGATTCGCGGTCGCGGCATTGTCGCTTCTCGAATTGTGCAAAGAATTTACGAAGCGCGGCAGAAAAACAAGCTGATTTCGTTGCTGCATTTGATGCGATCGCCCAAACCCCAAGGTAACAAATTCGGTTCCGCACAACGTCAAGTAGACAATCACTACGAATTTCAACCGTTTAACTGGCCGAAAGCTTGTTGGGGAGGCGAATTGCGCGAAATGTTGGCCAAAGCCAATTCGCAAAAACGTCAGGAATTGCTGGCAGCTTGGGGCGGTACAACTACAGCCGATCGACGCGATTGGAAACGTATTGTGCAGCAAGGATTGAGTGAAGGTTGGTATCAAATTACGTTTGGCGAAGTGGAAAAAGTAGAACGCGACAACAGTCAAAATCGTACAGTTACTTATATTCAAGAAAAGGGATTAAAAGGGCAAATTCGACTCGAAGCTGACTTTATTATCGATGCTACCGGACTCGATGCTCATGTAACTGCAAGTCCTTTACTTGCCGATATTGTCGATCGCTACAATCTACCTTTGCACGATAACGGCAGACTCGTCGTTGCCGATGATTTTGAAATAGTAGATCTGCGAAATCAGCGCGGCAGAATTTATGCCGCCGGTGCGATGACTTTGGGTGGCCCCTATGCAGCAGTTGATAGTTTTTTGGGATTGCAATATGCTGCTCTTTGTGCTGTTGATAGTTTGGCCGCAATCCGCGCACCCGGATTGCACCGATTGAACGCACTGAGTTCTCTATGGCAATGGTTTAAGTGGGCAACAATGCGATCGCCCTAATGCTAGAGAAAAGTCAAAAATCAAAAGTCAAAAGTCAAAAAGAAGAGGAAAAAGGGGAAAGAATTAATTCTCCCACTCTTCCACTTGCTTTTTTGTCATCCTCCTTAAGAAAGATAGTATTCAGTATTTATACTTAGTAATTATTGAAATTTCACATACCGATACGTAAATACACAATCGAGGCTAGTGCCTAATTCGATTCGTCTCTGACTTCCCTGCTGACTCAGAGACGACCGGATGCAAGGAACTCTGAGCTTTTTCTTCCGTCGATTATCTTCGTGCTATTCCAGCATACTCCATTGTTGCGTAGTCCCATTTTTCGCAGCAAACATGGAGTTAGGATAGCAACGAACTTCAATCTCAGTAGAGATACTGCAATTTGAATTCATCTTTACTAAAACTTTAAAGTTTTTCCCCCGTTCTTTATCAGTACTTGACGCCATAAGCCAACAGTTTCAGGCATTATAAATGCAACACACCTAAGTGTAAGGTTGCACCCGCACGATAAAGCAGATTTACGTGTTGCACTGAAAAAAAGGGAGATCTACAAATGCTGGGATTGAAAAATTTAGAAAAAGTTTTACCGCCAGTGAGACGCTACCAGTGTAAAGAAGCTGAAATCGGCAGCAGTTATCTCCTTGAAGATTTGACCATCAGGCGTCTAGCGAGCCACTTTGGCATTGGCTGTGTTGCCGACCCGGAAGAAGCATCCATGATGTCTCAACTGATGGGGTTACCGGTGATCGGCCATTCTGTTTGGGTGCGATGTACCGATCGCCTAGAAGTAGGTAAAATCTATGAAGGCTATTTGCAAACTACGCACCAGTACGAAATGCCACAACTAAAGGTGCAGCATTAACCCCATAAATCAATTAAAAATCAAAAACTTTATCTAAATTCACGTTAAGATAAAATCCCTACACATCTACACAGTAGCTGAGGGAATGTCAAAATGACTCCTACACTTTTTGGCCGTTGGCAAACTCGTTTATTACTGTTCGGCACTGTGGGTCTGGCAATAACATTGCCCTTTGCTTTGGGCATTATCGGCTCTGGTGCCGACTCTGCTTATTTTTGGGTAATTGGATATATTGCAATTTTTGGTTTGGGTTGGGATATTGTTTATAATTATCTGCAAAAGTTCCGCTGGGATAGAGATTGGCCGGGAGCGTTTCAATTGCTGGCTGGGATCTGGGAAGCGATATTTTTGATATTAATTGTCAAAATTTTACCGTTGCCTCTACCGGGGGTTAAAAATATAGGGATCTCTCAGTTTATCGGACATTACAGTTTGGTATGGCTGGGTGTGTATTTAGCTTCGCAAACTATTATGCGGATTTTATTTCCCCATTGGCGTTTTCGGGGCGGACAGTGGCTGTAAGAATTTTGGATTTTAGATTTTGGATGAGAGGATTTTAGATTAGCATAAATGTCAGATTTTGTTGCCGATCGATCTGTACCAACATCGGGCGATCGCTCGATTCGGTAACAAAAATTTACTCAGCCAGCGTTTGCTGCGATACTGGTAACGTAGTACCTTGGGCGGTAGACTGAGGGCAGGATTGTCAACGACAAATCGGATATCATTTCACTCGATTACTGTAACACTCCTAACAGTCGCCTTTGAGGAAACTATGCACGCAGTCATCCAAGTCCTGATTGAAGTTCTCATAGTGATTGGACTTTCCCGACTGATGGGATTGGGATTTCGCTGGCTCAAGCAACCCTTGGTAATTGGCGAAATTGTGGCTGGGATTATGCTGGGGCCATCTCTGTTAGGTTTGGTCGCTCCAGATTTAGCCGCATCACTTTTTCCAGTGGAAACAGAACCTTACCTGTTTGTGCTGTCGCAGGTAGGGTTGATATTTTTTATGTTTTTGATCGGGCTAGAGTTAGACCCAAAATACCTCAAAGGTAATTTAGATATCGCCATTCTGACTTCCAACGTCAGCATTTTAGTGCCTTTTTCCCTGGCAGCGCTGCTATCCCTAATGTTATATCCCCTGCTTTCTAATGCCAGCGTATCGTTTACCGCCTTTGCCTTATTTTTAGGCGCGGCAATGTCGATTACGGCTTTTCCAGTACTGGCGAGAATTATCACGGAAAATAACTTGCAAGGAACGCGCTTGGGAACGTTGGCGCTGACTTGTGCGGCGGTGGATGATGTGACGGCTTGGTGTTTGTTGGCGCTGGCGATCGCAGTCACTCGTACTAATAGTATGGTAGGTGCAGTGCCAACTATTTTGGAATCCCTACTTTACATCGTATTTATGATGACGGTAGGGCGTTGGTTATTGCAACGAGTGGCTTCCCACTACGAACGCAAGGGACGCCTAAGCCAATTTCTTTTGGCTTGGATTTATATGGCTGTTGTTGCTTCGGCTTTAATTACCGAACTAATAGGAATTCACTTAATATTTGGCGCATTTTTATTGGGAACAGTCATGCCAAAAAATGCTGGATTAGTAAGGGAATTAGCCGAAAAAACAGAAGATTTTGTCCTGATATTTTTACTGCCCGTATTTTTTGCTTATAGCGGTCTGCGGACAGAAATAGGCTTGCTCAACCGACCAGAATTGTGGTTACTTTGTTTAGCTGTTTTGACAGTGGCTATTATTGGCAAATATGTTGGTACTTATCTAGCAGCAAGAGTTTGCGGTATCGATAACCGGGAAGCTTCGGCACTGGGTTGGCTGATGAATACTCGCGGCTTAACGGAATTAATTGTGCTAAATATTGGTTTGAGTTTGGGTACGATCTCGCCTTTGCTGTTCACTATGCTGGTGATAATGGCATTGGTGACAACTTTTATGACCTCACCTTTGTTGGAATGGACTTATCCAAAAGAGCTAATTAAATTAGATGTCATCAAAGCAGAACCAGCGATCGCTATCCCTATCGAACCAGTTCAACCAACGTATCGAATTTTAGTACCCGTCGCCAATCCCAGCACGCAAAAAGGTTTGCTGCAACTAGCAGCAGCGATCGCAGGAAGAAAATTGCAACCGGCGATCGTTCATCCTCTCAGCTTGATCGAATTAGAAGAAGATTATTTATTTCAAAGTACGCCGCTTGAAGCAGACAGGTTAATACAGCAGCGTCGTTCTCGCCTCGAAGAAGTTATTCAAAGTCTGGAACCTCCAGAAACTCGCGAGTTAGTGCATCCGATTGTCCGCATTTCCAATAACGTCGCACGGGAAACAGCAGAGATTGCTAAGCTGGAACAAGCCGATCTCATTCTATTAGGATGGCACCGTCCAGCTTTTAGCACCAACCGACTGGGGGGAAGAGTTGGACAAATTCTCACTCAGGCATCTGTGGATGTGGCAGTATTTGTCGATCGAGGACGAGAAAGATTGGAAAGTATATTGGTGCCTTATTCTGCTAACGTTCACGACGATCTGGCGCTGGAAATTGCTGTGCGACTGCTTGTCAATCGCGATCTCTGCTGTCTGAATATTTTGCGAGTTGTACAAGAAACTCAGATTAAAGATTTCAGTTATGAATTTCGTAATGTGATGGAAAGTTTGCCTCTTCAAGTGCGCGATCGCATCGATATCCAAGTTATTGAAGCAGCAGAACCGATCCCAGCTGTAGTCGAAGCTTCCCAAACTGTTGACCTCACTATTGTCGGTACCAGTCGCGCTTGGGGTATTGAGCGTCAAACCTTGGGAAACTACACTGATGCGTTGGCGATCGATTGTCATTCTTCGCTTTTGATTACCCGCCGCTACAGTCAGGTAACTTCTCATCTCGCCTCTATACTCTAAACAAACGATAGCAACACAAATGACCAGACTACTAAATTCTCAATCTAAAACCTCAAATCTCAAATCGATATGAGTCATTTTAACTTTAAGTCCTTCACATTCTATGGATTAGCGATCGGTTTCGTTGTGCTTTTGTTTAAAGTTGTTACTACCTACGGTCATAATCTCAAAGCGCCTCCCCCGATTCAAGGTCGTTATCGCATAATTGCACAAAACTTACCTAAATGTCTCGCATCTGATGAATTGTTGTTAAACATTCAGCAATCTGGTATTTATCTCAACGGTTCTTTATTAACAGCGGATAAAAACGTCGAATCGTCAAATGTCACATCCGCATCCCAAACAAGCGTACAGGAAAAACCCTCCCTATTCGGTCTATGGCAAAATCAACAATTCACGCTATCCGGAACCACAAATAAGTTCATTTCCTGCGAGCGAAAAATCAATGTCACAATTCAAGCTTTTGTCAAAGGTGAAACCCTGAACGGTAAAATTACTCTAACTTCAGCAGCGCAACCAATAGAATTTACCGCTCAAAGAGAGGCTACCGAGCGCGATAAGGAAAAGTCTTCCAGCCATTAGTCAGTTGTGCCTCGTTCGCATACAAGAACCAAACAACTAATAACCAATTATATCATGTCCGGTTATACCGATTGCCTAAAAAAATTGGACTTGATATAACTAATGATAAAATTTAATCTTGTCAAGATAATTACTTATATCCGCAGCCATCTCAGCATTACTACTGGGCTGCTTGGTAACTCGATCGTCAATTGAATAAATTTCGATCGCCTCTTCTTTTCCTTTGACGTTGCTCTTTCCCAACTTGACAAAATTCCATACTCCTACTGTGCTGTTCTTCACCTCCAATGAAAAAATTAAAGAACGAGAAAGCTTTCTCGTTAAACATTCTAACCTTTGGGCAATATTGACTGCATCTCCTAAAATTGTATAATCCATTTTGACGTGAGAGCCAATATTTCCTTCTATTACTTCGCCTTGCGCCAAACCAATCCCATTGTACAAAACGCGCAGCGGACTACCTTCTGGTGCAGATATTCTTACTGTTTCTATTTCAGTCAATATATCCAAGCTTGCTTGAATAGCTGCATCAGCTTGTTCGCCTGAAAAATAAGCCATCACGCAATCACCGATAAATTTGGTAATTTCTCCTCCCTTAGCTACAATTATGTTCGTGCAAATAGTAAAATACTGATTTAGTATAGCGACAATTTCCTCGCATGGCAGTTTCTCCACCAAAGTAGAGAAAGACACGATATCGCTAAACAAAATAATCTTCTCTACTTTACGAGGCGGAACTAGCAGAGGATTTGCACCGTTACTGATGATGTTAACAACGGTTGGTTGAGTATATTTTTCTAAAATTCTATAAGACTCGTTTAAGGTCTGCAATAAAGCTCTAATCGGTTTAATAATTAAATCTGTATTTTCGTCAAGATCGATCGTCTGCATTGACCATTCCGGAAATAGTCGTTCTTTGATATCGCGTTCGGTGTTTAAGCATAAGATATCGGTATGTCTGCGATCGCGCAATATTTTCTCATACAATCTATCAATATTTTCTTCGTCTCCTTCAAGAATTTGGAAAAATATTCCTTGCGAACACAAAAGTACGCCTGTGATATTTTTGGCTTGATTGTTCGGAGCGGAAACTTTAGCAATAGCTTCTATTTCTTTACTAGATAGAGGACGAGCAAATTTACTAATGTATGTCAGCCTTTTCATATTAAAACTCAAATTTAGCAAGGAAAGCATCTCTAAGTATCCTAGAATAGCCAGGTGATGCACTCTGCCATACGTATCGACCTTATTTTTTTAAGGTAGCTTAAATTGATATTACAGCATTTAGTCGCCTCTTTTTGAAAGAAAATTGTAAAGAAATGTCTAGAATTTAAGTTTATCTGTATTTATCTGCTAGAAGAGATTCCAGCCAGTAAAAGCAACCCAACAATTACCGCAATTGCCAGCAAAACTGCCAGCACGATCGCCAGAATCAGCCATGCGGCGATCGCCCACGCCCTTTGATGTGCTTTAAACTCAGAAATACTGCGCCACTGGCGGCTTTTCCACGCCCATTCGTTACAGTATTTTTTTTAGGTATAAGCAAACGCTTCAATTTGCAGAGTTTGGTAATCGACAATACACCAATCTCCGTATCACATCGCTTTAAAAAACTGTCATCTGTCATCTACTACCATTGTTTTGGACAAACGATCGTGCCATCCGATCGGATTGCCAGATAATAAAAATGAAAGCGCATCAAAAGGTATAAATCTACACAGTGTTCTCACTAAAATGACAGCAAAATCAGGTTTTCTGCCATCATTCATCACCACCTTTGTCTTGGTAATGAATTTTGCCATTGATTTGCCACAAGTTGATTCCAAAATCAAGTAATTTAAGATGTTGTATATTATAAAAACTATCCAACCCAGCACTTCTTCATTAGCACTATCAAATATACCTGAATCTACTCCTAGAATTGCCAAAAATATGCCCAATGTCAAACCAAACATCAAACTAAATATCCATAAAAACACAAAATCTATCATTAAATTCAAAAACCTTTTGCCACTTGTTGTTGGCATCTTTCTTTGTTGACTTCCTCCCACATTAGCCTGACCGACTTCAGCGGGATGATTAACATGAAAATCACCCTGATATTGCGGTATAACTTGTATAACTTCATCAGCAGATTGGAACCTTCCATAAGGATCTTTCGCTAGCATTTTGTTGAGAATACTGCTAAAAGATGGACTCAGAGTTAGTTCCTTATTCCATATCCAATTCATGGTGTACTGATCTATTAGTTGCAGGGGCTGTTTGCCAGTCATTAACACAACAGCTGTAACAGCCAAAGCGTATAAATCACTGTGAGGAGCAACGATACCAAACTGCATCTGTTCCTGGGGGGCATAGCCTGGTTTGCCCACACGGGTAGCAGGGGAAGCCATATTCTGATTTTGCATTCCTCCTACCTGGCTGACTGCATTGAAAGCTGCTTGTTTTACTGCGCCCAAATCAATTAAAACAGGCAATCCATCAGCAGATCGATGAATGATGTTGTCTGGCGAGATATCCCGGTGGATGACACCTTGACGGTGCAGATATCCTAAGACTGGGAGGAGTTCGCGAAATAAATGTAAAATTTCTGATTCATTAAAGCGTTTTCCTTGCTGCAATCGTTGATTTAATAATGATTGATACGTTTGTCCTGAAATAAAATCTTCGACTAAAAATAGCTTTGTTCCTTCTCTAAATATTTCCCAAAATCGGGGAATCTGGGAATGCTGGAGTCTGTGGAGGATAAAGGCTTCCTGTTGAAAAAGTTCCTCAGCTTTTTGGAGAGCATAAGTTCCTTGGACATTGGGAAGAAATTCTTTGATGACAACTAAAGCATTGAATCGGCCTTCATCTGCTACCAAATAAGTTCTGCCAAATCCTCCTTGCCCTAATACCTGCTTAATAACGTAGCGATCGCGCAATCGAGTCCCTGGCGTCAACCCCATAATTATCGTCGGTGGGACAACCTTCTGTTGCAACTCCTCTCCACAGGTACTGCAAAAACTCGATGTGCTGGAATTTTGGTGTCCCTTGCTACAACTAATAAAGTTCATGGAACCACTCCCACAAGCTGATAAGCTGATTTGCTTTTCTCTGACAACCTAAAAGCCGTCATTATCGTCTTATTCTATAAGAAACGATCAAACTGAGCCGCAAAAATTGACACAACTTATCACAGGTAAGACTAAACTACTGGGTGTCGTCGGACACCCGATCGAACATTCCCTCTCCCCAGTGATGCACAATGCCGCTATTGCCACACTGGGACTAGATTATGTGTATCTACCCTTTCCAGTTAAACCGGAAGATTTGCAGGTGGCGATCGCAGGTTTTGCCGCTATTGGTATGATTGGCTTTAACGTCACCATTCCCCACAAACAAGCAATCATTCCCCTCCTATCAGAAGTATCGCCGATCGCACGAGCCGTCGGAGCCGTTAACAGCGTCTGGCGCACCGATCGAGGTTGGAGTGGCACAAATACCGATGTGGAAGGGTTTTTGGCACCATTGCTCAACCTCTCCCCCTCATCTCAAGAGCGCGATTGGAGTCAAATGACAGCGCTAGTCTTAGGCTATGGTGGAGCTGCTAGGGCGGTGGTAGCAGGGTGCGCCCAGTTAGGCGTACAGCAAGTCAAAGTTATTGGGCGCAGTCCGCAGAAATTAAACGATTTTTTAGATAGTTGGCTGAATTCGCGTTTGCCTGTCCGTCTCAGCGTACATAATTGGCAAGAATTACCAAATTTGCTCTCACAAGCAAACTTACTCGTGAATACAACGCCAATAGGAATGTATCCTCGCGTTGATGAGTCTCCTTTAAGTGCAGATGAGATCGCGAAATTGCCCAAAGGTGCGATCGCCTATGACCTAATTTATACACCCAATCCGACTTTATTTCTAAAATTAGCTAAACAGCAGGGTGCGGATGCGATCGACGGTTTAGAAATGTTAGTCCAACAAGGAGCGGCTGCATTGCAAATTTGGTTGCAGCAGTCAGTTCCAGTAGATGTAATGCGGCAATTTTTGCGAAGACATTTAGGATTATCGGATTGAAAGATTATTTTTGTCTAACATTGTCCTAATTTTATTTACCCAGATGGCCAACGCCAATTGTAGCGATTCCACTCGTAAATACCTTGAATTTCGTATTCACTACCGTTATCAAAACGAATTGTGCAAGTGGTATTACCATCTATCTCATCCACTTTAATTACTGTGCAAGAAACCCATTCGCGACTGCAAGGGCCATTTTCTTGCACCCATTCCCATAAGCTATTCGACACTTCAATGCGATCGCCTACTTTGAGTTTTAAAATTTCGTCTGGCGTGCGATCGCTATACTCAGCCAGATGTGACTGCTTGACTCGATTGAGCCATTGCAAACCGTAGCGATCGCGAATAAACTGCACCTCTCCCGAAGTTCGATTATTCAACCAATCGTTCATTAACTGAATTTTCCAAGATCGATCTTGTCTTTCTTGTTCTCTGACAAACTCTAAAAAAGTTTCTTGTTCGTTATCGGTAAGTTCCTCCAGAGGATTAGTTGAAGAAGGCGATCGATCGCCACTCGGTTGACTTTGGATACGAGTCAAATTCTCTGCCACTTGCAGCAGGATCTGTTTCTGTGTCTCGGTGAGAGGACAGCTAGCTGCATCGCACCGATCGAATGCTGCTTGCAAGGCTGCTTCGATCTCCTCTTTAGTCATACAGCACCTATGGCAAACAGTGAACTTCATTGCACGTCAACGGCTTTGGGTAGCTTTGTGCCAAAACCGATCGCTAACTGGGGATAGTGCTTTTATCTTACAAAACTTACTCGCTCTTCCCAAGCGCGGTTGTGCAAGTTCACGGTAAGCTGAGTTTGAAGTTACCTGCCGATCGCTCATTTTAGGTACAATATATGCACTTTCGAGCCATAAAAATCTTCCTAATTTCCTGCTCGATCGCAATTCTGAGTTGGGTGTTGACCCCACCCGCTTGGGCGTTGACTCAAATTCAACTAACCGATCTTTCTTATAAAGAGTGTCCGTCGGAACTAGCAGAAGGATTGGTTACCGCTGGTAACGCCAGAGCTGCCAACTGCTTTCTCATTACCGGCAAAGCCAACAATACCTCTGGTAAATACGTCTACAACGCTGATATTTTCGGTCGCATCTACGATGCCAATGACAATTCTGTGATGCAAAACCGTACTCGTCTGGGATCTATTGATGAGGTTCCGCCAGGAGTGAGCGATTTTGAATTGAGAATTTCTGTGGCTGCCAATCAACCAACTCCTTTAAAGCTTAAGCAGTTCAAAGCTGCCGGTTTTACCGGTGTGGTTCGTCGTTGAAAAGAAGCTAGGGGGGTAAGCTACCCTTACCCCCCTCAAATGCCATCCTACCAGGTAGATTGTTGTTGACAAAATAAAAGTTTTGTAGTAAAATATGTACTCCTTAAAAATTAAGGAGTGAAGTTTCCAGTACAAGCAGGCGATCGACCGGGATCAGAACATATACATAGCTCTTACTGCGAGGGGCTTGAGAAGATCGGCGATAAATTGGAGTAGAAAGATCGCCAAAATCGGTGAAAAGTCAATCCCACCGAGAGGGGGAATAAAAGAGCGAAAGATATTCAGGTAAGGATCGGTTAGCTGACTGAGGATGGAAAACGGCGGATCGTACCAGTTGAGATTGGGAAACCAGCCCAGCAGAATCCTAATAATCAGCAAAACCACGTAGATGTTGACAAAGGTAATAAGAGCGTTGAACAGCAGTGCGACTGAGGCATCCATGAGTTTTGAAGCTTTTTACGGAATTTCAAACACAACTTAGACTTGACTTTAATTTAACCGATATCCGACCGTTTCGGATCTTCCTCCCTACACCAATGAAACTGAGTTGGGCTTCCAACTCTAGCTCGACTTTGCCCTACTTTTCCACTCTCGCAGCTGTTGGGCGTACCTCACCGCTTGAGCCTGTCAACTGAACTGCTGACTGCAACTCAGTATTGTGCATCTCTGGTCAGAGATCGATCGCCACTTCCCCCAGAAGCATTCCCATTCACGTTACCGAGCTGCTGGCGCACTTCGTCAATTGTCTGGTTAAGTTGTGCGATCTTATCCTCCAGACTGCGACGAGCCACTTCAATCCGTTGCTCAGAAGAAGCTTCCAATTGACGCTTCTTCGGTTTATCAACTTTAGCTTCGGAAGGATTGCTGTTGACCAGAGGTGCTTCTGCTTCCGCCGTTTCGTTACTGATGCGAGAAGCTAGCACCGCCCCCAGCACCCCACCGACTAGGCCACCTACCAACGACCCAGCCAAAAATCCTGCTGCAAAACCGTCACGCTGACTCATATCTATTTTGGATTTTAGATGAAAGGATTTAGGATTATATCTTTGGTACGACTGTTTTCAGCTTACCTGCTAGCAGTCCCAACTGCATCAGGCAGAAGATAGGGACTGCGAAAGTCACTCATTCAAAAGTCACTCATTCAAAAGTCCTCTTCTTCTCTCTCCCTCTTCCCTCCTCCCTCTCCCTAATCCCGACGCCCTAGCCCCGACGCCCTCTCTTTTGTCCGCATAGCGCTAGGTGCCAAAAGCGCGATCGCCTGCATCCCCCAACCCAGGCACAATGTAACCGTGGCTGTTTAAACCTTCGTCTATTGTAGCCGTATATACATTCAAGCCCGGATAGGTCACACTCAATCTTTGCAGTGCTGGGGGAGCCGCTACTACTGAAATAATCCTCACTAGCGCCGGATCGATACCGCGAGAAGTCAATTCTGCCATCGCAGCCATAATCGAGCCACCAGTCGCCAGCATCGGATCGACGATCAATACCCGCGTTTGCTCTTGAAACTGGGCTGGGAACTTATTCAAATAGCAACTCGGTTCTAGCGTTTCTTCATCCCGTACCAAACCGAGATGATAAATCGACGCCAAAGGCAGTACAGTCTGCGCTCCTTCCAACAAAGCCAATCCCGCCCGCAGAATCGGCACTACCACCAACGGCACTTCCGGATTGACAAACGTAGCAGGACACTCAGCCAAAGGCGTTTGCACTGTTGTTTCTATTGTGGGCAACCACTCTCGCACCGCTTCGTAAGTCAGCCAGCGTCCCAGTTCCGTCATAGCGCTTTTGAACAGCACTGGTGGCGTTTGGGCATCGCGGGCAACACCCAGCCAGTGTTTGATGAGGGGATGGGGCGGAACATAGATACGCATCTGGAGAGTCATACGGATTTTTGATTTTCGATTTTAGATTTTTGATTGGTGTTTGGATGCTGGTTCAAAAGCCCGATCTATCATACTGCCTTCTGCTTTGTTACAGGGAAGACAAAAATATTGTTGAGAATTTTTCCTAATTGTATTGACACTTCTTTTCAATAAGGCTATATTAACTTTCAGTGTTCTCCTCTCTCGTGTTCTCCTCTACGAGGAACGGCAGACGGGCTCGGTCAGCAGCAGCAGATAGAGTCCGTACTTTTTTTTTAGGGCTGGGGGCTAGGGGTTAGGGGAAAGAGGGAAAGGGGAAAGAGGGAAAGGGAGAGTGGCAGCTAGATGCTAGATACGAAGGGAGCTTGTAAACTGTAAATCCAGGGAATTACTCTAGATTACTAACCCGATACCTGCTTCCATGAATAATCAGTTGTTTTACACTCAAACCAGTTCAACCGCGCCTGAATTTGATGTTATTGTCATCGGATCGGGTATTGGAGGGTTGGTAACGGCGACCCAACTAGCAGCGAAAGGTGCGTCTGTGCTGGTGCTGGAGCGCTACATTATCCCTGGAGGAAGTGCTGGCTACTTCGATCGCAACGGATATCGGTTTGATGTGGGAGCATCGATGATCTTTGGGTTTGGCACTCAAGGCACTACCAATCTGCTCACCCGCGCCCTAGCAGCAGTCAACGTCAGCTTGGAAACTATTCCCGACCCGGTACAGATTCACTACCACCTTCCCGACGGCTTAGATTTAAAAGTTCATCGCAATTATGAGAAATTTTTGCAAGAACTTATAGAATATTTTCCGCAAGAACGAGAAGGCATCCGTCGATTTTACGACGAGTGCTGGAAAGTGTTCAACTGCCTCAACGCAATGGATTTGCTCTCGTTGGAGGAACCGGGCTATCTAACGAGGGTGTTTTTCCAGCATCCCTTGGCTTGTTTGGGTTTGGTGAAATACTTGCCCCTCAATGCAGGCGACATCGCCCGCCAATATATCAGCGATCCGATTTTGCTCAAATTCATCGACATCGAGTGTTATTGCTGGTCGGTTGTGCCAGCAGACATGACACCGATGATTAATGCTGGGATGGTATTCTCCGATCGCCATTATGGTGGCATTAACTACCCCAAAGGCGGCGTCGGTCAAATCGCCCAAAAACTGGTGGAAGGACTTGAGAAAGCTGGCGGTGAAATTCAGTACAAAGCCAGAGTCACCAAGATTTTGACCGAACATGGACGAGCGGTGGGCGTTCAGCTCGCCACAGGCCAAGTTTATCGAGCTAAACGCATTGTTTCCAACGCTACACGCTGGGATACCTTTGAAAAATTACTTCCGCCCGCAGAAATGCCCCGTGTTGAAAAAAAATGGCAGCAACGATATCAAAAGTCACCTAGTTTTCTAAGTTTGCACTTGGGCGTCGAAGCAGATGTCCTACCTTGGGGAACTGAGTGTCACCATATTATCTTGTCAGATTGGGAGCAAATGGAGGAACCGGAAGGCACTATATTTGTTTCTATCCCCACACTACTCGATCCGAATTTAGCTCCCGAAGGCTATCACATTATGCACGTATTCACGCCGAATTGGATTGATGATTGGCAACGAATGTCGGCGCAAGATTACGAGCAGAAAAAACAAGAAGCAACGGAACGTATTATTAAAAGATTGGAGCAATTTTTCCCTGGCTTAGATACAAAACTGGATTACATGGAGGTGGGAACGCCTCGCACTCATCGACGTTTTTTAGGTCGGGATGATGGCAGTTATGGGCCGATTCCCAGTCGCAAGTTGCGCGGTTTGTTGGGTATGCCATTTAACCGCACATCTATTCCCGGTTTGTATTGTGTGGGGGATAGCACTTTTCCGGGTCAGGGTTTAAATGCAGTGGCGTTTTCAGGGTTTGCTTGCTCTCATCGCATTGCGGTAGATTTGGGTTTGTAATGGAATTCTACTGCTTTCTTCCTTTGAGCAAATAAGCGATCGCTTCTCCGCGACCCTTGACTTTTAACACACCGCGTTCTGCAAAAAGATACTTATCTCTTAATAGTTCGTAGGTTGTGGCTGTCACTTGAATTTCACCGGCAATTCCAAGGGATTCCATACGGCTGGCAATGTTAACGGCGTCACCCCACAAATCGTAGGAAAACTTTTGTAAGCCGATGACGCCTGCTACTACTGGTCCGGTGTGGATACCAATACGGATGCTGAAGGGTTCGCCTTTATTGGTTTGGAAACGAGCGATTTCTCGTTGCATATCGAGAGCCATTTCTGCGATGGCCCAGGCATGATCCGATCGAGGAGAAGGCAAACCGCCTACTACCATGTAAGCATCGCCGATGGTTTTGATTTTCTCTAAACCGTGGTGGGAAGCAAGGCGATCGAATGCGGAGAAAATTTCATTAAGTAAACTGACTAATTCTGTAGGAGGAGTACGCGCCGCCAAAGCTGTAAAACCAACAATATCTGCAAATAGAATAGTGACTTCATCAAAGCGTTCGGCAATGCAGCCTTGTTGCTGTTTCAATTGTTCCGCGATCGATTCTGGCAAAATATTCAGTAATAAGCGCTCGGATTTTTCTGTTTCCACGCGCAGGATTGCTTCTGCTTGCTTGCGTTCGTTTATTTCCTGGCGAATGCGTCGATACATTTGATTGAATGCTTTCATCACTTCCCCTAACTCATCATTGCGCTTGACAGATAGAGAATAAAAGTTAGGATTGGCTTTATCTTTGGCGGTTGCTTCACCCGCCGCGATCAAGTCATCCCGCAGTCGCAAGATAGGCACAATTACGGTTGCACCCAAGACTAGCATTGTGACAGAGGTGACAAAAGCTGAGATCAACACAACTAAACCAGCAATACGTGCAATATATGCGGATAATTCCTGCTTGACGGTGGTAGCATTGTGACGAGCGATTATGATATAATTAGTACCTAATTTTCCACCTGACCAAGCTACGTCGTAGCGATCGCCATTCCGGTTGCGTGCGCGAACTTCATCTTTACCTTTTAGGTCAGAAAATGTAATCTCTGGTGGCTCACCGCATATACCTATAAGTTGTCCATTGGGTTGGTAAATCGCCACTCCTAAAATCACGGAACCATGAGTAATTTTTTTGATTTCTTCTAGAAGTTTATTGTTGTCAACTTCTTGTGCGGTTAAGCGGGAAATTGAGGTGACAATTGCAGAAGAAACATCCTCTATTTGCCATAAAAGCTCGCTTTCCCGCATATAATAAGACGGAATTAAGATAATGACCTCGATTAAAACAATGCTGATAAACACCCAAAAGATGATGCGCTGAGATAAACGTGCTTTGAATGAATTGAGTAACGCTGACAGCCAAGCTGACATCTAATTTCCTCGCGTAGCTTGTATAAACGTCTTGAGTGCCGTTATAGTTAATATGCTACCCTGCTATAAATAATCAAAATCGATTCAAATCAGCACCAAGTATGGTAGATTTTGCCTATCTACCAAAAAAGTAAACCTTTATGGTTTAAGTTAACCTATTTTACAATTATAGAATTTACCGATATGGATTTCGATCGGCGGGAAAAATGCGATCGAACAAAGGTAAAAACTCCCGGAGCGACTGACCCCGTGCGTTTTTCATATCTGTATCTAGAGAACGCTCTATGGCTAAAGCGCCTGCTATTCCCTGTCCGGGTTTTTTCGATTCCGAAATAATTACTAAAGCTTGTGCGAGACGGCGTGCGGCTTCGTTGCGATCGCCTTTTGCCATTGCTCGATCGGCTAGTGCAAACGCCTGATTTTCATCCAATACCAAAGAAGGTCTTGCAATGATGCGATCGGCAATAGCTTTTTCATAATTTGCTCGGTATGGCGTGCAAGTGCTAGAAGTGCAATTTTTTACCTGTTTGTTACCAGCGTTAATCGCTGGTATTGCGATCGCATCTTCTGCGAACTTAACGCCAGCTATGGACATCAGCAACGCAAATATAATTTTATTCAGCCGCAATGCCAGTTGATTTTTCATAGCTTATTTTGATGATTATTCTTGTCTTTACACCTATGGTATGCTATTTTAGCCTAAGTAGTCAAAATTTGCCGCAACCTCTATTAACCGAAGCAATAATTAGCATTTACTCTTGGTAAGATTATGGAAATAAGTTTTAAGCTTGCTACAAACATCGATATTAATCTGATTTTGACTTTCATGCAGGAGTTTTATAAACTCGAACATATACCATTTAATAATCAAATAGCAACTCGTTGTTTAGAAGAAATAGTTAGTGACGATCGACTGGCGAAGATCTGGCTAATTTGTGCCAACGAAGAACCAGTCGGATATGTTGTCCTCACATTTGGCTACAGTATCGAATTTCACGGTCGCGATGCCTTAGTCGATGAATTATATATTCGAGAGAATTATCGCGGACAAGGGATAGGCACACAAGCGCTAAAATTTGTGGAAACAGTTTGCGAATCTCTAGGAATTGCCGCTGTGCATCTAGTAGTAGCTTATGAAAATAAAAAAGCAAAAAGCGTTTATCAAAAGATGGGTTTTGTCGAACACGATCGCTATATAATGACAAATTGGCTGGAAAAAATGGATGAAAAATAATTTTCATATGGTATAATGCAGACCCGCAAAGTTTGGGCGCGATTGTCTCTCCATTTCCAACGTCATCTCCCGGTAAGTTTCGCAATAATGGGAATTTTTCAAGAATGCAGGTAATTGTCATGATTTCTTGACTATTTAGTGTGACAACACCTGTCTGCGGAGGGAAGTATAAAGAGAAAATTGTTGTAAAGTATATTTTGGCAGAAGCTATGTCTGATTCCTCAAACATCCAACCACGATGGCAGGACGAGCGACTCGATCGGCCTATTTCTGTAGAAAACTGGCGTGATTTAGTCGCCTACTTCCGAAATGCACGCTACGACGGCGAAAGAGTCGAATTATTCTTTATATTGGCGGAAAACGAGCCCGAAAAAGCCGCGCATTGGTTTGCAGGTGTATGGGCAAATCATGCAAATTCAGCGGCGCGGGCTTTAGCATTTCAAGGCTGGGGTAAAATTGCACAAAAAAATCAACGGGCTTTTTTAGGCTTATGCGAAACAGAGGAAGAACTACAACAGGTACTTAGAGACATAGCCAAGGAAGTCAAAGGTCAGGAGAAAGCCAGTACTGATTTGACCCGGTGGGCGGCGGCATGGGCGATCGAGGCGATCGGTTTTTCCCAAGATGCGATAGAACATCTAGAAGGCGGCGCTCTCACAGACCCACCTTACAGGATTCGGAATGAAATCATCAACCGTAAACTTCAGGAAATTAACCGAATTCAGGAAAAAGACAGTAGGGGTGATCTGACGGCAGAATATGAAAGAAATTTAGAGTTTTGGCTGTATGGCCCAGCAGAAGAGTTATTTAGAGAAAATTCTAACTCCAGTAAATATGAAGCTCTTGTTAGAAATGTTATCTATCAGTTGCACGTCAGGGGAATAGAGTTAGCAATTGATAAAGATGTTAACAGGTTGAAAATAGATAATCCTCAAAAAAGAAAATGGCTGCAAGAAGAAGCTTTGCGTATAGCAGCAGGTAAATTTAGAGATTCGGAATCTACGGAAGAACAAAGAAGGCTTTATGAAAATGTAGGACACTTTTTGGATAATTATTATAATGCAGACATTCCCCTGAGAAAGCTGGCGGCACAGGCAATCCGAAATGCAGGATCTTGGCTGGATGTTTCAATTAGAGCTAGAGTATTAATCATCTGCGAACAATGGCAAGAGGCAGCAAATATTGGCGAAGCAGCAGTTTCTCACTTAGAAGAAGTAATTGAAAAAGAGTTAAAACTTTCAACGAATGAAAGCGACATTATAAATCAGCAAATAAAAGCTGTAAATACTATCAACAGGATTCAGTTTTTTGATTTAGCTCAGAAGTTTAAGATCCTTGCCAAAGTTCTGCTAAATCCAGAGGAAAGAGTGCGGAATACGGCAGCAGGGCTATTAAAGCAACACAAGTCAGTTTTAGATAGAGATGCCGCAAATTTGTTAGAAGCATTACTTTTTGATGACGAGTTTGATAAAACCGACGATCCAAAGAATTTGACTGTTCCAAAAATCAGTGAACGTATATCATCATCAAATGAGCGTTCCGCTCGCATTTCCAACACATTTAAAAAAGCTATAGCTGCTATCGATTCGCTGAAAATAGTTTATCAAAAATCTGATTTATCAGTAATACAGGTAAAAGAATTTGTTAGAGTGGAGATGGAAAAGCTTTTATCAGACGTTAAAGACTGGATTAAAAAATTAAATGAACAAAAATTAGAAACGGAGAGAGAAAAAGATAAAATAACTTCAAATCAGTCCACATTGAAAGAAGTTTTATCTTTGATTAAAGATGTAAATTATAAATTGTTAGACAAGCTGAGCGAACACGATAATTATGAAGCAAGGGAAAGTACCGACTACGAAACTTATAATAAATGCCAAAAACTTTATGGAGAGTTAAAATTATTTAAAACTTATCTATTATCCAATCTGGGAAATGTTAAATACAACTTAATCGATCAGTACCAAAAAGCGGGGATAAGCTCTTTAATAGCTCTTGGTATAGGTTTAGGGATTATTTTTGTAACTTACGTTGTAAGCCCTCCTTTATCAAAATGGTATCGATATAATTCACCTACACCTGATTGGTTTCAAGGTTATAATCACATTTCCCTTAATACATTCAACAGAAGTCCCTGGTATGCGAGTGGATTTCCAAAAAATAGCTGTGGAAGTTCTTCCAGTAATGGCAACTGTTGGCACCCAGTTTTTATTCAATATAGTGAGAGCAACTGGAATAGAGTTATGTCAAACCATTGCAGAGATGTTCCTCAAGCAAGAAATAAAACAACAGCTAAAGAGAAGGGCGAAATTCAAGTAGCTTCATTTAGCACTGTTGAAGATGCTCAAGGATTTGCCAACTACATAAAAGAGCAGTATGGTAGTGGAAGGGTAGGAGAAAGGAAGTGCTATTGAAAATAATCTGTAATCAGCTCTTTAGCAAAAGTAAGTTAATGGAGTATCTTTATGAATGGCGATGAAGGATGGGGTGTAGGTTGTTTAATATTAATTGGTATTGTCGCTCTATATTGGGGGATAGGTTGGCTCTCTATTCTTATATTTAATAATCAGGGTTGGGTTGCTCTCATAGGAGCAATTTTAATTGTGATTAGTATTATACTGGGAATATTTTGGTATAGGCTGAAACAAAAAGCAGTTACAATTAATGAAATTTCAAAAAAAATATCTGATAATTGGAAATAAAAAATGAACCAAAATTTTCCCCTCTGTTTTGAAATTGCTCCTAAGCGGATTACACAGGATAACACTTATCAAAGTGATATCCGTAAAGAAATATTACAAAGCCAACAACAAGTAATGCGCTCTCTCACCCGCGTTGCTTCCAATTTCACATTTTCTATCCGCTACTTTTACAACCCCGATCAAACCCCTAAAATTAAAACTTATCTTCTCCTCAATCAGGCGGGTGAATACCAAACAGAGGAGATTAGTGAACAAGTTGTTAGTCTTCTCACCAAAGGAAAATTCAGCGATTTTTTTACCCTAAAGCTTCAAGCAGACTTTAACCAATACCAGAAATTAGATTGGGTTAACTTTATCGGCGAAATTTTCAAGGATGAAGAATTTATTGAGCCACAAAATTACTATTTACCTCACTTGTTTGAGGTAAATCAATCCAACGATATGTCAGCAGTATATGATGTCATCAATCACTCAGACAGAAAGCTGATTCTAGAAATTACTTTACAAACTTATCAAAACTCTTATGAAAAGCAGCTTTGGGTGAATGCGATTAACCAAATGCTTACGCAATTAGATACAGTTAATTCCAA
This sequence comes from Aerosakkonema sp. BLCC-F183, assembly GCF_041929145.1. Taxonomy (NCBI): domain Bacteria; kingdom Bacillati; phylum Cyanobacteriota; class Cyanophyceae; order Aerosakkonematales; family Aerosakkonemataceae; genus Aerosakkonema; species Aerosakkonema sp. BLCC-F183. The sequence continues at coordinate 52,884 of NZ_JBHFNU010000070.1, read as the reverse complement.
TTCTACTAGCAATAAAGATAATCTTCTGTCTACCACCTTAGCTCTTTACCAAAAATACCAACAGTTATATCCTAACGGCGATCTATTCAAGTATTCTATTAAAGCATTGGCAGAAAATCGCGGTGATGCTCGTGTTGTTCTAGAGACACTCATTAACCACGCCACTAAAGAAAATCATCATGGTAAGCAGTGTCAAATTGTTCTAGTGAATAAAGACCAACCTGGATTTTTAGAAAGCTTACAAGCAACTGAGAATGTAGATATTTCAACCGCTATTGAGTGGTCAGGATGGCAAAAAAAATTCAGTGAAATGGTAATCAAAGAAGTTATTAAACCAAAAATAATAGGAAAGGATAAAGCTAAGGAAAATTCTCTTAGTATATCTTTTATGTTACCACCTCCTACGCCTAAAGCTTTAAATCCTGCTCAAAATCAAAATAAACCTGGAGAATCTGATGCGGTATTGGGTGGTTCACCTTTGGCTAAGTTCTCATCTCCACCTCCGTCTCGAATTATAGATTTAAAACCTTTGCATCGCTTGGCGACATCCCAGGAAATCAGTGGATTTTTCCGAATTGCAGTTCCAAAACCAGGTATTATAACAATGACTTTTCCTACTGCTACTGCTGAAGAAATATTCAATAGCTACAGACATTTGATTGAAGAGGATAATGATACATACATAGTTGGCATTGATGATGAAGGTAATCCTGTCCTATCTAGTTGGGCTAAAACTTCACACCGATTAGTTGCTGGTGTACCGGGAGCAGGTAAAAGTAACTTTTTGAACTGGATTATCTATCAATTTCTTTATGCCAATCCCAAAGGTAAAATCTATATTGCTGACTTTGCTGGTGCTGATTTTAATTTTCTCGTAGACCGGGTAAAAGCCAATGTTGAGATAATTACAACTGTAGAAGAGTGCCAAAATTTAGTCGAAAAAATACATAGTCAAGAACATCAAAGACGATTAGAGCTATTGCAAAAATATGAAGTGCACAATATAACGGAGCTACAGGAAGAGGGCGTTGATATACAGCGCACTCTTTGGATAATAGATGAAGCTGCTGATATAGCGGATGCTTCAAGTAAATTACGAGATACTATAGAAAAGCGCTTAAAAGAGTATGCACGTAAGGGACGCAAATTTGGAATTCATATAATTTATTGTACCCAAAGGCCAACTGCTGCTATAATTACTCCGCAGGTAACGGATCAGTGTGAAGAAAAAGTGATTTTTCGAGTAAGTCGAGAAGCAAGTCAGTCTATTTTAGAAGATAGTATGGCAGGCGACATACCTATAACCTCTCGTGGTAGAGCCGTCTTACAGGGATATGCAGGCAAAATGTTTGTTAATACTCCTTTGATAAAAGTACCTGTAGGCTCAAAAATACAGGTAGCTGACACGCTTTGGAGTAAAATAGTTGAGCGTTCCTAAGCCAGCGTAAAATTTTTTTACATATTTAGGAGATATCTAAATGAGTCTGAAGTCTGAAATCGAAGAATTCCGTACAGCAATTAATAGAATTGTTGAAGCATTGGAAGAAGTTAGTAATTCATCTAAAACAATTCCTGAAACAGTAGCAGATGAACTGAGTAGAAAATTTGAGGATTTAAAGGAGGGCTGTGAAGATGTATCTAGCCAGTTAACTACCGCTATAGAAATGCTAGAAGGAATTCGTTCTCGTTGGGGATAAAATATGACGCTCAAAGAAGATATAGAGCAATGGCGAAGTAACATCCTTAAACCGCTAGAAATGATGGAAGAACTTCGTTATTTTGCAGATAGCCTCTGTGAGTGTAATCTGGAAGAGTTGAATTCACAATTTTCAAGTATGCTTGAACTATGTGAGGAAGCCCTGACTGAAGTTGGATTTTTATCGAGCCGACTTGAGGATATTCAAAGACGGTGGGGCAATGCTAAAACAGTAGTTCAAGTAGCCTTGGCTATTAATGCCGTTGCTGCTCCTGGTGACTCTTCGATTACTAGAAATCTCATCACTAGCTTGAAAGAAGTAAAAGCAGATGCAGTTTCTTTTGACCGCAAAGCAGCACAAAAAAAGCTCAGTAATGTCTGGATGACAACTGCTCTTGGGGATCAAGGCGAACTAGAAGTATTAAAAACGTTGATAGATCCTGAAGGTGAGGATCGAATAAGCGAACAGGAATTAGAGCAAATAGAAGTTAAACCATCACTCCCACATCGTTTCTTAAAAGATCCGCAAAAACCAGATTTTTACGTCAAATCTCGTAACTTAGTTTGCGATGCTAAAGCTTGGCGTAAAACTACGGTTGACAAAAATTCTTCTAGTTTGAAAGATACTGCTGAAAAGTATGCTAATCTAGAGTGCCTGCTCACGGGTGGAGAAGCCAGGTTTTATTTCCCCAAAGATACATACGAACAACAGAAGAATAAGCTAACAACGCTGCGCTCGGAACTAGAATCAAAATACCCAACTGTTAAGTTTAGAATGGCTCCCATGTCAGTAAATTTAAATGATTTAGAACAACAGCGATCGCGTTTTTACAATTATCTGAGATACTTACTTTTTTGGAGCTAGTAAAGTAAGGGAGTTTTCTGCCTCTTTGTTGAGACATAACGCTCCAGCAGACCCATCCATAAATTAAAGTCAAAGCCAAGTGTCACCAGAGTCTTCAAGTAAGTTTCCCACAGCCTTCTTCTCCAATCAACTACCCGAGCGCTTAAATGCAGAACTCACGTTAGCCGATCGCTTAGGTATCAAACCTCTTAAGGTGGCAGAACCAGGATTTGACGATACAATTAACGAAGGAACCATCAAATGGGCGGTGACGACAGAAAACCAACTATTAGTAATACCAAAATTTGTTGGTAGCCAAGAAATATCTCACACCGCCTTAACTCTCGGTCAGCCAGTTTTGGCAGCAGGTGAGGCGGAAATTGTTGGTAGCAATGGTGAATATTATCTTCTGGAAATTACTAATTACAGCGGTCATTTTATACCAACTCCAGATAGCCTAGAAATAGGAATAGAAGCTTTTAGACGACAAGGGCTCGATCCAACAAATGCCATAGTAAAATATTATGGAGGCCGCTAAAATTTATGACCCAATCCAAATCTGCAATCCAACTAAATCAACTACTGCAAGAGGATGTAGACTCGGTGCTAGCTTGGCTAAAAAGCATAGAATCAGGACATTCTTCACCGCCAGAAGGATTTAACTGGTTGGGTTTAGCTGAAGCAGCAAGTTTTGATGCTCTTGAGGCCGATCCCCACTATCCAAATAAACCTAGCATCAAATGGGCAGAAGTAGCAATCAAAGTATACGAGCAACTTGCAGAATCAGAAAATGCTGATGCTAGGGATTCTTTTATGAATTCGTCGATGATGTTGCGAGCTGCTACGATCGCAAAATTCGGAGCGGTTCCCGGTCATCCAGTTCTCGATATCGACCAAATTCTGCGTTGGTTCAACGATAGCCTAAAAATGTCTTACTCGGAAGCAGCGACAAAGGCAGCTAATTGGAAAAAATGTCAGATTGAAGAAATTCGAGAGTTAAGACAAATCAAGAATCGCTTGCGCGTTATCTCAGTGTTAGCCGATAGTGACAAGTTAATTTTGAATCCAGAAATCCATTCTTGGCTTTCCCTACAGCAGAAACTACCATAGAAGATCCAAAAAAATACAGTTAGAAAATAGGAATTCACTATAAGTGCGAGAACTCCCGCACCCATATCAACTTAACGCCCCATATTTCGCTTCATTTGCTCTAACTCATCCTGTGCTTCCCAGCGCTTAAATTGTTCGTCCAACGGGTCTGCACCACTAAAGGATTTTTGATTGGAACCGCGATCCCAACCGACAGTTTGGGATTTTTGCTCGGCTTTGGGGCTGGTACGGTTTGCCTGTGCTTGTGCCGCTTTAACACGAACTTCCTGTCGTCGCTGTTGGATACGACGCAGCAATTCCTGAGCCTGTTTAATCCGCTCTTTGAGACCTTGCATATGTCCCCAATGCTGATTGCCTTGGCGCAGCAAAGCGGCTTCGCGTTCTTGTGCAGGCTGAACTAAATCCCATCTGTTGGCAGCTTTCGCCTTTTCAATGCGGGCGTGCCATCGTTGAATTTCTTGTGCGGTGGCAAGAATCTCATCCTGCAACTTCTTTTCTTGAGTTTGCAGGTCGGCAATTAGGCGCAGCGCATCCTCCTCTTGTTCCCGCAGCTGTTCCTCCAGCGCTTGTAATTCCAGATGCGGATTGTTCCGCAGGAATTCTTCCAAGCGACTTTCCAAAAATCGGCTGAAATCTTCAAATACGCCCACAACAAGAACTCACTAGGTAGGGGTTATTTCCATCTATGCTATCAACTCAAATTGAGAAATCAAATTTTGCATCTGCCTCAGAATTGCTGTCCGACAAAAACCGATCGAACTTCACCATTGCGACGGATGACAGCTTCATTGTTGTTGACTTCGACCAAAGTCCAACCACTAGAACCGATGCTTTCGCCGAGATGAACTCGACGGGAAGCACCATTGATTTCAAAAATCGCGGCAGATTTTTCACCCAATACCAACAAACCCGTTAAAGTATGTTCGATCGCCGGTGTTGATGCAGAAGCTTGCCTAGTCTCCTGCCTGGAAGTTCGCTGCGGCGCTGGATTGGGTAATGTGGCTGCGGGAATGGGAGAAGCTAGCGCTGGTGCGGGTGGAGGGGAAGGGGCAACTGTGACAGATGGTGTCGCTGTTGGCACTACCGCAGCGGTGACTCTCGCAGATGGCGTCGCTGTTGGCACTGCCGTAGCGGTGACTCTCGCAGATGGCGTCGGGTTTGGGCGTGTCGTAGCTACTACTGTTGCCGATGGAGTAGCGGTGGGGCGAATCGTTGTGGCTGCTACTGTGGGAGATGGTTTAGCTGTCGATCGCGCAGTAGCCGCAACTGTGGGGGATGGTTGGGCTGTTGGCCGAACTGTGGCGGCAACTTTCGCAGATGGAGTGGGAGTAGGACGGGAAGTAGCGGCGACTGTGGGAGATGAATTAGCTGTTGGGCGCGAAGTTGGGGTGGCTTTGGGACGCGCTAAGGGTATCGATCGCAAGACAGCCGCAACTGTGGGAGTAGCTTTCGCGGTGGGGCGAACGGTGGCGCGGGCTTTGGGAGATGCTTTAGCAGTCGGACGGGAAGAGGCAGTAACTGTAGGAGATGGTTTGGCTACGGCGGTAGCGGTGACGGTAACTGTAGGAGATGGTTTGGCTACGGCGGTAGCGGTGACAGTAACTGTGGGAACAGGTCTAATTGCTGGTGGGGCTGGCGGATTGGCGTAAATTACCTGGGGTCGCGGATAAACTGGGATGTAGATTCGCTCTGGGGCGTTTTGGGGTCTGCTGGCGTTTTGAGGTAAATTGCCAGGAACGGGAACGGGCACTAGGGAATTGGCAGGTGCTTGCGGTGCTGCTGGAACGGCGGCAACTTGTTGATTTTCTTCTGTTTGTTGTTCGATTAAGTCAAGCGATTGCTGCATATAATCGACAAACTGGGCATCTGCCTCCGACGGTAATTTTTTCGCTTCCGGTACTGAGGCTGAGTTAATTCCTAATAGCCTATTGAACCTCCCTTGACCGGCTAACCACAACAGCAGCGTGATTGCCAAAGACGCTATTGCTGCCCCTAATAGCAGTTTATTGAGCGATCTGCCTCGCTCTTGTGATTTTTGGGCTTCGCCATCGCTGTCATCCGATGCTTCCACCTGACGCGACACCATTTCTGCTGGGATAACGATTTGGGGAATACTCATCTGCTGCAAGGAGACGTATTCCGGTTCGCCAGTTCTTTCGGGTATTTCGGTGCCTGTTTCCAGCATTCGGTCAACATCTGCGAATACATCGTCCATCAAGCGATCGGCAGATTTGTCCATTGACCAAGGCTGGACGGGTGTTTGCTCTTCCGAGGGCTTTAGGGCAATTCGTTTGGTGTTCGCATCTTCAGACATAGAGGCTCGCTTAATTGCTGCTGTTGGTAACTATAACTTCTGACGGTCGCTTTTGAGTGTTGGGACTGGTCGAAAATTTTTATGAAAATATATAGCTTGGCGATAAGTAGGTTGGGTATTGCCCACCCTACTCAGTCACATCTACATAAATTACCAATTTATTGAACACCTGCCGTACTCAGTTGGCGCGATCGCATTTCCAAATAAATCAGCAAGGCGTTCACATCAGCCGGATTGACTCCACCAATTCGCGCCGCTTGACCGATGGTAAGCGGTTTCACCTTGGCTAGCTTTTCGCGAGATTCTTTGGAAAGTGTATCGATGGAAGCGTAATCCAAATCTGGTGGCAGTTTGCGGTGTTCGTGACGCGCTATTTGGTCTATCTGATGTTGTTGGCGTTGCAGATATCCGGAATACTTGATATCTATTTCTGCACCTTCTTTCTCTGTGGCGTTGATGTCGGGATTGCCCAATCCGTATCTGTCCAGATCTATATAGTGCAATCCCGGACGCCGCAATAAGTCGGCGAGGGTAATCGAACCTTTGATCGCTTGTTGGGTATCGGATGCGATCGCCTTCCCAATTTCATCATGCTCTTTAATCCGCGTCCCGTAAAGCCGTTCTTTCTCGGCGGCAATATTCGCTTGCTTGCGAGTAAACAACTCCCAACGCCGATCGTCAATCAAGCCGATTTCCCGACCCAGAGGTGTGAGGCGTTGGTCGGCGTTGTCCGATCGCAATAGTAAACGATATTCCGATCGCGATGTCAGCATCCGGTAAGGTTCCCGCAAATCCTTCGTACACAAGTCATCCATCAGCGTACCGATATAACTCTCCTCGCGACGGAAAATAATTTGTGTGCAATTGCGTACAAATTTTGCCGCATTAATCCCAGCAACGAGTCCCTGTGCGGCTGCTTCTTCGTATCCAGTAGTACCGTTAATTTGCCCAGCGCAGAACAAACCCTCAATTTTCTTAGTCATCAGCGTGGGAAAACACTGAGTTGCGGGTAAATAATCATACTCAACCGCGTAAGCCGGACGCAGCATGGCGCAGTTTGACAAACCTGGGAGACTCCGCAACATCTGCAATTGCAAAGCTTCTGGCAAACCAGTGGAGAAACCTTGGATATACAATTCTGGAATATCGCGACCTTCCGGTTCGATAAAAATTTGGTGACTTTCCTTATCGGCAAATCGGACAATTTTATCTTCAATGCTAGGACAATAACGCGGCCCTTTCGCATCCACCCAACCACCATAAACGGGAGATAAGTGCAGATTTTCTCTAATTAAGCGATGAGTTTCTGCGGTGGTGCGGGTCATGTGACACGGCATTTGTTCCCGTTCCACCCAAACTTCCGGGTCAAAGCTGAACCAGCGCACCTCTGCATCACCTGGTTGCGGTTCCATTTTACTGTAATCGACCGATCGCTTATCAACTCGCGCCGGAGTTCCCGTCTTCAAGCGTCCCGTTTCAAAACCCAACCTATTTAATGTTTCTGTCAAACCAACAGCAGCAAATTCCCCCGCACGTCCCGCCGCCATCGATTTGTTACCCACCCAAATCTTACCACCCAGGAAAGTTCCAGTTGTCAGGATTACGGCTTTGCACTGAAACGCCACGCCGAAGTATGTTTCGACACCGATAATTTCATCATTTTTACCGAGTACCAAATCTGTCACCATACCTTCGCGGACTGTCAGATTTTCCTGGTTTTCGATAATCCGTTTCATCACCGCTGCATATTCCCGCTTATCAGTTTGTGCGCGTAACGCCCAAACTGCCGGCCCTCTGGAGGCATTTAGCACCCGCTTTTGCAGATAAGTGCGATCGGCCATTTTACCGATTTCGCCGCCAAGTGCATCTACCTCATGTGTCAATTGTGACTTAGCAGGCCCACCAACTGCGGGATTGCACGGTTGCCAAGCAATTTTATCCAGATTAAGCGTTAGCAGGAGGGTGCGACAACCGAGGCGTGCGGTAGCAAGTGCGGCTTCGCAGCCGGAGTGACCTGCACCGACAACGATAACATCAAAGGCGTCTAGGAATTGCATAGGTATGGGTGCGCGATCGTGGGTTACGATTGAGCAACAAGGACTCATATCTGACTTTAGCATTTACACTCACTCTCAGCACTTGTTTTGAATTTTTACGATCGGTCAAAGCTGTGCAATACGATCTAGAGTAATCTTACGAAAGACTAAGCCTACTGACATACTCTAATAATGCGGGTTAAAAATTTTACTTTATTGGATATACACTATGAAAATTAAAGAAATCACTTATTACGATCGTGAACTGGAGTGGCGGTATAACCCCATTCAATTTTCTAATTTAACTTTATTAGTTGGTATATCGGGTGTTGGTAAAACTCGAATACTTAAATCAATTGTGGCTTTGCAAGAAATAGCTAAAGGTGTCTCATTGAACGGCGTGGAATGGAATATCACTTTTCAAACAAACAATAATATGGAATATAAATGGGAAGGAAAACTTGAAACAAAAAAATTATTTTCTGGAATTATCAGCGATGAAAAATCTGAAAGAGACGATCTGAGAATTATTAGAGAAAATTTATATTTAAATAATAATTTGATTATAGAAAGGAACCAACAAAATGAAATAAAATTTAAAGGCAAAGCTCTTCCTAAACTCTCGCCGTTTCAAAGTGTTGTTCAAATATTCAGCGACGAGGAAGATGTTGCTCCGGTTCAATATGCTTTTAATAAGATCATTTATAGCGATCCTTCAACTTTAGTTAATGTAGCTCAAGCAATTAACTATCCTATATTGGCTAAAAAGTATGACTCTTTAGAGAAGATTCAAGAAAGTAACCTTCCTGCTGCAATTAAATTGGCATTAGTATACAATCATGTTCCAGAAGTATTCAAAAAAATTAAAGATGGGTTTATAGATATATTTACCCAAGTGGAAGACATCCAAATAAAACCTGTTGAAGAGGAAGTAGAAGAAGAGTGGCTATCGTTAGCCATTGCCAAGTATCCTTTGATTCATATAAAAGAAATAGGCGTTAATAATTGGATATCTCAAAGCCAAATATCTTCGGGAATGTTTAGAACACTTATGCACATTAGTGAACTTTATTTATCTGCTGAAGGAAGCGTAATTTTAATTGATGAATTTGAAAATAGTTTAGGCGTAAACTGTATTGACGTTTTAACGGAATTACTGTTAGACAACAGAAATTTACAGTTTATAATTACCAGTCATCACCCTTATATTATAAATAAAATCGGAATGGAATATTGGAAAATAGTAACTCGTCATGGTGGTGTAGTAAGTGCAAGAGATGCTAAAGATTTTAACCTTGGAAAATCTAGGCATCAAGCTTTTCTACAATTGATTAATCTTGAAGAATACAGTGAAGGAATTAAAGTTGGATGAATTTATACTTTCTTGTCGAAGGAAACAGTACCGAGAAAAAGGTTTATCCAGCTTGGCTAGCGCACATTTTACCAGAATTACAACGAGTACAGAATTACAATGAGGTAGTTAAAAATAACTATTATTTATTTAGTGGTGGTGGATATCCTTCGATTTACGATCATATTACTAATGCCATTGAAGATATCCTTTCAATAGGAAAGTATGATTACTTTGTCGTATGTTTGGATGCTGAAGAGAGAACTGTTAGTGATAGCAAACAGGAAATTTACGAGCTATTACAAAGTAAAAATATTGATATGGGAAGTACGCAGCTTGTTATAATCATCCAAAATCGTTGCATAGAAACTTGGTTTCTAGGTAATAGGAAAATTTATTCAAGAAATCCCCAAACCAGCCCTTTGTTAGATTATACTAGTTTTTATGATGTGTCAGTCAATTGCCCAGAGTTAATGGGTAAGTATGATAACTTTAATAACCTTCGTGCAGGAGATGTCGGTACAGTAGTTGAACGTCACGATGTTCCCGGACTAGCAACAGGTTACAGTGTGGAGTTTTTTGATATGTTAGGCTCTACAATTGCAGTGGCAACTTTGCCAGGGAGTATGCTACGCGCACCTACTCATACAGATATACCTTCTGTACGTTCGGAAGTCCTTACTGTTTAATTAGAAAATACTCAATAACCGATATCGATAATAAAGGTTTTGATAATTTGTAGTTAGAAAACTGTCTGACAGGCACACAGTATTTCAACTATACCATACTTCTCCGTGCAGTTCGGGGCACCTTGTCAATTACCTAAACTGGGGCGATAGAGATCGAGATAGCAGTTGTAGGGTACGATAGAAAACCACAAAATTGCTTGGTGAAAATGCGGATAGGGGAAGTATAAAAGCTTCCCCTTGTTTGTTTATTATCAGAAAATCCCGTAAAATTGCCAAATTGCGATCGCACTTTTCGGGGGATGTATTAATCTGCTGATGGTAAGCTTAATTTACCAGGAACGAGGTATCCCAATTTATTTTGAATTGTCGAGTGAAAGAACCTAAACGTAGATTCAAACGCCATAGTGATCCTATATTGGTTTGTATGGATGGTTTTGGACAGAATCCTTGCAATTGTTTACCTTACAAACTAAACAGTTAATGGCATTAAGTCCGCATAAGCGGTCTTATTATCAACGCGGTCAAAGATCTGAAAAGCTTATTAAGTCTACTTTCCAGCCATAGTTGTCGCCCCGTCAGGTAAATGCGGTGAAATATGAGATGATTCCCCATGCTCTTGGGATTTTTGCATATAAGATTAGGATGAAAGTAAGACCAATACCAGACGACTTTACTAAAGGACTAAAATAATTTATACCTAACCTCTTAGGTACAACCCCAACTCTCGCATTATGTCGATCGATGAAACTATAATTTGATTCTACTGCTAGCCACGGAGATAGCAGCCAATCCAAGACCTGGCTTTCCTTGATTCCTCCTCTCCACTTGTCCCATTCAGAGCGAGGCCGGTTCTATCCCCGTTCGCCGCTCTGATGATGCGAAGGTCTAACTGTAGCGCTAGACCAGAGGACAGTAAAGCGCGATCGCCTGTTATAATCCACAATGCTGCAAACCTCTGTGCTTAGGTGTCAACAGCCAAACGACAAAAACTAAGGAAGCTGCAAAATTGTTGCCCAAAAAGGTCTTCTTACCTCATAATTTGACAAACACAGTCGCAAAAACAAGCCTGTGAAATATTTTTTTCTTTCTGACGGATGGACATTTGGCAGAGTCTGGGCGTCCGATGGCGTGTGGAATGAAACCGCTTGGCGACGCCAACCCAATATTGAGCGTATGAATATTTGCTTAGTGGAAAACAACGAGAAGTTATGGCTGTATCGGGTCGAAGACGCCATCTTAACCGTGGAAGTCAAACCGTTGGAAACTGTCGAAGTTGACCCAGCGGCTAAAACGATCGGTCAAGTAGTGCTAAAGCGCCTCATCAGTGCCGAGCAAGTGCTGGAGCGACTGGCAGCGGGCCAGACTATGTGCTACCTGACTGACATCCAATCTGTAGTTTTGTAAAGTTACCTCACAAACTGCAACCGGGCAAAACGCAACCGGTTATATAAACGTATGGCTGCTTTGAAGAAGCCACTGTAACCCGCTTGCAATGGACAGCGACAAGGTTTACACTTCTTTAACAACGACTCACAAACAAATCTCCTGCTGGAGCGTTGCCCAGTTGTGAGACGAAGACAGTAGAGGGGCGATCCGCACCCGGACTGATAGCGGCCACTGGCTGCTCTTGGGAGTGGCGTGTGCTGAATGCTTTCCCTTTAACTGGTTTCGGTAGTAGGTCAATCCAAATTTCAATAATTTGAGTAGGAATTTTCCTCTAGGGCGCGTATCCACGCTTTATGAAAATTCCCATCACAAAAATGATTGTCTGCTTTATAAAAGTTCGCTCAACTAAGATCACTCACTGAGGAGGAGCGTAGTCAATGGGACTACCCTGGTATCGAGTACACACAGCCGTCCTGAACGATCCAGGTCGATTGATAGCTGTACACCTAATGCACACCGCCCTTGTGGCAGGGTGGGCTGGTTCTATGGCCTTGTACGAACTAGCTATTTTCGATCCTAGCGATCCAGTCCTGAACCCGATGTGGCGTCAGGGGATGTTCGTGATGCCATTCATGGCACGCTTGGGCGTCACGCAATCCTGGGGTGGTTGGAGCTTGACTGGCGAAGCGGCAAGCAATCCTGGCATTTGGAGCTTTGAAGGTGTTGCCGCCGCTCACATTGTCCTTTCCGGTCTGCTGTTCCTAGCTGCTGTTTGGCACTGGGTTTACTGGGATTTGGAACTCTTCAGAGACCCCCGCACTGGTGAACCAGCGCTCGACTTGCCAAAAATGTTTGGCATTCACTTGTTCTTATCCGGTCTGCTCTGCTTTGGCTTCGGTGCTTTTCACCTGTCGGGACTTTTTGGCCCGGGGATGTGGGTTTCCGACCCATACGGTTTAACCGGCCACGTCCAACCCGTAGCACCGGAATGGGGGCCAGCAGGCTTTAACCCCTTCAACCCAGGTGGCATCGTGGCTCACCACATTGCTGCGGGTGTTGTTGGCATCATCGCCGGTTTGTTCCACCTGACAGTCCGTCCGCCGGAGCGTCTGTATAGAGGGCTGCGGATGGGGAACATCGAAACCGTACTTTCCAGCAGTATTGCAGCTGTATTCTTTGCTGCTTTTGTCGTCGCCGGTACTATGTGGTACGGTACCGCTGCTACACCGATCGAACTGTTTGGCCCGACCCGCTATCAGTGGGATCAAGGCTACTTCAAGCAAGAGATCCAGCGGCGCGTCCAAGCGAGTTTGGCACAAGGAGCTACCCTCTCGGACGCTTACTCGGCTATTCCTGAAAAGCTGGCTTTCTACGACTACGTAGGTAACAGCCCCGCTAAAGGCGGTCTGTTCCGCGTTGGCCCAATGGACAAAGGCGATGGTATTGCCCAAACTTGGTTGGGTCACCCAGTTTTCAAAGATGCCGAAGGGCGGGAACTGACGGTACGCCGTATGCCCAACTTCTTTGAAACGTTCCCGGTTGTCTTGACCGACAGCGATGGCATAATTCGTGCCGATATCCCATTCCGTCGCGCTGAATCTAGGTACAGCTTCGAGCAAGTAGGCGTTACGGTGAGCCTCTACGGTGGCGAACTCGACGGTCAAACGTTTAGCGACTCACCTACTGTGAAGAAATTTGCTCGTAAGGCTCAGCTGGGCGAGCCGTTTGAGTTCGATCGCGAAACGCTCAACTCTGACGGGGTATTCCGCACCAGCACCCGTGGTTGGTTTACTTTCGGTCATGCCGTGTTTGCTCTGCTGTTCTTCTTCGGTCACATCTGGCACGGATCTCGTACTCTGTTCCGAGATGTGTTTGCCGGTGTAGACCCAGAACTCTCGGAAGAGCAAGTCGAATGGGGCTTCTTCCAGAAAGTGGGTGATAAGAGTACCCGCAAACAAGAAGCTGTATAAGCCAGCTAAGAATAGGGGCTAGAAAAAGTCAAAAGTTAAAAGGCAAAAGGCAAAAAAGTAATATTTACTTTTTACTTTTACTTTTTACTTTTGGCTTTCAGAGTCCCCAATCCCTTGGTAGACTGATAAGTGACTGAATAGTCAGGAAATTTTGATATGGAAAGCATTGCTTACGTTTTGATTTTCGCCATTACGTTGGGCATCCTGTTTTTTGCGATCGCCTTCCGCGAACCTCCTCGGATCGAGAAGAAGTAGCTCGCCGATCGCATCTCCCCAGCTGTAAAAGCAACTCTTCGACAATAAAAGCCGCTGCTACTGATCTGCTCATCTCGCATTAGCCAGAGCGAAAGTAACAGCTGGCTTTCGCGTTTTTTTCGCGTTTTCGCTATACGATCGCATTCGCACCTACCTAACCCACAATAAACCAATCGATCGACTATGCGCTGCCCTTTCTGTCACTTCCCAGATAACCGCGTGCTTGAGTCCCGTTCCGCAGAAGCAGGACAAAGTATCCGGCGACGACGAGAATGTTTGCGCTGCAAACGTCGCTTTACAACTTACGAGCAAATTGAATTTGTTCCGATTACCGTGATTAAGCGAGATGGTCGAAAGGAATCTTTCGATCGTTCTAAATTGCTGCGCGGTATCGTTCGCGCCTGTCAGAAAACAGGTTTAGCCCAAATACAACTGGAAGCTCTCGTTGATGAAGTGGAATCGGAACTCCAGCAGCGAGAGATGCGAGAAGTCACCAGCAGCGAAATCGGAGAGATGGTTCTCCAAAGGCTGCAATCTCTGAGCGAGGTAGCTTATGTACGTTTTGCCTCTGTCTACCGCCAATTCCAAAGTATTAAAGATTTTGTAGATACTCTAAATCAGTTAAGTACGAGCAGAGCAACTGCATCGGTAGACAATACCACAGTTACGGGTGAGCGAACGCACTTATCCGAGACTGAAGAATTGCAAATCTCTGTTTCTTTGGCGACGCCATTGTAACATTTAGAACTTTGTGTTTCACATAATACCATTGCCAAAATTGTCATAATATGCAAATCAAAAGTTGATGAAGATACAAAGGTTGCTCGTCTGAAAACCTGAATTGGGGAAATGGCAGGCAGATGTTCTCGATCGGCGGCTCAGCTAGAAGGTCGCGGGCGATCGCATGAATATAAACTACATCCGAATTGATGGAGTTAAGTTAAAATATTTAATCTGGACTCTAAATCGTGCAGCTGACCAACAGCTGCCCATACGACTTGGAGGCTTGTAGGTGTAGGCTGCACATTACCAAAGTGCGTATACATCGACAGGAGGCGCAACTTTTACAAACATAATTACCAGGAAACGATTTGCATGGTCAATCAGAAAACAGCAACAGCAGAAATAGGCTTCACTCACGACGACTTCGCCGCTCTACTCGATAAATATGATTATCACTTCAATCCCGGTGATATTGTAGCTGGTACGGTATTCAGTATAGAGCCGAGAGGCGCTCTGATTGACATTGGTGCTAAAACAGCGGCATATATACCCATCCAGGAAATGTCAATAAACCGGGTTGACGCTCCGGAAGAGGTATTGCAATCAAACGAAACTCGTGAATTTTACATCCTCACAGATGAAAATGAAGAAGGACAGCTGACGCTTTCCATTCGACGCATTGAGTATATGCGGGCTTGGGAACGAGTGCGTCAATTGCAAGCAGAAGATGCTACAGTGCGATCGGGCGTTTTTGCCACCAATCGCGGCGGAGCATTAGTAAGAATAGAAGGCTTGCGCGGCTTTATTCCAGGTTCTCACATCAGCACCCGCAAACCGAAAGAAGAATTGGTGGGAGAGGAATTGCCCCTCAAGTTCTTGGAAGTAGACGAAGACCGCAATCGTTTGGTGCTGAGTCACCGACGCGCATTGGTAGAGCGCAAGATGAACCGACTGGAAGTCGGAGAAGTGGTGATCGGTTCGGTAAGGGGAATCAAACCTTACGGTGCTTTCATCGATATTGGCGGAGTCAGCGGTTTGCTGCACATTTCCGAAATTTCCCACGAACATATCGATACGCCTCATAGCGTCTTCAACGTCAATGATGAAATTAAGGTGATGATCATTGACTTAGATGCTGAGAGAGGTCGGATTTCACTTTCCACCAAGCAGCTGGAACCAGAAGCTGGTGATATGATTAGAAATCGCGATCGCGTCTACGAAATGGCAGAAGAAATGGCTGCTAAGTATCGCGAGCAAATGAAAGCCAAACAGCAAGGTGCTGCACCTGCTCGTCTCGAAATCCCAGTTGTGACTGAAGCAGCGGTCGAAGCAGTCGAACCGCTTGCTGAAGAAACAATCCCTGAAGAAGAAATCGTATCCGCAACAGAAGAATAGCGGCAGATTGACTCGATCGCAAAAAGAGGGATCTGCCCTCTTTTTTTATTTGCGCTTACTCCCTTGCTGCTGGAAGAATTTGTATTTTAATGAACCGCGAAGACGCGATAGCGTTTTAGGACGCCAAGGAAGAAAAAAGAAAGAAGTACATAATCTTATTACGGGATGGGAGTAATTATCGCAACCGATGAAAGTCGGTTACTCCCTTCCCACCGTAAGATTATCGATCGCAAGTTACCTGCTATTCTTTTCTCCCCCGCTCCCCCGCTCCCCTGCTCCCCCGCTCCCCCGCTCCCCCGCTCCCCTGCTCCCCCGCTCCCCCGCTCCCCTGCTCCCCCGCTCCCCCGCTCCCCTGCTCCCCCGCTCCCCCGCTCCCCTGCTCCCCTGCCCCCCTGCCCCTAGCTCTAACTGGAGTAAAAAACTTTGGTAACTATTCGCTGTCGGGAAGTATCTTTCCCAAATATCCAGGCGGTAATTTTTGACAAAGATGGTACGCTAGAAAATTCTGAAGAGTATTTGCGAAACCTCGGACAAAAACGAGCTCGCATGATTGATGCCCAAATTCCAGGAATCGGCGATCCTTTGTTAATGGCATTTGGTATTAATGGCAATATCCTCGATCCCACCGGCTTGATGGCAGTTGGCAGTCGTCGCGAAAATGAAATTGCCGCTGCTGCTTATATCGCCGAAACCGGACGCGGGTGGTTGGAATCTTTGGCAATAGCACGTCGCTGCTTTGAAGAAGCCGATCGCATTTTCCAAAATACCCCACCTTCCCCCCTATTTGTCGGCTGTTTGGAAGTCCTGCAATTTCTATCAGCCGCCGGATTAAAATTAGGGATTCTATCAGCTTCTCGAACAGCACGAGTGAAAGAATTTGTCAAGCGACATCAGCTAAATGATTACATCCAGTTAGAAATGGGAGTAGATGAGGGCCCAAGCAAACCCGATCCAACCTTATTTCTGGAAGCTTGTCGCAAATTGGCAGTAGAACCGGGTACTACACTAATGGTTGGGGATTCTGTCGGTGATATTGAAATGGCGCGTCGTGCTGGTGCAGCCGGTTGTATAGGCATTTGTTGGGGAAAACCGGAAGCAGCTCATTTAGAAGCAGCAGATATAGCGATCGGCCAACTAGACGAAATCCAAATAATTAAATAATTGCAGATTACACATTTGTGATAGCAAATGGAATGAGCCGTAGGGTATGTTAGCTTTGGGTGTAACGCACCGTACCATCTTTTGCTAGGTGCTAAGCGCCTCATTAGAAAAACAAAATTTTGCATAACTCCTGAGAAGTGAGAAATACATCTGAGTAGGTAAATAACCCTCTCCATTCCCAGCGAGTTATGCAGCATAATGCCTTCAACGGCTCTTTAAAAAGCATCCCCACCAATCAAATAAAACCAACCCTTTCTTGTGCGCCGCTTTCCCTGTTTAAAAGCGGACAGTTGTTGTACCTAACACCTGAGAGTCAAGGCGGGTTGATCTTGCAGAACCCTTATTATGCAGATTTTGTTGGCCCTGGTGCCGCCGTGGGAAGTTGCTTCGACATCAAGTGTATTTCTGTTTATGCCATAGGAACAGTTAACTTTCACGCTCCAGTTACTTACTCAGAACGCCTACAGGCATTTCAAAGGCGAATGGGTTACATAGAAAAGCTTAAAGAAATTTTGCTAGAACCATCGCGATTCGATCGAGCTTGCTTATTATTGACACAACTGTGTGAGTGGTTGGGAGATGATGAAGCCAGAAACATTCCCCATAAATTAACTGCCAAGCTGATTGCAGTGCAAGCGGAGATTGTCAAAAAAGCTTGGCAGCAACGTTTGAGAGAAACTATTACCAAAAACTCAGAGACTTTGATAGTTCCCTAATTTTTTGCTAATTGGCTAACATCTATATGAATTAAGCTAATAAACTGGGTCTGCCTAAAAATGGTTTAAAAATGTAAAAAATTAACTCGTTTTATGTAGCATCAGTCAGGTATTCCGGTTTAGAGGCAAACAAATCGGCTTTCTTCGATCGCAAGGCAGACTCTTGCTTTACTTTCACCCCAAGAAACCCGGTTTCTCCGATTACTTGACCGATGTTGTCGCCCCAGAGTGCAGAAGTCCCGATCGACTTGCGACTCGATTGGTCAAACTGAGTGATGGAAGTCTCTACCCAAGGGAAGAAATGTTGTTATGATGGCTGGTTACAGTGGCTGAAAATAGCCCAAACATTTTACTCGGCCCAACGTCCCAGGAGGATTTTGCCTTGTCTCGTCGCTACCTGTTTAGCTCGGAATCCGTTACCGAAGGCCATCCAGATAAAATCTGCGATCAAATTTCCGATACTATTCTAGATGCACTGCTCACTCAAGACCCGTCCAGCCGCGTAGCCGCAGAAGTCGTCGTCAACACCGGCTTAGTACTGATTACCGGAGAAATCACTACCAAAGCTCAAGTTAACTACGTCGATTTAGCCCGCAAAAAAATTGCTGAAATTGGCTACATTGATGCTGATAATGGATTTTCTGCCAACAGTTGTGCAGTTCTGGTTGCCTTAGACGAACAATCTCCCGATATTGCCCAAGGGGTTAATGCTGCCGCTGAAACTCGTGTAGAGTCGAGCGAAGAGGCATTTGACGCCGTTGGAGCTGGAGATCAGGGTTTGATGTTTGGCTTCGCTTGCAACGAAACCCCAGAACTGATGCCCATGCCCATCAGTTTGGCACACCGCATTTCTCGCAGATTGGCAGCAGTAAGAAAAACAGGCGATTTGCCCTACCTGCGTCCGGATGGCAAAACTCAAGTAACGGTTGCCTACGAAGACGGCAAACCGGTTGGCATCGATACTATCCTGATTTCCACTCAGCACGCCGCCACGATCGGCGATATTACAGACGCAGCCGCAGTGCAAGCCAAAATTAAAGAAGACCTGTGGACAGCGGTCGTAGAACCAGTTTTTGCAGATATTGATGTCAAGCCGGATTCACAAACTCGCTTCCTTGTCAACCCGACTGGGAAATTTGTTATTGGTGGCCCGCAAGGAGATTCTGGGCTCACGGGACGGAAAATAATTGTAGATACGTATGGCGGCTACTCTCGCCACGGTGGGGGTGCTTTTTCCGGTAAAGACCCCACAAAAGTAGACCGTTCTGCTGCTTATGCTTGTCGTTATGCGGCTAAAAATATTGTTGCGGCTGGTCTTGCCGATAAGTGCGAAGTGCAGCTAAGTTATGCGATCGGCGTAGCTCGACCTGTCAGCATTATGGTAGAAACTTTCGGTACTGGCAAGGTAGACGATGAGATATTGCTGGATTTAGTGAAAGACCATTTTGAACTCCGTCCGGCAGGTATTATCGCCACCTTTAATTTGCGTCTCCTTCCCGCCGAACGCGGCGGTCGTTTCTATCAGAATATCGCCGCTTACGGTCACATGGGACGCACCGATCTAGACTTACCTTGGGAGCAAACAGATAAGGCAGTTTTGTTGAAGGAAACTGCTGCTGCTAAAACAGCGGCTGCTTGCTCATAGTAATTGTAGGGTGGGCAATGCCCACCCTTACTGGCAAAGTTTAGTAGTAACGCAAGTTGCTAGTTATAATCCGTAGGGTGCGTCAGAACCTAAAAATTACTGTGAATTGCCCAAATTTAACGCTCTGACGCACCCTACAAACCACAAATTTACCCAAAATTAATAACTAGCAACTTACGTTAGTAACAGCCGTAAGTTGAGTTAAGGTAAAAAAAGCAACCTAAATAATTATTTGGATAGGGCAGATTTTTAAGCGTTAAATGCTATCCAACCCACCCTACATTTAGCTAACGATAGCCAATTTCAGCTGTTAGCTATTTTATGTTTTCTTTGCCGAAAATGTACTCTCTAACAGCCTTAACTAGCTCGGATAATTCTTCGCGGTTCTTAGCGCCGAGTAAATAGCGATAAATGAACCAAGCGGCGTATCCGAAGCCAATTAGCTCAAAAGTTGGCGCTATCAAAGGAATTTCATTAATAGCATCCAACAAACCCGACAGCAGTTTGATACTGATAAAAACTAACAGAATCAAACCAACGCTAATTAAGGGTTGCTTGTATTTGTCAAAAAACTCGGTTAGGTAACTTGGCGGACTATCTATAAAACCCGATATTCTGTCCGCAACCTGCCGCCATTGTTCGGTAGAGGTTTGATTTGGCACTTCGGTCGGCAAAGGTTCCTGTTCTGGTACCTTAACCTCTACTGTTGGCAGTTCCGTAGAGGGTTCCACAGGTTCTACAGGCGGTTTGGCAGCAGGGGCTACTGGTTGTGTTACGTTAACTTCTGGCTCTGGAACTTTTGTTTCGGGCGGATCTTTTGCTGGCAGTTTATCTTGCATATCTATCCTTGGGAATGACAACTTGCAAATCTTTGCTATAGTTTACGCCGAAGCGACCCTTTTAGTTTTTATTGGAGAGATTATTTAGTTTAAGTTTTGATTAGTACTTCAACGCGCCGGTTCTTTTCCCTACCAGTGGGATTATCGGAACCATCAGGATTATGATTAGGAGCAATTGGCTTAGTTTTGCCAAATCCTTTGGTTTGCAGTCGATTCGGCGGGACTTTAAAAATATTAATCAAATAGTATTTGAATGCGGCGGCTCGCCGTTGAGAAAGTTTTTCATTGTAAGCATCATCTCCTTTGCTGTCGGTGTGTCCGTAAATAAAAATTCTTGCATCAAGATATGAAAAACGGGGTTCCTTGAATCTCTCAAAACTAGCTTCTCCAAAAACTACCTATGCGGATAGAGACAAAGGCTCATTTCCTATGTACGAAGTCACCTTAATTGGTGGCGTCATCGGTTTGGCAATTAAAAACCCTTGGGCAAAGTTTGCTCCCCTTTCTCGCACCCATTCCAGTTCTTCCGGAAGCTCAATACCTTCAGCAATAGTCTTAATATTTAATTGCTGGGCAATTTCCAACAGTTTTTCAGTAATCAGTGATTTGTATGGATCTTGATGTACATTGTGAATTAGGTGCCTATCCAATTTGATAAAGTCAGGACGTAGCTCGTGAATTAGATTCAAATTAGAATAACCCGAACCAAAGTCATCAAGTGCAATTAGAAAACCAGCTTCTTGGTAAAATTTCATAATCTTGATCAAATGATTTATATCTGGTGGCTGCTCGGATTCCATCACTTCAAAAACAACCTTATTATGAGGAATTCCGGCTTCGCTAATTGCACGCACTGTCATGCGTAAACAAGTTGTGGGGTCGTACACAGCCGTAGGAGAAAAATTAATAAAAATCAGTTCTTCAATGCCGTGTCTGCTTGCTTCGCGGATCGCCATTTGTCGCGCTAAGGCATCTAGTTGAAAAACGAATCCTGCATCCTGGGCACTGCTAAATATGGCACCCGGACTAATGAGGTTATCATCCTTATCAAATCCACGTAGCAATGCCTCTTGTGCAAATATTTGGGAAGTATCATCAGCATATACGATCGGCTGAAAATGACAGGTCAAACGCTCTTGTGCCAATATATCTAACAACCACTCACACTTGTTGAGGCTGACAAAGTTATTCAGCGAGGTGATGCGAGAAAAATCGCGAAATTGAGGCTCCGCAGTTCCAGGCATCCATAAAACCTGCGTTTCTTTCAATTCTTTATTGGTAAGTTTTGATGTTATTATAGCGATCGATATTTCTATATTATTAGGCTCTAGAATAATTTGCAAGCATTGGTCATCTTTTAAAAATTGGTGAGCCAGATCGGTTTTCCCTAAAACGGGAATTAGCTTATTAAGCGTATGTACTACCGGGAACCACATATACAGAGTTCCCTTGTCCTGAATCTTGCTAGGTAGAGTTTCGCAACGAGTGCAGTTTCCTAAATTTTTTTCTAGCTTCTGCATAAGTATATTTTGCTGTTAAGGTGGTGCAATAGAGTTTTGCTTTATTCATTTAGATACACATCTATCTATAGTAGTATAGCGTTTTTTGTATCATAGGAAACTATGAAATTCTACTAATAGAGCAAATCGTTTTAGTAATCTTGGATACACTTTATGTTAAAGTTAACGCTTATGGTGGTTGTGTGCAGCTCGCTACCAGCAAAAGAGTTAGACCTGTTAGGATCGGACTTGGATGGTTCGCAAATTTTCTGTCGAATCATTTCTGTAACAGCAAACTGTCCAGAGATGTAAGTATTCACAGCTTGCAAATCAACCGACAGACAGAGCCGTTTCAGCATAAAAATATAGTAACTAAGTATAGTATGCAAGTATTTCTTCCTACCAATTATATAAAGTAATTGTGAAGAGAATATTTTTGTTTTCAATATGTTGTTATAAAAAGAAATAAAAGTTAATATATTAAAATGTAACTATAAATAACTCAAATAATTTATTTGAGTTAAAGGCAAGTAAACAATCTTCAGTTTAATTTTTCGTCAAAAGTAGATTTGATAAAATTATCTTTAAAAAACCTGATAAATAGAACTTTAATTTCTAAGGAAAGAGAATAAATTGATCAAACAAGCACAGCCTTATCGCCAGCCAAGCAAATCTATGAGTATCCAACAGATCGATATTACCGCTTCAAAGTCCTGTCAGCCATTACAAGAGCAAAAAATAACAGAGGTATCTTCAAGAGCAATTGCTGTATGGCAGAGCCAGAAGAAGCCTCAGCATTTGTTAGCTAATATACCAGGGCTAACTTATCAATTTTTGCTCCGTAAAGATGGTTCCCTCAGTTTCCTCTTCCTGAGTCCCAGTTTTCAGGAATTTTTTGAGTTGGAGTCAGCAGAGATGGAAATGGATACGGAAAGCTTGATTGCCATGCTGCATCCAGATGACCGAGAGGAATTTTTCAATTCTATAGCCGAAGCAGCTGGAATGTTGCGATCGTGGAGGTGGGTAGGACGTTTTATTTTGCCATCAGGACAAGTTAAATGGATTCAGTGGGATGCACAGCCTTCCTTACAGGCGAATGGAAATATTTTCTGGAATGGGTTGCTGGTAGATGTAACAAGTCACCAGCAGTTGAATGCTGAAGTCGAACGACTTTCTTTCTTGCTCGGTTTGACCGATCGCTTACAAAGCTCTACAGACTTACAAGAAATTGCCGAGTTTGCTCTCGGTTACCTTGTCTGCGTTACAAACTGTGCCTTTGGAGATGTCAAAGTAATTCGCGACTTAAATGAAACCTATCAAGCTTGTACTCTCACCAACTACGTATCTGCTGAATTTGTAGCAGCTTATGGCGAAACAGCAGTAGCGGAAATGGAAGCAGCGTTGCAACGAGGTATACCCAGAGATCAAGGATTGCTGTGGCAAGTGGTAGAAACAGGTCAACCATTATTTATCGAGGATTATGCCAATCATCCCAATGCAGTACCGGCATTGCGTCATTCGGCAATTGGAGAACTCGGTATTTTTCCGATTCCAGCTACAGATGGTACGATTATAGGTGTACTCACTTTAGAGTCTCGTAATTTCCACCAAATTCAAGATACTCTGCAACAAGATTTACTCCTAGCCGCTTGTCGTATTTTGGGAGTTCGGATCGAACGGGCAAAGGCGCAAGAGTGTCTGCAAAGAGCGAATACAGAGTTGCAGTCAACTTCTCAACAATTGAGACAGCAAACCCAAGAGTTAGAGAAAACGCTACAAGAACTGCAACAGGCTCACATCCAACTTGTTCAAAGCGAAAAGATGTCGAGCTTGGGTCAGCTAGTGGCTGGTGTTGCTCACGAAATTAACAACCCGGTCAGTTTCATCCACGGAAATATCGATCATGCAGATAAATATTTTCAAAATATGTTAAGTTTGCTGCAACTCTACGAACAGCATTATCCCCAACCTGTGCCAGAAATTAAATTGGCAATAGAAGAAATCGACTTCGATTTTTTAAGAGAAGATTTGCCCAAACTAATCTGTTCTATGAAAGTAGGAGCGGAGCGCATTCGCGATATTGTCTGCTCTCTACGTAATTTTTCTCGGATAGATCGGGCAGATATGAAGGCTGTAGACATTCACGAAGGCATTGATAACACTTTAGTTCTTTTGAACAATCGGCTGAGGGCACAGGGAGGTCGTCCTGAAATTCAGGTATTGAAAGAATATGGCGAGCTACCACCGATCGAGTGTTATGCAGGAGAACTCAATCAGGTGTTTATGAACATTATTGCTAATGCTATTGATGCTTTGTTAGAGGTGGAGGAGCAAGGGGAAAATTCCCAATTATCGATCGCCGATCGCCAATTATCTACGATTCGGATTCGCACCGAAGTAATCGATAGTTCGAGCATTGTAATTAGGATTGCAGATAATGGCCCAGGTATACCAGAGTCGTTGCGGTTGCGTATATTCGATCCTTTTTTTACAACAAAACCTGTTGGTAAAGGGACTGGGTTGGGACTATCGATTTCCTATCGGATTATCACCGAACAACACAGGGGTTTGTTAAAGTGTATTTCCGCTCCGGGACAGGGAACAGAGTTTGCGATCGTGCTACCGCAGACGCTACGCGATCGAGATTCCCTTGCTACAGTCAAAACAGAATATTTAGATGACGGGAATTCGGCAAAAACTTGAGCTATCTTAAACAGATTCCCGATGTACCGTATCGGGAGAAAAAGCTGGTAAGCAAATAGCAATATATTCGGCTCCGATACTTTTTCGCTAACATTCATTAACAAATACACTCACGAAGTGAGGGCGTATCAACCAATGCACGAAGGAAAATCCCTCGCGCACCATTCCAGTCTCTGAGCATCACTCGCCCATCAGTTGGTGACTTGATGAATTTAGCTCCACCAAGATGGTGAATTATTTCACCAGTCCAACTAACTGTTTTTGATGTGTACGCTTCGTTCACATCTATAACTGTTTTGCTGTTTTCAGCAGCTTTATGCTTAAGAAACTGCTCAAAACGGTAATGAGATAGTGTCAACATTTGACGTACTGATTTTGACCTTATTTCCTGCTGCTTGAATGCGGGTGGGTTTTTCGATTAATTGGGGCATGGTTGTTTATTTAAAATGCTGACAAATTCTGGATAAAATAGCCATTAACATCATATTTTGGCAAAAATCGAAGTTTCAAACAAGCGTAGTCTTGTGCGATATTTCTTATTTCACCCTAAAAAAAATCTCCTTTTGCTATTATAATCGATTTTCCACCTACATTAACTTCAATTCCAGCCTCACCTTTTTGCGCTTTTAATAATAGTAAAGAAGGTCTGCCAATTTCATATCCTTGCTCAACTCGCAGATCGATCGCATCTTCACCAAAATAAGCATACTCAACTAAATAACCAGCCAAACAACCATTTGCACTTCCAGTAGCCGGGTCTTCCGGAACTCCCATCGCATCGGCAAACATTCGCACGTTCAAATGATTTTCCGAACTGTAGGTTTCCGGACAAAAAACCAAAATTGCTTTAGCTTGAGTATTACTTATTAAATCAAAATATTTATCTTGGTTAACCTTGATTCTCTTCACCGCCGCAAGAGTTTTCAACGGCACAATAATAAATGGCACACCAGTTGAAACTTCTTCGATCGGAAATTTGGTATCAATTTCTTCTACATCTAAATTCAGAACAGGCGCAATCTTATTTGGCGAAAACCCCTGTCCGAAAGTAGGCGTTTTTTGACACATCCACAACCATTCAACTGCTTCAACCGCATAATTAACGGTTACCGGAATTTGTCCTATCTTCAAATTTAAGATAATCGTTTCAACTGGTTGTTGGATTATTTCTTGTTGCAAAACATAAGCAGTTCCCAAAGTTGGATGTCCCGCAAAAGGTAACTCTTGTTCCGGTGTAAATATCCGCACATCATAACCGCCATCTCGCATTTGAGTAGATGTAATAAATGTGGTTTCCGAATAATTCATTTCTTTAGCAATGCGCTGCATATCGGTATCGGATAATTCGCCAACACCATCACCCGCAAATACAGCTAATTGATTTCCGGTGTATTTTCCTACAGCAAATACATCGACGATGTAAAAATTCAGCATATTCAATTTCCTTCGCTTCCTTCGCGTCTTCGGGGTTTGAGAATTATATCAAGCTTCTGTAGGGTGGGTTAACGCAGTGTAACGCACTGAATACTGTTTGGCAATGGTGCGTTATATAGTGTCCGGTAGCATCGGTAGTAAATGAGTGAATGCGAAACATTATTTGTGGGAATCATCGGTTAAATTTTTACCGCAGATGTAGGCAGATACACGCAGATAAACGCAGATAAGAGAGCGATTTTTTCGGCGACCGATGCTACCGGATACGATATTACAGATATTGCCTAACTTAGCCTACAAAAGTTAACGCAAACAGCGAATTGCTTCTAACAAACCCCTGGCTTTATTGAGAGTTTCTTCATATTCTGTTTCCGGAACAGAATCAGCAACTAAACCGGCACCTGCTTGCACAGAAACGGTATGTTTGCCGTTACCTCGATCCCGGACAACCATAGTGCGAATTGCGATCGCACTATTCAACTGTCCTTCAAAATCATAATATCCGTAAGACCCAGAATAAGGGCCACGCCGACATCCTTCTAACTCGTGGATAATTTCCATCGCCCTAATTTTTGGCGCACCGCTAACAGTTCCAGCCGGGAAACAAGCTTTCAACAAATCCCACGCATTCTTATCAGTAGCAAGTTCTCCCAACACATTACTAACGATGTGCATAACATGGGAATAACGTTCGATCGACATTAATTCATCGACTTTCACCGTACCGTTTGTGCAGACGCGACCCAAGTCATTTCTTCCCAAGTCAACCAGCATAACGTGTTCGGCAATTTCTTTGGGGTCTTGCAACAAATCTTCTGCCAATGCTGCATCTTCTTGGGGTGTTTTACCGCGTCGGCGAGTACCTGCGATCGGTCGCAATGTTGCTAAACTTCCCCCAGATGAATCGCGAAAAGCTTTCACCATCACTTCCGGACTCGAACCGATAATCTGCCAATCCCCGAAGTTAAAATAACCCATATAAGGCGAAGGATTAATCAATCGCAAAGAGCGATAAAGTGCAAAGGGGTCGCCCGTGTATTCCGTGGAAAGTCGTTGAGAAAGTACAACTTGGAAAATATCCCCCGCTTTGATATAGTCCTTTGCTTTTTGCACATTTTCGCAGAATTTTTCGCGGGAAATATTGCTGCTATACTGCATTTCTGCTGTATCCGTTCCCGCCGGCTTCCACGCCAAAAGGTGACTCTGCTGCGAAAGGGGAGATTGCAATTTGTTGACCAACTGCGTAACGCGATCGCACGCCTGCTTGTAAGCTGTTTCCAAATTTACTTCCGGATCTCGCAAATCTGCATATGCGATCGCCCAAATTTTCCGCTTCACCTGGTCAAAAATCAGCAAGTGATCCACCTGCATCCACAAGCCATCCGGCAAATCTTCTGTCCCACCTTCATAGATCGGTACTCGCGGTTCGATCCAGCGAATCAGTTCGTAACCCCAAAACCCGAACAAACCGCCTATTCCCGGCGGTAGCTGCGGCAATTTTATCGGTTGATAAGGTGTCAGACAATCAGTCAAAGCTTTAAAAGGGTCGCCTTCAAACTCCACAACCCTACCATCGCGGTGGTGCTGAATCGTGCGATCGCCTTTTGCCTCCAAAATCCACAGGGGGTCGCATCCCAGCAAACTGTAGCGTCCGATTTTCTCCCCACCTTCTACAGATTCTAGCAGGAAGCTGTAAGGCTGTCCCGCACAAACTCGATACCAAGCAGAAACGGGGGTATCCAGATCCGCCACCCATTCTTGGTAGACGGGGACAAAGTTACCTTGCTTAGCCAGTTCGCAAAATTGGGAGAAATCGGGGAATATCATAATTTTATTGGGTTTGGATAGGAGCGATCCGGTTTTGCCAAATTCTGAGATGCAGCCAAATCGCCACCACACTACAGTTTTTCACTCCTAGTGCGAACCCGTCAAGTCTAAGCCCAAATTTCTCGCTTATATTTTATTAGAGAACAAGCTGACACATTCTTGTAACCTTCTTCTGGCATTAGAATCATTTGGTACCTGGTTAAAATTCAATCTGTTGTAGGTCGCCAAATCGATCGGGTCTCCGCGTCTGAGTTCTGGAACACTTCCCAGACCGATCGCATACTCCCTAGTAACGTTACTAATCATATTTCCCCTTATTGTCCCTCTAAGACAATACCCTTCTTCCCTATACCTATACTTAAATCCTATTGCTGTATTTCCTATTTTGCGAAAAACCAGGTAATCAACATCTTGTCGATTTGGTAAACGCGATTTACCATAAAAATAGTTGCCATTGGCTAAACTTTGCACTGTCTGTCTCGATTGCTTTATCCCTTGGAAGCGAGACTGTGCCGAAATCGGTAAACACCCAATTCCTAAAATTGCCAAGCTCAATCCAAACCCAAGTATTGCTTTGCTTTTCATAAATATCATTTAATTCTATCTTCTTGACGGTAACCCAGCCGTACAGCCAGCCGCATTAAACTGTCGCACTACCTTATCTACATCCTGCGCGTTTGCAGATAACTGTGCAAATTGTCTTGCGGCTTCCAAAACAGTGGGAGAGTTATATGGAATTTCGACGGGAATATCGGCGCGATCGTTCCTCACAGTTACTACTCCTAGATAATCTCCTTCCTTTAAAATTACTTCTTTGTCATCGGTTCGGATTACCTCATTAGACACAGTTCCCAAACCGAAATCAGCTGCTTGTATGCCAATATAAATAAGGCAAACACGACCTCTTCTATTTGAAGGATAAACACTCAGACCTTCTTCATATCCCGACCATTTACCCAAAAAAGGTGCAATTGCTGGATCTATCCTCGACCAAGCTCTCACAAAAGATTCTCTCCTTTGTTTCTCTACTTGACTGCGACTGTCTCCAACATTATTCCTACGGATTTGCTCGCGTAATTTCGATCGCAATCTTTGTATTTCTGCCGCTGTTGGATATCGCTCAAACTGTTGTTGTGCCAAAACAGGTAAAAAGCTAGCAGTTATAATGGTTAAACTCAAGCCCAGACTAATTTTGGCTATGCTACTGGTTAACTCTTTTTTCATTTTTGCATTAACAGAATAGTGCGATCGACAATTTATCTCTTCTCAGCTAGAGCGCCAGTCCAGTAAAAGATGTTGACAAAAGAATTAAGGTGTGTATTTGTATAGAAACCTCGGCAGGGCGAAGCAAGAGGACATAAAAATTGTTGCTTCTGGTGATCGATTGTCGCCCTCTTGCTTCGCCCCTACACAATACATATTTCATTGTTTTTGTCAATTTATTCTAGTGGACTGGCGCTCTAGCATCGGTTGCCAAAAAAATGCTTTCTTATCTGCTACAGGCTGCGTTTATCTGCCTATGCGGTAAAAATTTAACCTCCGATACCCACAGATAATCTTTCGCATAACTCATATACTACCGATGCAACCGGACACGATATTATTTCCCACCATACTAACCATAAAAATTAAATCCCGGAAAGATAAATCTTTCCGAGACTTAATTGTTTCTAGGAATGCTGGATTATTGCCAGCAAAATAATTGTGACATTCCACACAGAAAATATCTGTAGGATTCTTGGGCTCATCTTTTTCGATGATATCTAGGCTTTACAACCTAATCCTCAAGCGTTTACCAGCTTTTAGACTGGCAGTTTCCGTCTGCCCTACGGTACTTTTGTTATCTTAACAAGCTCAGAACCGATTAGACATCGGAAGGAGTACGACCGCTAAACTTCACCTTTGCAGGATCGGGATTGCTGCCGATGTTGCGAGCTTTGGAATTTTTCGCCTCACGACCTGGGTTCACTTTTTCCGGGAAGACGCCATCAGCAGGGTGCAGGTACTGGATTTCACCGTTGGGGAAAACGCGGTAAATCTTGTAGTTGTTGATTTTGAACTTAGCACGCAGTTGCTGACCGCCCAAGGCAATACATTGTTCCTTACGGGCCAGGTAGAGAAGATTGTCACCCTGCCGCATGACAGCAGCGCCACCGGTAGGCATTTCAAACACCTGTTCTTTAGGGCTAGTCCAGGTGATTGCGTACTTCTCTTCGATTTCTGCTTTGCTTAGCAAGCCGCCAGTGCTGCCGCCGAATAAAGGTGCTTGTCCAGTCAAAGTTTCTGCCATAGATTCCTCTCTCAACTTTTTAGGGAATCCTATCACCGAGACAACGCTTGTTTTGCTAATCTGTCAAGAACTGTAACAGTTCTTCAGCTTTTGGGTATGGGCCAAGCAAAGTCAAAAGTCAAAAGTCAAAAGTCAAAAGGAAAAGGGAGCGCCGGATAGTGGGCGAGTGGGGTAGCAGGGGAGTGGGGGAGCGGGGGAGTCAAAAGTCAAAATTCCTCTCTCTTCCCTCTTCCCTCCTCCCTGTTCCCTGTTCCCTGTTCCCTGTTCCCTGTTCCCTGTTCCCTGTTCCCTCTTCCCTCTCCCTCTTCCCGACGCCCTAGCCCCGACGCCCTAGCCCCGACGCCCTTTTTTGACTTTTGACTTTTGACTTTTTCTAGCCCCGACGCCCTAGCCGTCGATCGCTTTTATTTGGTCGCTTTTGCTCGCCGCTACCTTCAACGATCGGAATCGTGAAGTGCAACTGACTGCCTTGGTCTTTGCCGGCAGACTCGGCCCAAATCTGACCGCCCCAACCGTTGACGATCTGGCGACAAATCGCCAATCCCAGACCTGTGCCGCCTGTTGTTCTTCTCAAAGCTCCTTCTTCTTGGTAAAACCTATCAAAAACGGTTTCCAGACGGTTTGGTTCGATGCCGCGACCGGTATCTGACACTGTAACTTCCAGCATTTTATTGCCGTTTGGCCGAGCTTGGATAATTACCTGCCCCTCCGGTGCCGTAAACTTACAAGCGTTGTCTAGCAGCTTGGAAAGTACTTCTACAAGCCATTCACCGTCAGCCCGCACCAGAGGCAGTTTGCTGGGTACTTCAGTGCTAATCTGAGGCAATTGCTCTTTGAGCAGACGGGCGCGAGCGCTGCTGATGGCTAATTCGACACACTCTTGCAATTGCAATGGTTCCGGATGCCATTGCACTCGACCGCTTTCCAGTTGGGAAAGGGTAAGGAAATCCTGCACCAGTTTCCGCATCCGTTCCGCATCTGCCAGGGCGGAATTTAGCATTATCTGTTGCAGGTCGGGCGACATATCCGGTTCGCTGGCTAAGCTTTCCAGACAAACTTGAATGGTGGATAGGGGGGTACGCAGTTCGTGACCGGTAATGGCAATCAAATTGCTGCGGGTGCGTTCTAGGGCTTCCAACTGGTCGTTGAGGTCTTCTAAGTTGGCGTAGGCTTCGGCTTGAATGAGGGCGACCCCGATTTGGGTAGCGATCGCTTCCACCAGTGCCAGATCGTCTTCTTGCCATTGCTGGGGTGTCGTACCGCAGTGATGCAGTTCTACCATTCCCAACAATTTGCCTTTATCCAGTACCGGTACCAGCAGCCAGGATACTATTTTAAAGCGATCGACCAATGCTTTGAGCTTCGGTGTGTTGGCAATCCGGGGATCTTGCCGAGTTTCTGCCACATATAGCGGTTCTTGAACTTGCACTACTTCCTGAAACAGGGGATTATCCTGCAAAGGCCAGTTTTGGCCCGCCAGAGAACTCACACCTGTACTTAAAAATTCGAGCAGATTTGTCGCGGTAACATCTGTTTCTTTGCAACGGTAAATCAAACACCGACATACTTGCAAAGCCTGCCCCAATTCTTGTGCCGCTCCTTTGAGAATTTCATGGGGGTTCAGGGATTTCCGAATTGCCGATGTAATGGAATTTACCAGTCGTTCTTTTCGTTCCCGATCTGCGATCGACTTATAGGCTTTGAGCAATTTGTACTGCCCTGCTTGCAAGTAAGTCACCAGTCGCTGAGCAAAAGGATCTGGGTCGATCTCATGGAAACCCGATGATGTTTCCGTCAGAAACTTTCTTTGGGCCTGCTCTATTTTGTCTTGTAACTCAGGCCGATAAACCAATATTTTCTTAAGTAAGAATTTTGCTGCTTTACAACTCACCTGGCGATCGAAAGTCCAAATTCCTTCAAATCTCCGAGATGGGTCTACATATCCGGCTGTTGGCCCAGCAATATTCAAAGCCGCATCACATACCTCAGTATCCAAGTTCAATTGCTCAGATGTCGGTGGTGCTGGGGCTTGTCGTTCTCGGCAAACAAGGCAGCTGGCGTACTGCTGCCCAATTACCACTAAATGCCACTCTTGAGAGAGGGTATCTTCAGGGTCAAATGCCACCATCTCGTAGGAGTCCGAGCGACTGCTAAAATCAGTTTCCGGTGCCGCTAATACATACACCTGATCGCTTTTTTCTGCAACCCGTTTGTAGCGGTGCGCTTCCTGACGGTAGAAGCGCTCTCGTTGAAAGCTTGCAATCACTAGCGGCTCGTCTGACCCCGCTAAAACTTGGTCTTCCATCGCGTGAGAGAGCGCCGTGAGGGAAGACTTGAAATATATTTGCGGTCGCAATTGGGGCAGGTCTTGCAGCAAATCTGCCAGCACAGACGTCTGGATGCTCATGGATGTTTTTTGGTTCAAGTCTGAGCGGATATCCACTTATCTGGCATTTGGTGCGGTAATATTGGCAGCCGCGCCAAATCCCTGAGTTAAAAGAGCGATAAAGCTACCTAAAACCTTGACTCAATCTCTTGGTGCTGGAGCTTTAGCTCAGTATGTTGGCATGAGTTGAGCAGATTTTGTTAATTTCTAGTTTACCTTTCAACGATCCCTGCGGCAGATCGATACTTTGTTGACAAAATCGCGATCGACTTGTTATCTTTAATTCATACTCATAACGAGTTCGCTTTTTAGCCCACCCAGATACAGAGTGCGGAGAAGAAAGCGCTTGCTTAACTTAAATTAAGTATTTTTGCATTTAGTAAAGAGCGTCCTCATATCAATTAAGAGAGAGAAATATGGTGAAAGTAGTTGGAATTGGTGGTAGTTTGCGACCCGACTCCTACAGTCAGCAGGCGTTGAGAATAGCCGCCCAACGAGTAGAAGCATTGGGTGCCCAAATGGAGATCCTCGACCTGCGAGAAATGCAGCTGCCATTTTGCAACGGGGAAGAAGAATATCCCGATTACCCAGATGTGGAACGTTTGCGAAATACTGTTAAAGGGGCAGATGCTTTAATTTTGGCCACCCCAGAATATCACGGTAGCCTCAGCGGTGTATTGAAAAATGCACTGGACTTGATGAGCTTTGACGAGCTGAGCAACAAAGTTACTGGATTGATCAGCGTCTTGGGCGGACAATCTAACAGCAACGCACTCAACGACCTGCGGGTGATCCTCCGATGGGTACATGGTTGGGTCATACCCGAACAGATTGCGATCGGTCAAGCTTGGAAAGCATTTGGCCCCGATGGTAAGCTACTCGATGAGAAACTTTCCCAGCGCTTCGATGGATTTGCTCAGAGTTTGGTGGAAAACACTCGTAAACTAAGAGGTATTTAGCGATCGAATTAGTGTGCGTCGCGGCACACCCTACCTTAGATCCTGCATTTGGCGCGGCAATATTACTCATCCGCGTCAAATACCTCATTGATGAGACAACCATAACTCTTGCAAAGCTGCCATTTGAGTTTGTAATGTAGATACTTCCGAACCCAGTATATGTGGAAGTTTTTCTAATGCTCGAATGTGAGAAATTTTCGATTGCAAATCATGGCTAAGAGTTACAAATAACTGTTCCGGACAAGCAAGCAAAAGTAGAACAATCCGCTCTATAATGTATTGATTTTGAGACAGACTTGATGCGATCGGAAAATTTTTACTCGCATATGCTTCTGCTATCATAAGATTTTGAATAACCTCAAACATTTTATTTGAACGGATATCTAACAATAACTCTTCAATTTGAGAAAAAGCAGAATTATTAGTTATAATTGAGTTAACTGGTAATGGAAAATTATCGACAAATATCTCCACCATCTTTTCCAAAGAAGCCGGATTCTTGTCGGTAAATATTGCTGGTATTATACCCTGAAAGTATGGCGCTAATTCCATCCATTGAGAAGTATCGACAGCCAGCAAAAAAAACGTTTCCCTCAACGCCGCCTCTTTCTGTAATAGGATATAACCTCGGCATTTTCCTGTCAT
This sequence comes from Aerosakkonema sp. BLCC-F183, assembly GCF_041929145.1. Classification (NCBI taxonomy): domain Bacteria; kingdom Bacillati; phylum Cyanobacteriota; class Cyanophyceae; order Aerosakkonematales; family Aerosakkonemataceae; genus Aerosakkonema; species Aerosakkonema sp. BLCC-F183. The sequence continues at coordinate 19,011 of NZ_JBHFNU010000070.1, read as the reverse complement.
CGAATCAGTAGCGGCAAACGCCTCCCATAGCATAGACAAAGGCACCCAATGAGGTGGATATTTAAACCGCGCCACGTCTAACAGTAAAACCAAATCTCGCTCGCGGTGATATCCCGCCAATGGTGAAAAATGTCCATCTCCAGTTTGCCCCAAACCTTGGCGCGAGTAAGAAACAACTATATGAGTTCTCTGCGGTAAAGAAGTAACTTTACTTACAGTTTCTCGGAAATCTTTCAACGTACTTGCATCATACCGGAACGGTTCTACTTTTAATCCGTTACAACGTGCCAAACAAACAAATTCATCAAAAGTGATACCTTGTTCTTTTACCTGAGAGAGAGGTTGACAGCAATCCAAGAATTCTTCTCCATACCATCTCCATACTCCCTTCCACACTCGTCCGGGGTCGATAGATAGGGCATTGAGTACGACAACAAGCGTACCGAGACCGCAAAAAGCAGGTTCTGATTGGGTATGAAATTGCTCGGCGAGGGTAAAGTAAGCTTCCATACCACCAGATGCCAACGCTTCTCGAAAAACCTCTCGACCCTGTGTGGAAGAAAAAGAAATAAGCTGTTCGGGTAAAGGGCGACGGTAAAATCCCTCGCTGTTCATAATTTCCTCGTTTAATGGAAACTACCTGCAAATTTTGAGGTAGTTTCCGATCAAAAGCAGGGTGCGAAGCAACACACCCTACTATCTTAATGATGGTGATGATGACCGTGGTGATGGTCGTGGTGATGGTCGTGATGATGGTCGTGATGATGGTGTGTAGCTAGATGCAAATTAACAGCTAGCGCCTGTTCTGAGAATAAGGCTTCAATTTGAGGATTAGCCCATTGGGCTGCCATCTTTAAGAAGTCATCATGGTCGTTGACACAAACCATTTGCACGTAGTTAACATCTGGATGTCGCCGTTGCAAAGCATGAATGATGTGGTCTACATCCAGCAGAGTTTCGTGATTTTCTGTGGCAAAGCCTATCGGCATAAAAACAATCGCTTTAGCACCCAGTTCGATTAAATTTTTGGCAGCTTGATTGGCATCGGGCTGAGTCCATTCAATTAATGGCGTATCGTGATTGAGCCAACCTACAGAAATCAGAGGATACTTATTAATTAACTTTTCGCGAACTAATTCGTAAAGTGCCTGACTTTCAGTAATACCTGATGTAAATCCTTTGGCTTTGTGGGGACAACCGTGATTCATTAAGATGATGCCGATTTGAGATGGCAGGTAAGCTTCGGCTAGTTCGGCGGCTATTTTTTCCTCTACCAGACGAGCCATCAAATCGATGTAAGCCGGTTCGTTATAGAAAGAGGGAATGTAACGCAAACCTTTAACCCAATATTCGTCGCTGTCAGCAAGATTGACAAGGGCTTTATTAACTTGCTCGACGGCGATACCGCTAGTGAAGATGGAATCTACAACCAGCAGGGGATAGATGAGTATTTTGTCAAATCCTTGTGTTTTGATTTCAGTGAGGACTTGTTCGGGGAGGAAGGGAGCGCAGAAGTTGAAAGCTTTGAAAACTTGGATGCGATCGCCCCATTTTTCTTGCAGGTGCTTTTCAATCCCAGCACGTTGCTTTTCAAAGATAGCATTGTGAGGCGAAATAAAGTGATTGTGTTGGTGACTCCACTCGTGTAAGTCAAACATCGCCAGAATTTTAGCCAGCGGCGGGTAAATCCAGGTTGGTACAGGCGCAAACTTTGCCGTGAGTAAATTCAGCGCCTGTTCGTTGTAGTTGGCGAAGTCTTCGTAACTTTCAACTTCGCCGTAACCCATCAGTAACACGGCAACGCGATCGTTGCTGCTGGATTGTTGTGGTGTCTGTTGTTGTATTTTTTCTGGGGTGGCAACCACGTTCATTCCTCCTGGGGAGTGATGTCAAAAGCAGAGTGACAAGCTGGGGCATTCCTTTGTCTTTAGGCTTTGAGTCCCCGGAAAGCGTCACTGCTGTTTTACTAGGTTAGCATCCCCAGGGGGGGCATTAGGTTAAACGGCTGTTACCACGCGATCGCGCCCCTGTTTTTTGGCGCGATACAAAGCGGCATCTGCCGCCTGAATAATTTCCTCTCCGGTGTTACCGCAATCTGGGAAAACTGCTACCCCTAGCGAGAGTGTAATCGCACCCAACAACTGACCGTGATGTTGTACGGAAAGGTGCTTAACTGCTAGCCGCAGTTGTTCGGCTCGCTTTCTGGTATCTTCTAAAGAAGTTTCCGGCAAAATCACGGTCAACTCCTCGCCTCCGTAACGACACGCAATATCGGAAGCGCGAATCTGTTTTTGCAACAATAAACCCAATTCCCGCAGTACCGCATCGCCGGCATCATGACCGAAGGTGTCGTTAAATTGCTTAAAGTGGTCAACGTCGAGCATGATAATTCCTAGAGATTGCTGCTTGCGTTTGGCTCGATGTATTTCTCTCTCTAGAGATTCTTCCAGGTAACGCCGATTGAAAAGACCCGTCAGGACGTCGCGAATACTCTGGTGTTGTAGAGTTTCGCGCAATTTTAAATTCGCCAATGCCATCGCGATATGTTCCGATACTGTACGCGCTAATATCTGTTTGGCTTGTGTGAGCTGTCCTTCCGCTTGCGTACTCAAATGCAGCATACCGATCGCTTCTCCCTGCGCCATCATAGGGACACACAGGGATTCAGCGGGGTGGGAGTGAATATGTTTGCACAGCAAACCGCTGTGGGCGTCTGTAACCGAATGTTCTCTACCGCGCCGCAAAGCCCAGCATTCATTGGGTGCGAACATTTGCTGGCTAACAAGCGATGTGCCCCAGCTAGCAACCATCTCGACGAGTTTTCTGGAAGGACTGGTGATAAAGATGCCACCGGCCATATTAGGGAAGAGGGGTTGTACTAATTTAGCGATCGCACTGTAAGCTTCTTCTACCGTCAAGCACGCTTGCAAAACGTCGCTCAGTTCGCCTAGTTGAACAATCTCTTGATTGCGTTGTTCGAGTCGATCTACCGAAGCTTTCAGTTGTTCGTTAGCTTGGTAGAGTGCTTCTTCGATCTGCTTGCGTTGGGTGACATCTTCAAAAATATAGAGATGACCGAAGTAGCGATCCGACTCGTCGCGAATTTGGGCGGAAAAGCGACGGATAATTCGCCCATCAATAAAAGCAATTTCATCTTCAACAACAGCTCGGTTTTCCTCGCTCTGAAGTGGTTTGCAGAACTCCGTAAATGCCTGCACATCCAACAGCACAGGCAGGCAATGGGCAATAATATCGTTGCTTTTAAGTTCGCCTCGCTGCATTTGTTCTTCTAGGTGTTCGATGCCCCAAATTTCGCAAAAGCGATGATTGAAATAAAGAATAGCACCGTTGCGATTATCTACAACGTAAAACGCCAACGGTGAAGCCGCAGTCATCGATCGCAGCAAAGCTGCTTTCCAGCGCAGTTCCTCTTCTGCCCGTTTGCGCTCTGTAATATCAGTATGAGAACCTGTCATGCGGATAGGGTTTCCCTCTCGATCCCAAAGTGCTTGACCGCGATCCAAAATCCATTTGTACGTTCCGTCTTTGCACAAAACGCGATGTTCGGAAATATAAAAAGGTGTTTTTTTGGCAAAATGGTCTTTAATTGCTGCTGTCGCCGAGTCAATATCTTCTGGATAAACTCGTTTTTCCCATTCATCTAAATGGTTGGCAATTTCCCAATCCTCATAACCCAACATTGACTTCCAACGTGTGGAGAAAAAAACTTCATTTGTTTTAACATTCCAGTCCCAAATGCCATCATTGTTGCCGCGCAAAGCTAGCTGCCAACGTTCTTCGCTTTCGCGCAGATCTGCTTCTGCTTGCTTGCGCGAGGTAATATCCATCGCTACACCGATCGTCCGGATGGGTTTGCCGTTTTCATCATAGTAAACTTGGCCTTTGTTGCCGATCCAATACACTATCCCATCCGGAGAAATGACTCGAAATTCCAGCGCGTATTCTACCCCTTTCCCAAGCGCTCTAGCGATAGTTTGCAAAACATATTTGCGGTCTTCAGGATGAACGGCATCGAGAAAGGCTTCCTGAGTGAGACGATCGCTTCCTGGGGGGAGACCGAACATCTGCCTCAGTTGCTCGGAATACATCACTTCGTTAGTTAATATGTTCCAATCCCACGTACCCATACGGGCAGCTTCTAAGGCTAGTCTGAGTCGCGCTTCGCTCTGAAGGAGTGCTTCTTCTACCTGCCTGCGCTGGGTGATATCTCTAATCGCCGAACACATTACTTTGCGACTCTTCCAAATAAATGTTCCCGCACAAAGTTCAACCGGAAATACGGTGCCATCTTTTTTCTTATGCCATCGAATAAAAATATGAGCGCTGCCTGTAATGCTTGCTTTGTTGATGGCAGAATAAGTGTTTTCTACTTCCGCGCTTACATCCGCAGGTGTCAGTTTTAGGGCTTCTTCTTTGCTATATCCGTACATTTGTAAAAAAGAATTATTTACATCTAAAAAAAGACCTGTTTCTATATCAAAAAGAATAATGGCATCTAACTCATTTGAGAACAGGAGCCGATATTTTTCTTCGCTTTCTTGCAGATCTGCCTCTGCTTGCTTGCGCTCGGTGATGTCGGCAATCATTCCCAATGTGCCCATGTATTGCCCGTCTCGATCGCAGATGGGAGTGGCAGATACCATTGTCCACAGGTCAGAACCATCTTTGCGGCGGAATTTAAAATCGTATTGTTCTTGAATACATTGACGACGATGTTCCATTTTGGCAGCAGCGCTGGCTTGATTTTCTTCATCTGTAAAGGCAAATAGCGGCATACCCAACATTTCTTGAAGGTTATAACCCAACATTTCTGCCATTTTTTTGTTAGCAAAGATTGTTTGGTTTTGGCTGTCGAGAACCCAGATCCCTTCGTTAGCTGTCTCGATGATGCGACGATAGCGTTCTTCGCTTGCTCGCAGTGCTGTTTCTGCGTGCTTTTGTGCGGTGATGTCTACCATCACTCCCTGTATTTTTACTGGTCGATCGCTCTCCGTAATTACCGTAACAATATTCCTCAACCACACTACCCGCCCATCGGCTGCGATCGTGCGATATTCCAAATCGTATTCTTTTTTGCTTTGAATGTTTTGATGGCAAAAGTTAAGTACCTGTTCTCGGTCATCTGGATGGATATGGTTTTTCCAGAAATTTGCCTCCTCAAACCAAGTTTTAACCGGATAGCCCAGCAATCGCTCGGCTTTTTGGCTGACAAAGGTAAATTGTTTAGTCTGTGCATCGGCTTCCCAGACAATTCCATCAATCCAGTTGACAAGTGATTGGTATTTGTGCTTAGATTTCGATAATTCATCTAAAACTTGCTTGCGATCGCCGATTTCTTTTTGCAGTTCTTGGTTGATTGCTTCGAGTTCCTTGACGCGCCGCCAGCCGAGTTGAGCGATGCAAAATCCGATCGCCAAAAGAATTAGAGTTAGTATTTCTGCGCTTAAAATAAATTGCTCTTTTTGTAGCTTCAGACCTGACGAGAAAAGAAGTGTACCGATTAAGAAGCCAACGACGATCGCGAGCCGCAGATGCCACATCCCATAGGAGAAGTTCCTCATGGTGAATACCCCGATATTTCCAGACTGCTAGATGATTTTCTTGGTTTCATAAAAATTTTGTGTAGAGTTTATTTTTTTACTAGGCATCACAAGAGGAGCAAATATTGGTAAGGTCTTAATATCAGGATGCCCTAAATAATCCTCTGACAGGGGTTAGTTTACATAGTTTTGATAATATAAAAAATTGTATATATAAATAGATGATTAGAGAAAAAAGCACTATAATGCACAAGCTAAAATCAAAGGTAATTAGTGGCGCAGAAAAAATTTTGTAAACCGCTGACTGTGGCGTTAAGCTGATGAGCGTGATTATTTGCCCTGGAATTCACGAGCCGGATCTGACGAAAAGTTTTGCAGACGGATTGCTATGGCGATCGTCGGGTAATTTATCAAACGGCAGAGCAACCGAAAATATACTGATTTTTCCGATTCAAGAATACCCAGCATACTCAGCCTTTCACATCCTGCAATTTTTGGGCAACAGCGGTATCTATCCTCTTGATGGAAACTCATCGCCCGTACCGCTAGTATTCATTAGTTTCAGTGCTGGTGTTGTTGGTGCGATTGGAGCGGCTTGGATGTGGCAGGCGTTAACAGGTAATGTGAAAGCGTTTATCGCTTTAGATGGCTGGGGTGTACCTTTGGGGGGTAACTTTCCCATTCACCGACTTAGCCACGATTATTTTACACATTGGAGTTCTGCTGTACTGGGAACTGGGGAAGATAATTTCTATGCTGACCCAGAAGTGAGGCATTTGGAACTTTGGCGATCGCCTCAGACAACGATCGGTTGGTGGATACACTCCGAATGCGGGAAATCCGAACAACGAAAAAGTCTCAGTGCAGCCCAATTTTTGACTATGCTGTTAGAGCGGTATGGGGAAATAGGGGCTAGGTATTAGGGGCTAGGGACTAGGGAAGAGGGAAAAGGGAAAAGGGAAAAGGGATTAGGGATTAGGGGCTAGGGACTAGGGATTAGGGAAGAGGGATTAGGGAAGAGGGATTAGGGAAGAGGGATTAGGGAAGAGGGATTAGGGAAGAGGGATTAGGGAAGAGGGAAAATATTAATTCTTCCGCTCAAGAGCTCCCCCACTCCCCCACTCCCCCACTCCCCCACTTCCCCCTCCTAGCTCTCAGCGAGAAAAGCAGGTAACTTGGTGTTAGTCAATAGCAGTTATTAACGTTGTTATGTTTCCAACTGACCCTTCCACTGCTTCTAGTAACGGGTTTGGGAATCTACTAAAAAAAAGACCTTTTATGGCGCTGTGGATTGGGCAGATTGTGTCCCAAGTGGCGGATAAGGTTTTCTTTATTTTGCTAATTTCCCTGGTGGCAGAGTATCAAGAACAAGCACAGCAGGGCTTTGGCAATTCTATGCGATCGGCGGCGATGGTGGCGTTCACCCTGCCGGCGATTTTGTTTGGATCGGGAGCAGGGATATTTGTAGACAGGTTCTCCAAGAAGCAAACGATGATCGCCAGCAATGTAATTAGGGAGCTGTTGATTATAGTGCTGGCGTTGCTACCAAAACAGCCAGAACAGTTTTTGATCTTGTTGTTGCTAACGTTTGCGATTTCGACTGTAACGCAATTTTTTGCTCCCGCCGAGCAGGCGGCTATCCCGCTGGTGGTGCGTCACGAAGAATTGATGTCGGCGAATGCTTTATTTGCAGCATCAACGATGGGCGCTCTGATTGTGGGTATGATTATTGGCAGCCCAATGCTCAATTTGGCACACAAGTGGGGGGGAGATTACGGTCGAGAGATTTTCGTTGGTGGATTGTACCTGCTGTCAGCAGTAATAATTCAATTCATGCGATCGAAAGAAAAAAGGATTGCGGATAAGCAGGTTGCTGCCCATCCCCTAACCGATTTAAAGGCAGGCTTGCGCTATTTGAAGCACAACCGCCTGGTAAGTAACGCTATGGTGCAGTTGACGATTCTATACTCAGTGTTTGCAGCGCTAACGGTGTTGGCGATCGAACTGGCACCCCAAATCGGTCTGAATAACGAAAATGGTGAATTTAGCTTCTTGTTGGGGGCAGCTGGGATAGGAATGGTCTTCGGTGCGGGCATTTTAGGGTATTGGGGCGATCGCCTGCATAGCAAACCCTTACCGTTGGTTGGTTTTTTTATTATGAGCTTTGTTTTGGCCATGTTTACCTTAACGACCAAAATCTGGCTGGGTTTGGGCTTGAGTGTATTCTTAGGTGTGGGAGCGGCTTTGATCGGCGTGCCAATGCAGACGGTGATTCAACAGCAAACGCCAGAATATATGCGCGGTACTGTGTTTGGCTTTGAAAACAATGCGGTTAACATCGCTCTGAGTTTGCCTCTCGCCATTACAGGGCCACTAACCGACGCCCTTAACAATCTCTTGGGAGCCGACGAAGGAGGTGCTAACCTGGGTTTGCGGGTAGTTCTCTTGGGGATGAGTTTACTTGTATGCGTGGCTGGGGTTTGGGCTTGGCGGAATACCCGCCATGTCTTGCAAGATGTGATTTAGAAATATTACGAAGCCGCATAGCAGGAATTTTCTCTCCCGAAATAGGTATCACAATTGAATTGGCTGGTATGGCGGTCTCAAAATTTTGCCGCCGCTCCAACCCCGATCGATTGCGATCCGAAATACTAAAGTATTATTAGATACAATTTTCCGATCTAATTGACTTACCCAATTTGGAGGTGCCCTCTCCGTGTCTTCCCAAACCGTGTCTCAAAGAGAATCCTGTGGTGGCGAAGAAAGTACATCGATCGAGACTGTTAGGCGTGCAACCGGTGGCTTCGCCCTAATTGACAGTCTCAAGCGCCACGGCGTCAAGCATATTTTTGGCTACCCAGGGGGTGCAATTCTCCCAATTTACGATGAGCTGTACCGCGCCGAAGCTGCGGGTGGCATAAAGCATATCCTGGTCAGACACGAGCAAGGCGCTGCCCATGCGGCGGATGGCTATGCGCGTGCTACGGGTCAGGTGGGAGTTTGCTTCGGTACTTCTGGCCCTGGAGCGACTAACCTGGTAACGGGTATTGCCACGGCGCACATGGATTCGATTCCAATGGTAATTATCACCGGGCAGGTGGGTCGAGCGGCGATCGGCACCGATGCTTTTCAGGAAACGGATATCTACGGCATTACTCTGCCGATCGTGAAGCATTCCTATGTGGTGCGCGACCCCAGAGACATGGCGCGGATAGTGGCGGAGGCGTTCCACATCGCCAGTACAGGACGTCCGGGGCCGGTTTTGATCGATGTTCCCAAGGATGTGGGATTGGAAGAGTTTGACTACGTGCCAGTCGATCCGGGTTCGGTGAAGATCCCTGGATACCGTCCGACGGTGAAGGGCAATCCCCGCCAAATTAACCAAGCGGTAAGTTTGATTCGGGAAGCGCGGCAACCTCTGCTGTATGTGGGAGGTGGGGCGATCGCATCGGGTGCCCATACAGAAATTATGGAATTGGCTGAGCGGTTCCAAATTCCGGTGACCACAACATTGATGGGTAAGGGTGCTTTTGACGAAAATCACCCGCTGGGTTTGGGAATGTTGGGGATGCACGGGACGGCTTATGCTAACTTTGCCGTGAGCGAGTGCGATTTGCTGATTGCTGTGGGGGCTCGCTTTGACGATCGGGTGGCCAGCAAGTTGGATGAGTTTGCTTCTCGCGCCAAAGTAATTCATATCGATATTGACCCCGCTGAAGTTGGCAAAAACCGGGTTCCAGACGTTCCCATCGTGGGCGACGTGCGGCAGGTGCTAATGGATGTGCTGCGTCGATGTCACGAAACTGGTGCTTCTGGAAACGCCACTCAAACTAGGGAGTGGTTGCAAAGGATCGATCGCTGGCGTGAAGATTATCCTTTGATTGTGCCGGAATATCCGGATGTGATTTCGCCCCAAGAAGTAATTGCCGAGTTGGGACGTCAAGCACCTCATGCTTACTACACTACCGATGTCGGTCAGCACCAAATGTGGGCCGCGCAATTCCTCAAAACAGGCCCGCGTCGCTGGATTTCCAGTGCTGGGTTGGGCACGATGGGTTACGGTGTGCCAGCGGCAATGGGTGTGAAGATGGCACTGCCTAATGAAGAGGCGATCTGCGTTGCCGGTGATGCCAGCGTGCAGATGAATATTCAGGAACTCGGAACTTTAGCACAGTATGGTATAAATGTCAAGATTGCGATCGTAAATAACGGTTGGCAGGGAATGGTGCGCCAGTGGCAGCAAGCATTCTATCAGGAGCGCTACTCGTCCTCTAATATGGAAGTTGGAATGCCGGATTTTGTGAAGCTGGCAGATGCCTATGGAATTAAGGGGATAGTTGTATCGCGTCGAGCAGAACTTAAGGATGCGATCGCCGAAATGCTAGCACACAATGGCCCCGTCTTGCTCGATGTCCGCGTTAAGAGGGATGAAAACTGCTATCCGATGGTGGCACCCGGTAAGAGCAATTCTCAAATGATTGGTTTGCCAGAACGCAAGAAGTTGGAGAAAGCCGTCGAGTTAATTTATTGCACTAATTGCGGTGCTAAAAATGTCGCTAGTAACAATTTTTGTCCTGAATGCGGCACGAAACTATAGTCTTGAAAAGGTATTCAGCTATTAGTTTTTAGTTTGAAGAGGCGCGAATAATCGCGTCTTTTTTTGTTTTAACATCCTGTGCTAGGCAAGCAGCTGGTATTATTCTCCCCAGCAGCATCAATACCCACGACTTGCACCCATCCTCTACGCACGGCATGAATAAGTCGTTTCGCGGAACGATAATCTTCTTCGTTAATTGAAACTTCTGCGAGTGTGGCTATTAGTTTATAATACTCGCTCGCAGTCATTTTTCCAGATTTACTAGCTTTAACAAATAGTTCGGAGATGCTATGGGTAACTAAATAAAGCTGGACTTGCATCATAAATTTATTCCCTGACTATCTAGGAAGTTTTGGGCTCTAAAGTTCAGTAGGTTCAGTTATTTTTAGTGTAGTGATTAAATGTGAAAAACTCGTGAAAACAAAAATTCTTTTTGCTCAACGGGCGAAGGGCGGTAAGGGAGAAACTTGCGAACTTCTGGAGGGAGATTGCTTACCGACATCTAGCAAAAAGCGATTACCGATCTCCAGCTTTCAATTATTGCACAAATCCTTTATTAAAGCGCTTATTGAAGCAAAGAGAACAATAGCTAGAAGGAGTTATAGTTATAACTGGGTTTGGGCTAGATCGATAATTTTCCAGCAGTTCGGTTGCATCTTGAGGCGATAGCGGCTTGCTAAACAAATAACCCTGCATATATTCGCATTCAAGACTTCGCAAGAAATCCCTTTGCTCTTCTGTTTCCACCCCTTCCGCCACCATTGTAAGATTCAATACTTTTCCCAAAGCAGCGATCGCCGCAATAATAGCCCCATCGTTGGGATCGGTCGCCAGCTCGCGCACAAAAGACTGGTCAATTTTTAGTTTATCAAGCGGAAACTTTTTCAAATAACTGAGTGAAGAATATCCAGTGCCAAAATCGTCCATAGAAATAGACACACCCATGTTGTGCAATTCTTGCAAAATTGACCTACTAAAATCTACATTTTGCATAGCAACGCTTTCAGTAATTTCCAACTCTAAAAAATGATTCTCCAGACCTGTTTCCTGCAAAGCACGCGCCACCATTTCCACTAAATTAGGTTGCTGAAACTGGCGGGCAGAAAGGTTAACCGCTACGCATAGCGGTGGCAAACCTGCATCCTGCCAAGCCTTAATTTGAGTGCAGGCAGTCCGCAGTACCCATTCGCCTATCGGTATGATGAGACCGTTTTCTTCAGCCAAAGGAATAAATTTTGCTGGAGAAACTAACCCGAACTCAGGATGCTGCCAACGCAGCAAAGCTTCCATTTGAGCGATCTTACCTGTGTTGGTATTAATCTGAGGTTGGTAGTAAACAACAAATTCTCCTCGTTCTAGAGCTTGGTGCAGCTCGTTTTCTAACATCAACAGTTCCGAAGCGTGAGAATTCATAGCCGCAGTATAAAACTGGTAATTATTGCGACCTTGTTCTTTCGCTCTATGTAAGGCGGCATCGGCATTTCTTAAAAGTGTTTCCCCATCTTCCCCATCATGGGGATACAAAGAAATACCAATGCTGCTGCTGATATGAAGTTGATGTCCTTCGATATTAAAAGGCTGCTTAAGAGTATCTAGAATTACCTGGGCGATTCTAGCAGCATCTTCTGCACAAGAAATTTGAGGTAGCAGCAGAGTAAATTCATCCCCTCCCCAGCGAGCAACTGTGTCGTGCTGCCATAGCGAACTTGTTAGGCGTTCCGCAACCATTTGCAACAACTGATCGCCGCAGGCGTGACTTAAGGTATCGTTGATTGTTTTAAAACGATCCAAATCTAGAAACATCACAGCGATCGTTCCTTGGTTGCTTTTTGCATTTACTAATGCCCCAGACAACCGCTCGTTGAACAGTATTCGGTTAGGCAAATCTGTTAAAAGATCGTGCAGAGCCTGATAGCGAATAGTTTCCTCTGCCATCCGCCTTTCTGTGATATCCCTAAAGCTCCAAACTCGACCAACAATTTCTTTTCCCAGACGCTGAGGCTGTGAATAGCGTTCAAAAATTCTGCCATCTTTAAATTCTAAAACATCGCAAGATTCTGCCTCCGGTTGGGCGTACATTTCGCCCACTTTAGCAAGAAAACTTTCCGGGTTCTTTAGCTGATAGACGACAAAAGATAGGGCTTCTTTGTCATCTTTTAAGGCTATAATATCAGCAGGAATACGCCACATCTGGACGAATTTTTGATTATAAGTTGCTATTTTTCTATTTTTATTAACCACAAGAATGCCGTCAACAGTTGATTCAAGGGCTGCTCGTTGAAGAGAAAGCGATTCTTTAAGTTCTTCTTCTGCCCGCTTAAGTTCTGCAATTTTGTTCTGCAATTCTTGAAAGGCTATGCGTAATTCATCTGTGCCCTCTTGGACTGGGTTTTCTAATTTATTTTTCAGATGTTTGAGAGTTAGCAATTTAGCTTGCGCTTTGGTATTGACGTTGCGTAAACAATCGCATATTTGCTGACGATAGTCTATAGATTTTTCGGGTTTGATTTTCATATTTTGTTGTGGCTTTTTTAAAGTGTAAATATATTTTTTGCCTGGATCTATCGCAGCAAAATTTATTTTTTTCAGGTTTTTGTATGAACAAAAATATCCTAATAATTTACTTAATAATTTTATCCAAAACCATATTATATTTATAAACGTTAGTAACATCATTTTAATCAAAAAAAGTTCTCTCCACTCCCTAATTAAATCAAAGTATAAATCCTTGCTAATATTTTTTTTTGTAAATTTCATTTTCTGAACTCCTCTTAAATTTACAATTTATTGAATTATGACCGCTTACTTTTGATGCACTGCACAGTCCTTGTTTGCGTTACCTTAAGTTTTAAACCTTAACGGTCGGCAGTTAAGTCCGAAGTACACATATGGGAAGGTAAGAGTATAAACAAGTATATTTTGAGATATAGGATAAAGCGCTGCTAAACGTAGCATAGGTTAGTCGTGATATCAGTCACTTTATTTTGTGTTTTAAAACACACCATAATCAGTCACGATATGCTAAAGGGAGCTTTATAGCCTGTTTTCTGCACTACTAAAAGTGGGAAGTTTTATGAAAAAATATATTTATTATACAGCTAGCCTTACTAAATTATAGTAAGTAAAACAATATTTTTTATGTAATATAAACCTGGCATTGGGTAGGTTTTCACTATACCCAATGGCCGATGTTGTTGGAGTACCTAACTGATTGTGAATGAGTTGAGCGGCAAAGAAGTTTACCGCTCTGGGCAGACCGGAACCTCAATCCAGAACTCCGAGCCTTTTCCGAGTTCTGACTCACACCAGAGGGCTCCTCTGTGTTTTTCCACGACAATCTGATAGCTAATGGACAAGCCAAGCCCTGTACCCCGTCCGACAGGCTTAGTGGTGAAGAAGGCGTCAAACAGTCGCGCTCTGACTGGCGGACTTATTCCCGGCCCGTTATCGGCAATCCTCACTGTAACATAACCGGGCTGTAACATTTGCGTACAGATGCGAATGGTAGGGTTGAAACCTTCTAATGTCGGAACTTTAGCATTTTCTAACTCTTCTAGCGCATCGATCGCATTACTCAAAAGGTTCATAAACACTTGATTGAGCTGTCCGGCATAGCACTCTACTAGGGGCAAGTTGCCATACTCTTTGATAACTTCGATTTGAGGACGACTCGCGTTAGCTTTCAGACGATTTTGCAAGATCAACAGCGTATTGTCAATACCCTCGTGAATATCCACCGGTTTCATTTCGGCTTGGTCAATGCGGGAGAAATTCCGCAAGCTGAGGACAATTTGACGAATGCGATCGGCACCCACTTCCATCGAGGATAGAATTTTGGGTAAGTCTTCAATAATAAATTCCAAATCGACATCTTGGGCGCACTCTTGGATCTCAGAGGCAGGTTCGGGATAGTGTTGTTGATAAAGATTTACTAACCTGAGCAGGTCTTGGCTGTACTTGTTTGCGTAAGTTAGATTACCGTAGATAAAATTGACTGGATTGTTGATTTCGTGTGCCACACCAGCCACCAGCTGGCCGAGACTCGACATTTTTTCAGTCTGAATTAATTGCGCTTGCGTCTGTTGGAGGTCGTATATGGCTTGTTCCAATGCTTCTGCTTTCGTTTGAGCCGATGTGGCACTTTTTTGAGCTTGTTCGTACAGTTCCGCTTGCTGAATGGCGATCGCTACCTGAGTGGCCAGCTGTTGTAACAACTCTACTTCGCACTCTTGCCAAACTCTCGGCTTTTGACATTCGTGGACGATCAGCAAGCCCCAGACAGAACTAGGGGTAGGGAGAGGGAAATTAGCGGAATTTGGCTCGCTTTCTCCTCCTTTATCATTTGCAGTTTCTACTAATTCTGCCGTTCTAGGTATAGGTACAACCAAACTAGCTCGTACTTGTAATTGCCGCAGTGAGTTGATGTAACTGTCATCTAAGTCGCCATTAAATACATCATTAATAGCCTCTACTCGTTCTCCTTGGTATGGATAAACGCACTTACTCGGCAAACAGCTATTTTGAGTCATTTGTCCCAGAATAGAGATGCTGTTGCCTTTTGTTTGTTCTACAACCACCTCACCTTGGCAGTCTTCCGTAAATTGATAAATCGCTACCCGATCTGTATTTAATAAGCTTTGTACCTCCTGCACAGATGTCTGTAAGATCGTTTTTAAATTAAGAGTGCGGCGAATTTGATCGCTGATTAAACGTAGAAAAGACTCTCGCTCCATTGAGGCGCGAGTTTGGGCATAAAGACAAGCTTGTTGGATCGAGATAGCCAGTTGGTTGGCAACTGCTTCGGCTAATTCCCGATCGCTTTTAGACCAATACCGATTGTACGAACATTGGTTTAGATAAAGAATGGCGTGCAGTACGTTATTCGCCTGTACTGGCACAACTAGAGAAGATTTAATACTAGCTTTTTGGTATTCTTCATTTTGCGTTCCGATGCGCGGATCTTGAGTAATATCGTTAATAACAACTGTTTGAAGATACTGAATTACCCAGTGCGTAATCGGCCCTTGAGTATCAAAATCATCTATGGAAGCACAAAAAGGTTCTCGATAAACCTCGTAAAGATGCTGGCGTCGGTAGGCAGCTCGATGGGCTGTTTCCCAAAAACTTTCCGATTTCGTTTGGGAAAATTGGCAAATGGAAATTTGGCATTCTCCTTTACTTCCTCGCTCTGGTTCGCGACAATCTTCTACTAAGTGAACCAGACATCGGTCTACTTCCAAGGCGTCCAACAACTGGCCGATCGCAGAAGTTAAAATTGTCTCCAAATCGAACGTTTGGCGAGTTTGGCTGGTAATTTGGTTAATCAGTTTTTCTCGCTGCGCTTGTTTTTGACTTTGCTCGTAAACTTGAGTCTGACGAATGGCGATTTCCAACTGCTGGGCGAGCAACTGCACGATTTCTATTTCAGCTGATGACCAATGACGAGGGCGATCGCGCAAACAGGCAATCAATCCAATTCTGCTTTCCTGCCCAGATGTTCCATCCCTGCTATCCTTACAGACAGGCACCAACAGGGTGGCGAAGTCTTTCTGCATCTGTAAGCTAGGGGAAACCCCTGCCCTATTCAGCTTCAATTTGGGTTTTGCAAATCCTCCCATTTGCAATCGCGAAAACAATCTAATAATACCGCCGTAGGCTGATGGTGCTGGATACGAGCCGCAGTTGACTACCAATTGGCCTTGGGTGAGCGTACTTGCTGCCGAGCCAAAAATTTCTAACCAATCATACCCCCACTGTATAGATTGTATAGATTTTTGATGACTGCGAACTTCCTCGTAGACTACTTGAACCCTTTGCGTTTCGGGAAAGTACCACAAAAAACTACAACAATCTAAATGTAACAGGTTGGCTACCTCTTCCACTGCCGTCTGAAGTAGAAACGACCCATGTATCGCTCCTACTTTTATTTCCAGAGAGTTCCAGATGCGCTCAATAACTTTTCGCATCAATGCGCTCCGTTTGTGGGGATCTTGAATCCAAGCAATTTCACATCGATCTGCATAAGGGAGCACAGGGGATAGCCGAGGTAAAAGGGATATAGAGCCTAGCATAGTTATACCTGAAGAACATTTGATTCTTGTGTCCAGATTGCTTAAACTCTTCTGCATTGGTAAGCCTTTTCTAGTATTAGTTGCGTATAAGTTTTAAGCTTTTTTATGCAAATGCTTAATTTTTGCTAAAAATTGTTAAGTCAGTAATTCTTAACCATTTAAAATTTGACTTATAATCAACTTTTTGTTTTAAACTAAAGCCAAATTTTTCTGATAAATTTGCTTTAATTTGGGTTGAAATTTATATAATATTTTGGATTGGGCGAGCAAAATGAATCAAAATTTACAAAATTGCAAATTGGTCTGACTCGATTGATAAGCACAAATACCCTGAAAAAGCCTTTCCCAGTACCTCCAAGCTCAGTACAGCTATGGTGGCGGTCTTAGTTTAGAAAGTTAACAAAAGACACGATCGGGGATTATATCAAATCCGGGTTATTTACCCCCTTTATATTTTTCCTCTTCTCGCCCCTGCGCCCCTGCGCCCCTGCGCTTCATTATAACGGGGGTCGTTAACCCGGATTTAGTATTAGCCGTTACCAGTCCGAGCAGACAAGGAGTAAAGCTAACCGCAAATGCCGCTCTTGCCCGGAGGATTCCAGGTTTTTGCTTGGTTTGAGCTGGCTGTACTCTCCTTATTTGCGCTATCTTCGGCAGCGCCTTGCAATGTAGGAGCTGTGGGAGATGGTACAGGCACGAAACTTTTATTCCCAAAATTGGCAGATCTTTGCTTGTGAGTAATAGGAATTTCAATGCAGAACTCAGTTCCCTGTCCGGGTTCTGAGACGCACCGGAGTGACCCTCTATGTTTTTCTACGACAATCTGATGGCTGATCGACAACCCCAACCCAGTTCCTTTACCTACCGGCTTGGTAGTGAAAAAGGGGTCAAATAGTTGCGCTTTTACTTCCTCTGTCACACCTGGCCCATTATCGGCAATCCGCACAGTCACATAATCGGGATGTAGGACTTCTGTACGAATGCGAATCTGAGGTAATGTGTAATGGGTATATCTCCCTCTCTGACCTTCTCCCCATTTCCCACTTTCTTCTAAGGCATCAATGGCATTGCTCAGAAGGTTCATGAATACTTGATTAATTTGACCTGGGTGGCATTGCACCAAAGGCAAATCGCTGTACTCTTTGGTTACTTCGATCTGAGGCCGATCGCTTTTGCCTTTGAGACGACTTTGCAAGATCAACAGCGTACTATCGAGGCCCTCGTGAAGCTCTACCAGCTTCATTTCCTTTTCATCCATTCGAGAGAAAGTTCGCAGCGATGCCACAATCTGACGGATGCGATCGGCACCTACTTTCATCGAAGATATAACTTGCGGCAAATCTTCGATGAGAAAATTGAGGTCAATATCTGCAATTTTGGCTTGAATCACACAGCTGGAATTGGGATATTCTTCTTGGTAAAGATGCAACAAAGTGAGTAAGTCTTTTACATAGTTGCTAGTGTAAGTCAAGTTTCCGTAAATAAAGTTAACCGGATTATTGATTTCATGGGCAAGACTGGCAACCAATTGACCGAGACTGGAAATTCTTTCGGTATGAATTAGCTTAGTCCGCTCGTGTTGTAAATCGCGCAGTGCTTTTTCCAATTCTTGCGCTTGCGCTTGGGCGACAGCTGTGGCAGCGCAGCTGTGCTGATAAAGTTCGATCTGATTGATATCAAGCGCCAACTGCTCGGCTTCGCTTTCTTTTTGATACTGACTGACAACGGCATCTAAAGCATCTAGCAGTTCGTCGGATGTAACGTTAAGGATGTAGCGCAAATGAGGATTATCCTGAGTCAGTTGACTTTGTTCCGCTTGCAGTAAGGCTCTAACTTCCAGGATGAATTTACGAACTTGTCGATCTAAGTTCAGAGGTGGTTCAAAGTACATTGCTTTTACTACCGATGAGGGTTTTCCTGGTAGTTTCAAGTCAGAATCGCCCTCGATCAATCCTTTGTGGGACTTTTCCATTAAATCGATCGCATCTCGCAATACAGAACGCAACCTTTCGCGTTCAACCCGATCTTGCGTACAAACCAATCTGAGCGAAAACAGCGCTGTTCTTTGCGACAGCATTCGCTGGCGACCGCTCACATTGACAACTGCGGCACTAATGGCTCTGGCTGTGGCAATTCGATCGACCTCTAAGTCTGTGGTGAAATCAAGCATGGGTAATAGCCCCAAATGAAGGAAATTCTAGATTTTGGCATTTGTAGAAGCTTGACCCATAAAGTTTTTTACTGAGTTCTGGAAGCGATAAATACAAAAAAGCCTTTATCTTTGCGACACTCGCTTCCACAAATTCTCAAAATTATTAAAGTTTTTTATTGAGTGATGACTGTGGTCGCAAAGGCAAGGTTCCATGCAGCAACTCAAAAAAATATCCGCTAAAAAGCAAAAGAGTTTAGTGTACTTCTATACAAAGGTAGTAATTTATTATACCAAAGACAAGCCGCAGGCAACTTCTCTTTTCGCTGCGGCTTTTTGTTAAGTATTTTGTAGGGACACGGAGAAAGGGATAGAAAAAGTCAAAAGTCAAAATTAAGAATCTATTGGTTCTTATTTAGCCACTTTTGCCTTTTATCGCTTCCATCCCCCTCTTATATCTCCCATACTCCCTCTTGCTCTTATTTTTGACTTTTGACCGAAAATAATGGGATACAAGCCCCGTCCTTCTAGGACGGCTTTTTATTTGGTTCTGGTAGTCTAGCAATCATACTCCTAATCAACTCTGATTGGGTCATGCCACGTCTTGCAGCTTCCTCAACAAGCTGCTGTTTC
>NZ_JBHFNU010000007.1:0-6130 GCF_041929145.1 Aerosakkonema sp. BLCC-F183 | reverse complement strand
AATTATTTCTCCTATTGAAGTTGGCTGCATATTCCACTCTATTTTGCCTGCTTCCATTTTGGCGATATCCAAGACATCGTTAATTAAATTTGTCAGTCGTTCGCCTTCTGAGATGATGATGTTGATGTTTTGGTTGACTTGCTTGCACGCTCTTTGTGCTTTGCGATCGGATTCTGGAACGACTGGTAAAATCGCATCGTCGAGTTTTTTGAGAATCAGTTTGGCAAAGCCCAGCACTGAGGTGAGCGGTGTCCGCAATTCGTGGGATACTGTCGAGATGAAATCGGTTTTCATCCGGTCAATTTCTTTTTCTTGGGTGATATCTCGAATAATGGTTACCGAGCCGAGACAGGTAGGAATTGCCGACTCTTCCCCAGAAGTGCTTTTAGAGATTGCAGTCGCTACAGCTTTGCCAATTTTACCGTTTGCCAATTCTACCTCTGCGGTTAAAATGTCGTTTAGACATTCTCTAGCTTTGGTTAAGAATGCGGCAATTTGACTGTTGAAAACTGACTGGCAATCTTTCGCGATCGCATCGGTAGCTTCCATTTCAAACATGGCTAACAAAGCCGGATTTACGTGAGTAATCGTGCCGAGAATATCTGTGACCAGCAAACCATCGGCAATATGATTAATTATGGCTTTCAAATAAGCTACCGTGTCCTGCACTTCGTTCACCGATCGCGCTAGCTCAAGAGAGATAGCCGCCTGTGCCGAAAGCATTCTTAAGATTTCCAACCTTTCGGGTGTAAACGCACTTTTTGTGAGGTTATTTTCCAAGTAAACAATCCCGACCAGTTTCCCTTGATGCAGAATAGGAGCGCAAAGAAGAGATTTTACTTGGTTTTTGGTAATATAAGTATCGTTGACAAGGTTAATCTCACGAGTGGCATCGTTTAAAACGATATTTTTCTGTGTTCTCTCTACATAATTGATGATACTCAAAGGAAGATTATCGGGATTTTCTACAGGAGTCGAAGGCAACAATACTTCTTCTCGGTCTGCTAATTTTTCGGCGGCTACCACTAAATTTTCTGACTTTACCAAGAGGAGAATCCCTTTTTGAGCGCCTGCATTTTCGAGGAGAATGTGCATCAATTTTGAGAGCAATTTGTCGAGAACGATTTCCGATGAAATCGCTTGAGAAGCCTTAATAACCGTTGTCAAGTCCAGCACCGCTCCACTTCCGCTCGTCGTGGCATCTATCGTCGGCATTTCCTGCCTGTCGGGGATTTCTCTTGCTAACATCCGCAAGAAAAATTCCGAATATCGATCTTCTAAATCTCTGACTTTTGCCTTCGCTCCCCAGCGAATATAGCCATAGTAGGCATCAGTCAAATAAATCTGAGCGATCTTTTCTTTGCCACGCTCGAAATAAAATTCTGCTGCCAGTTCGTTCGCTAAAGCTTCTAGCTGAGTATAGCCGGAGTCTCTTGCGCCTTCAATCGCGCGATCGTAATATTCCATTGCTCTGCCAATTTCACCCAAAACTCGCGCTTTTTCCGCCTCCACTAGATCGTACTTATGCTGAAAATTGGCTGGAACGTGGTGCGCCCAAAGCTTCATGTTTTCCTGGTTAGCTTCCACCTTATTCAAATATTCATCTTGCTGTTCTTTCTCTGTATTAGGATAAACTGCCAGCAGAGCCAGAGAAAAATATAAATTATATTCCGCTGAGAGCAGTAAACCCACACCTATTCCCGCATATTTCTCGCCTGTCTTGGCATTTGCCAAAGCCAATGAAGGAGCTTTAAAAAAATAAGCAAGTATCGTTTTCATTACGTAAAGCAAAAACAATATATTGGCATTATTTTGTTCTTCTAGAACAGGTAGCATTTCAACTTCATTAAAGTTTTTTCCTACTAAATTCAACTCCTTGTGTTTATTTTTTAACATCTGCGATATAAATTGTTTAGTGATACTTATATAATTGAACACAAGAGTATGATTTAACTTTTTCATTAACTCAATATATTGAGTAAATCTCTTTTCGGTAAATTCTAGATGCTTTCCTGTAAAAAGTGTGTGATTGCAATATTGATTAGTACAATAACCAGCGTGTTCTATATCTCCTGTTTCGATGCCTGTGAGAATCCCTTGCAGCAATAATTCTAAAGTTTCTTGGGCAGACTCTTTCCAATGTCTGACACACCCGTCGAAAAAGCATAATATTTTAGTTTTGTATTCTGTGGCACTAAAAACATCCAACAACTGCAAAGATAATTTGCCAAATTGATACCCTGTATTTATATCTCCCATTCTACTGCATAGGAGCATTCCATAAAGACAATATGCGTAAGCGCCTTGGGGTGAATTTCCATATTTAATGGAAAGATCGATCATCGTAAATATAAGCTGGGACAACAGGATAATATTTGTGCTAAAAGCAGCATTAATGTTACTGACCAACATCCGCATAGCCGCTAACTTATAAGGGTCTGTCATTTTTGGTAGATTGGCCAATTTATCAAAATTAAGTTGTTTGGGAGGTTCTTTCTCTAGAATAACTCCCAGCAATTGCAAAGCTTGTAACCCTGTATCGATAGCTAACTGAATCTGCATTTGAGTTACACATAACTGGATTTTCAGTTCGTAAACTCTGATTTTATCGAGCAGGTTTTTAGCTTGTTGCAGAACAATTTCTGCATAGCTATTAGCTCGATCGAAATTCCCGTTTAAATATTCTGTTTCCACCGCTTCCACATAAAGTGCCAGCGTCAACTCGTACCGAGACTGCCAGCTATCTGATGCCAAAAGCCCCAAACCTACTGTGATATACTTCAGCGCTGGTTCGTAAGCATTTGCGGCTTTTGCTTTCCGAGCCGCGACCGAATTTAATCGTGCTAACTCATATTTTTCGGCTGGATTGCTGATAAATTCAATACCTACATTCAGTTGGTTAACTATCTCAAAAATATTTTCTTCTATTTCTGCCTCGGAAGCATTCTTCTGAAGCAGTTGACCGATTTTTAAATGAGTTGCTTTTTTCTGGGATTCGTGAATCAGAGAATAAGCCGCTTGCTGTACCCTATCATGTAGAAACTTGTAGCGTATTTTCAGGGATTCTACTGGCATTACCAAGGATGTTGAGGAATCGAATACCAGGGGTATTTTATAGCTTTGGCTCAGAGGTAAAATTAAACCTGCCTGAAGTGCATCCCACAAATCAGTTGCTGTTTCTGAGGATGATTTTTCATTCACAATTGCCAGGACATCTAAATTAAATTTATCTCCTACACAAGCCGCTAATTTTAATACGTTCTGTGTTGGCTCTGGCAGTTTTTGAATATGGCGAGCAATCAGTTCGACAACATTATAATCTGTAATGCCTACCGCTTGAATTTGTTTAATATCCCACTGCCAATAACCAGCCTTAAAATCAAATGCTAATAATTTTTCTTGATGTAGGGTGGAGAGCAGTTGAGTCAAGAAGAAAGGATTGCCCTGAGTTTTATTGTAAACTAACTCGGCAAGAGGTTGCGACCTTTCTGTGTCAGCGTGCAGAGTCTCGCCAACTAATTCGCTCGCATTTTCGATATCCAATGGTCGCAGGGTAATATTAGTAAGCGTTGCACCCGTATTTTTAATTTCATCCAATGTCACCAGCAACGGATGGGTGGGAAATACTTCATTATCTCGATAAGCTCCAATCAGTAGTAAATATTGGCTATCTGGGTCAGTTATGAGCAACTGAATTAATTTCAGCGATGCCGAATCTGCCCACTGCAAGTCATCTAAGAAAACTACTAGCGGGTGTTCTGCTTTGGTGAATACGTGGATGAATTCTCGAAAGACGCGATTAAATCGGTTTTGGGATTCGGTTGGCCCCAATTGCGGTACGGGTGGCTGCGGGCCAACAATTAGTTCGATTTCCGGAATTACGTCGATGATGACGTTACCTTGCTGACCGAATGCTGCTAGTAATTGTTCTTTCCAAATTGCTATTTTTGCAGGGCTTTCTGTTAATATTTGCTGCGTCAATTGCTGGAAAGCTTGAATTAAGGAAGCATAAGGAATGTTGCGTTTAAATTGATCGAATTTGCCGGAGATAAAATATCCCCGTTGCCGTACTATGGGTTTGTGAATTTCGTTGACGACGCTGGTTTTACCGATGCCGGAGTACCCGGAAACTAGCATCATTTCGCTGGCTCCGCTGGCAACTCGCCCAAAGGCTTCCATCAGTGTTTTGACTTGATTAGCGCGTCCGTAAAGTTTTTGCGGGATCAGAAATTGACCGATTAAGTCCTGCTTACCAGGGGGGAAATTTTCGATTTTTCCGGTTGCTTGTAGCTGGGTCAGACAGGTTTCTAAATCTGCTTTTAGTCCCCAGGCACTTTGATATCTTTCTTCTGCGGTTTTGGCTAATAGTTTCATCACTATATGAGAAACTGCTAGCGGAATTTCTGGGTTTATTTGATGGGGCGGTGCCGGTGGAAATGCGATATGGCAGTGAACTAATTCCAAGGGGTCGCTGGAATTAAAGGGTAGTTGACCTGTGAGCATTTCATAAAATGTGATGCCTAATGAGTAGAAGTCGCTGCGGTAGTCGAGGGCGCGATTCATCCGCCCAGTTTGCTCCGGTGACATATAAGCAAGCGTACCTTCTAGCAAGTTGGGATTGCTCAGAGTTGGGTTTTCTCTATATAGGCGCGAGGCTATGCTAAAGTCGATGATTTTAAGTTGTCCTGTGGCGGCATTAATAATAATATTGTGGGGTTTAATGTCTTTATGGATAATTTGGTTTTGATGTAGCTGACCTAGAGCTGAGGCTAGCTGAATCGCGATACTGAGAAACGAAGTCAAGTCAATTTTTTGCTCTAGGATAAAATCTTTGAGTGACCTGCCTGAAAAGTCTTCCAAGATCAGTGCTAGACCGTTGCGATAGTTTTCCAAGGCTAATGGTTTAATGATTCCTTCGATGTTCAAATTTTGCAGGATTTTATATTCATGTCTGAGGCGGGTAATTTCTTCGAGCGTGGGATAATCTGCTTTGATGGTTTTAATAATTACTGTGTTTCTACTCTGTTCCCTCACGGCGCGATAGACAAGCGTATTGAGACTAGCTTGAATTTGTTCGGTGATTTGATAACCTGCAATGTTCACGAGCCTTGCCTCCTCGGTCATAAAGATTTAACTATTTCGCTATCATTTTTGTCTAATTTTCACCTGTTAATAATACAAAAAACACATTTTCTAAACCTTTTTCAAACCGTAATGTTTTGAGCAAATTGTGGTTTTGAGAAAGCAAGGAATTGACTACAATCATATCCGGTTTTACTGCTAACGCCTTATCAATGCACTCCTGTTCGTTGGAGGCTTCGGTAACGCTGTATCCCTTCGCTTGCAATACTTCAGAAAGGGTGTTGACGGCTGAGGCATCTTCATCAACGACCAGAACTTTCTTCTTTGATGTGCCTTGAGAGAGCAGAAACGCAATATTATTATGCAGTTCTTCTGCGTTAACAGGCTTGGTAAAATAGCGATCGATCCCCAGGTGATAGCCCCTTTGTTTATCTTCGACGATCGACAAAATGATAATCGGGATATTCAGGGTCTGCGGGTCGTTTTTCAGTACAGCAGCTACATCAAAACCATTGATTTGAGGCATCATCACATCCAGGATGATTAAGTCGGGTTTTTCTCTTTTGACTTGGTTAATCGCATCTACCCCATCTTTAGCTTCTCTGATTTTATAACCTTCTGGCTCTAGTTGCTGCCTGAGAAGGGTGCGAATGTTCTCATCATCATCGACAACCAGAATGGTTTTAGGACGATCGGGACTAGAAGATTCTGCTTGTAAGAAGCTTTCTTTCAATTGCCTGACCAAGATATCTATGGAAATCTTCTCTGGCCGAACATCGATCGCATCAGCGATAGGTAAACTGAACGAAAAATTACTTCCCCGACCCAGTTGACTTTCTACCCAAATTGTGCCGCCATGATGTTCGACTATTTGCTTGCAAATTGGCAGTCCCAAACCGCTGCCTTGCGGTTTGTCTGTCAGGGTATCGCCTACCTGCTGAAACTTCTCAAATACCTTGTGTAAATCTTCGGGAGCTATCCCCATCCCTGTATCGATGACACTGACAATAATTGCCTCGCTTTGCGGGATTGCTTTGACTGTACAAGC
>NZ_JBHFNU010000069.1:0-91776 GCF_041929145.1 Aerosakkonema sp. BLCC-F183 | reverse complement strand
CACTTATACAACCCATAAAAAACCCTACAACACAAAACACTTTACAAACCTTAACAACCTCCCCCATAATAAAGACATCATACGAACCTCGAAAAATACATAGCAATCATAAACACATGACCACCACCATTCAACAGCGCTCCAGCGCCAACGTATGGGAACGGTTCTGCGAGTGGGTCACCAGCACCGAAAACCGCCTTTACATCGGCTGGTTCGGCGTCCTGATGATCCCCACCCTCCTAACCGCCACCACCTGCTTCATCATCGCCTTCATCGCTGCTCCTCCAGTAGACATCGATGGTATCCGCGAACCCGTAGCAGGCTCCCTGTTGTACGGCAACAACATCATCTCCGGTGCGGTTGTACCTTCTTCTAACGCGATCGGTCTGCACTTCTACCCAATTTGGGAAGCAGCCAGCTTAGACGAATGGCTCTACAACGGTGGCCCTTACCAGTTGGTGATTTTCCACTTCCTCATTGGCATCTTCTGCTACATGGGTCGTCAGTGGGAACTCAGCTACCGCTTGGGTATGCGTCCTTGGATATGCGTAGCATACAGTGCACCTGTATCTGCGGCTAGCGCAGTATTCTTGATCTACCCCTTGGGTCAAGGTAGTTTCTCGGATGGTATGCCTCTGGGTATCTCTGGAACGTTCAACTTCATGATTGTGTTCCAAGCAGAGCATAATATTCTGATGCACCCGTTCCATATGCTGGGTGTAGCTGGTGTGTTCGGCGGTAGCTTGTTCTCCGCTATGCACGGTTCTTTGGTAACTTCTTCTTTGGTTCGTGAAACGACTGAAAATGAAAGCCAAAACTATGGCTACAAGTTCGGTCAAGAGGAAGAAACCTACAATATCGTGGCGGCACACGGTTACTTCGGTCGTTTGATTTTCCAATATGCTTCGTTCAATAACAGCCGTTCTCTGCACTTCTTCTTGGGTGCATGGCCGGTGGTTGGGATTTGGTTTACTGCTCTGGGTGTGAGCACGATGGCTTTCAACCTGAACGGTTTCAATTTTAACCAATCTGTGATGGATTCTCAAGGTCGTGTGATTGGTACTTGGGCTGATATTATCAACCGCGCTAATTTGGGTATGGAAGTGATGCACGAGCGCAATGCTCACAACTTCCCTCTGGATTTGGCTGCTGGTGTTCAAGCTCCGATTGCTATGACTGCTCCTGCTATCAATGGCTAAGTTTGAAATTTAGCTAATCGAAAAGCGCTCTCCTAAAAAGGGGGGCGCTTTTTGGTTTTGGAGATATTATTGATTTAGCATTTGGCGAATATCATGTCCGGTGGCATCGGTAGTATATGAGTGATGCGAAAGATTATCTGTGGGAATCGGGGGTTAAATTTTTACCGCAGATGTAGGCAGATAAACGCAGATAAACGCAGATAAGAAAGGGATTTTTTATGCAACCGATGCTACGGAATATGATATAACTGGCATATTAAATAGATGCCAAAAACAAAAATTTAACAATGGATAGCGCCTAATTCCGGTTTGGTCGATCGCACTTCCAAACCTTCAAGCATCGACTCATATTGATAAAGCACTTCAATCGGGTTAGGCAATTGTGGCGGAGGTAAAGGATCGGGTTTTGACCGAAAATATGCGGCTAAATCTGAAATTGCTCTGCTGGCAGCAATAGTATCTCCAATCGGAACCAGACGACCCAAGGGCCATTGATTCAACCATTCATTGACTACTTCGCGGGAACCGGGATTATCGTAGGCGACTACTCCTTTACCAGCTGCGATCGCTTCTTGTAGCACGCGGGGTCGCCCCTCATTATCCGAGCAAAGTAATACCGTTTCTACATTATTTAAACAATCGAGTACTTGTTGCCGGGAGACGCTACCTTTGAGGACAATTTGTTTTTCCAGTCCATAGCGGTGGATGCGGTTTAACATTTCTCCTCGATCTGGGCCATCTCCACACACAGTCAGGTGGACATCTTCTCCGTTCCTAACCAGAATTCGCACAATTTCTACTGCATCTAACGGTTTTTTTCTTGCCTTGAGTTGAGCTGCCATCAGCAAACGAATCGGCTCTTTTTGTCTTCGATCGTAATTAGAGGTTATGTTGAAAGCGGGAAGATTAGTAGTAGGATTGAAAGGAGGAAGATGAATCGGGTTTGGTAAAAAAATTGTGTTGTTGACGCCAACTACTCGGTTGATGGATGTGGCAAGATGCCGAGCAATACAAACAATTTTGTCGCAGCCTCGATAAAGGTTAAGCAATTGTTCTTTGACAGCAAGGTCAATGGAATTGCTTCCAGCAAGACTATTGATGTAAGCACCCCGAACTATAAGTACGACTGGTTTATCGCGATGAACCGAGCGAACGGCTTCAAGGTGCCAGAGAAAAGATTCGCGACCGAGAATTACTACGTCGAAAGGGCCATGTTCTAGATAGGCTGCTTGAACTTGCCGATCGATATCTAATTGCGCCTGTGCGCTAATATTTAAATCCCCAGGAAAGTCAGCCTGAATCCACATCAATCCAGGATATTGCGTTAGATGAGTTGCAGTTTTGTAGGGGGCAATGTGCAGAACTTCATGCCCAAGGCTGCGTAATCCACAGGCTAGTTCTTGGCTGGAGTGAGCCGATCCGCCCCCATGTGGAGGGTGGACGCTTAACAGTAAAATTTTCATCTGTCTTCCCCCGTGGAGACCCCCACTGTACCCGTAGGGTCAGTGGTGGGAGGAAACGGGGGACATTTTATGGGGTTCAATACCCCTAAAATGTCCAAATTACTGTGCATAGGAATACCCATCCTTTTTGTGAATGTGTTTGCAATACTTATGGCTAATGCCTTGAACCAGCCCATCGGCTGTTGAGATATTGAAACTGCCAGTGGCACGAGTGGCTACCCGACCAACGTAAGCCCCAATCTTTTTCCCAGAGGTGACAATCGCTTCCACAATGTCACCTGTCTGAAAACCTTTGTGAAACTTGGTTCTAGAGCAGTAACGAACAGGAAAACCCCATTTGTCGGTACGACACTGCTGACGGGTAACGAAAACTTTGGACATTACTGTCCCTCCTTTCGGGTAATGTTAGCTTCGACAATGTTTAAGGTCGGTACTATCTCAAAGCACTGCTTCCCAAATAGCTGTTTAACTTTTGAGTTCTAGAGCTTGGAACTAGCTACGTATTCCAAGGTAGGAACTTTAACACTTGCCTTAAACGGAGGTACTTCTACCTGAGTCTGGTCAACTAGGGCTGTATTTCAAGCCCCCACTGACCCTACGGGTACAGTGGTGGGTTGTTGACAAAATTTAACCAAATGTGACCTAAGCAGTGAGTTTTGCCACAGCTTGAGTTGAATGCCAAGGGTATAGTTAGGGGCTAAAATCAAGGGTTTCAGCGATTAAAAACGCCCTAACTGACTTTCATCGATCGCTATAAGTTTTACTTTAAAGTTTATTCATGATAGATTCAAATGCTCTTTTTTGTTAACTTGATAAATTTTATTTATTATTAAAGTCGCGAATTTTGAGGGATTGTGGAGGCGCTTGAAACAACTACGCGCCCCGGAATTGAATAGACCTCTCCAAAAGAATCTCAAAGGGCAGGCAGGATGCCTACCCCACAAGAATTTTTGAAGATGTCTAATAGACCTCTCCGCCAAAAGAATCTCAGAGGGCAGGCAGGATGCCTACCCCACAAGCATTTTTGAAGATGTCTAATGTAAAGCTTCTTGCACGATGAGAAACGAGTGTTGCAACCAAGGCTTATAATAACCACAAAGTCCGGTATCTCGCTCAAGATATCGTAGATTATCGGAGGATTGTGATGAGCAAGTGGCAACATACTCCCAAAGTGGGGAGGTACTCGATCGAGCTAATCGTGATTTATTTTGTGAGAGGATTGCAGGCTGTTCGACAGCTGTGGGGACGCCCGGTAGGAAATCGGTCAAATTTCAGTTCGCTAAAAAGCTTTGTTTTCTTGTTTTTGCTGGGAACTAGCTTGAGCATTGCGATCGCATCCTGTGCGGGCAAAATTTCTGATGCCGGTGGATCTGCCAACGCGACTGGTAACAAAAATAACGTTCAGCTCACCTTAGTTTCTTACTCTGTCACCAAAGCCGCCTACGATCGCATCATTCCTAAATTTGAAGCGCAGTGGAAAAAAGAACACAACCAAAACGTCAACGTCAACGGTAGCTATGGTGCTTCCGGTTCCCAAGCTACTGCTGTAATTAATGGTTTGGAAGCAGACGTTGTACACCTGTCGCTCGCGCTTGATGTCGATAAAATTGTCAAGGCAGGTTTAATTCAACCGGGTTGGGAAACAGAAGCGCCATCAGATGGAATTGTGACCAAATCTGTAGGTGTAATTGCTACTCGCGAGGGTAACCCCAAAAATATTAAAAATTGGGCAGACTTAGCAAAAAATGGCATAAACGTAATGACTCCCGACCCCAAAACTTCTGGCGGAGCCCGCTGGAACTTTCTTGCTATTTGGGGTTTTGTAACCAGAACTGGTGGGGATGAGAATACAGCGCTGGACTTAACTACCAAAGTTTACAAAAATGCACCTGTGCTACCCGTAAGTGCGCGTGCAGCCAGCGATCTGTTCTTTAAACAAGGTAAGGGCGATGCCTTAATTACCTATGAAAACGAAATGATTCTCTCGGAACAATTTGGCGACAAACTCCCGTATACCGTACCGGATGTAAATATATCGATCGACAATCCTATTGCTGTTGTGGATAAAAATGTCGATAAACACGGCACTCGCGAAATTGCAGAAGCATTTGTCAAATTTCTGTACACCCCAGAAGCTCAGCGAGATTTTGCTGCTGTAGGATTTCGTCCCGTTAATCCCACAGTAGTAAAAGAAGTGGAAAACAAATTCCCCAAAGTGCAAACGCTCTTTACAGCTAAAGATTTAGGAGGTTGGGGTAACATTCAGAATAAATTCTTCGATGACGGCGCTATCTTTGACAAAATTCATACCAAAAAGTCTTAGAGAGCGTTATTTGTCGATCGCGAATATTTTTGTAGGGACACGGCATCATTAAAACTTTGGATTGCTGACATTATTTTATAATGCAATGTCCCTACAGCTAAGCTTGTAGCTTGTAGGTTGGGTTGAGGGACGAAACCCAACTTGTGAGCTTGTAGTTAGCTTGTAGGTTGGGTTGAGGGACGAAACCCAACTTGTTAGCTTGTAGGTTGGGTTGATATCAAATCCGGGTTATTTACCCCCTTTATATTTTTCCTCTTCTCTCCCCTGCTCCCCTGCTCCCCTGCTCCCCTGCTCAGAAAGCGCTTCATTATAACGGGGGTCGTTAACCCGGATTTAGTATGAGGGACGAAACCCAACTTGTGAGGAGAGAAATAGTTGGGTTTCGCTTTGCTCAACCCAACCTACAATTACAACTACAATTACAACTGTTTTTCGGTGAGATGATTTAATTTGGATTGAATATAGGCTTTAAATATTGGATTGATGTGAAAGTGCGATCGCGCTCCCATTTGCACTTTTTCTACTAAGCCGCGTCGCGCTAATGATTGGATGATTTGCCAAAATTCCGATTTGGATAATTCGCGATCGCCTGGTTGTGAAATATCTACAGCTTCGGCTTGACTGGCTAACCAGTAACTCACCTTTTTTTCTGACTCGGATAAACGCTGTAAGTGAGATTCTAAAATGTGTTCTAAGTCACCTAAAAATATTTCATTTTGTTCAGCTAAAAACAGAGATACGCTACCGTTAAATAAATCTTGTATTGTTGAAGCTATAATTTTTAACCAGCAAGGATGACCTTGATAGAGTGTAATTAATTCTGACCACTTATCCTCATCTGTTAAACCTTTATCTCTCAAAATTTCTTCTGCTTGTTCTGCTAACCCTTTTAGGTGTAACGTGCGCGTGGAGCGATTTTCTGCTTCTAAGGTAGCGACTTCTCTCGGTTTTTCCCAACTGAGGAGGATTACACAACTTTGGTGAGACGATGTGGCGATTTGTTTAAATAATTTGCTATAATCATCATATTCTGCCAAATATTGTCCGGCTAATTGACCGCTTTTAAAAATATTCTGCACGTCATCAAGGATGACTAAACAGCGATCGCAGCGCAAATAATCGATGAGTGCGGGTAATGGGTTTTGTTGCGATCGCGCAAAAAATTGTTTGAGTTCGGTTTGCAGTGCTGAAAGTGTGGGAGTGTCACTGAGACTTCGCCAAATAATATAATCGAATTCGGTTTGGATTTCTTCGATGAGTTTGAATGCGATCGAACTTTTGCCTATTCCACTTAATCCGTATATAGTAATCAAGCGCGTGCGTGCTTGCAAAATCCACTCTTTGAGGGTGGATAGTTCGGAAGTGCGATCGTAAAAGTTAGTTAGTTCGGGTGCGTCTGTCAAATCGACGATCGGTGAGGGATTTTGGCTTTGGGGGGCGTCGGGGGGAGAGTGCGATCGGGTTTGTGTATTTTCAATATTTCGTATAATTTGGCTACAAATATTAATATCAATTTCTTGTAATAAACAATCTCCAAAATGGGAAACTTGGGAAACGCTATGTTTTTTCTCTAACTTAGAACGAAAATTAAATTTATTGAGGTCTTCTCCTAATTCTTCACGCAACTTTTCCCATAGCTTAGCAGCTTCTTTTTTAACGTGCGATTCACTACAATTAAAATATTTAGCTATTTGAGGATATTTTTGTCGTTGCCAAACACCCGTTAGTATCGCTTCTTGTATAGGTGTGAGATGTTGTCCAGTGTCATTAAAAATCAAGTTATCAGCCCACTGTAAAATATCTTGAATATTATTCATAAGTAGATACACATAGATATTTTGTGTAATATATCCTACCAAATCCTACTTTGTCAACCGAATTGTACCAAATCCTACTAAATTTTTTCAGGATACTTAGAAAAATTGGGTGCTAAATAATACCATTTACACTTGTCACATTATGATGTTACAAAATAGGATTGGAGAAGCAACCACCCTCATATTAGCGTTAGTTGTAATCTCATGTTTGAGCTATCTAAAGCCTTTGATGCTGGCTACTACTCGATGACCAATCCAGATTTAACAGCCGCTGGTTTGGTGAATCCCGAACAGTTATTTAACCACTTTTTTCAGTTCGGTACTAAGGAAGGACGAAGCTTTTCCCCTTATGTTGACTTAAATTTTTATGGAGGAGCGAATCCAGATTTAGCGGCTGGTGGTGTGACAACACCCAAACAGTTACTTGACCATTTAATTACTTATGGCATCAATGAAAAACGCTTGTTTTCTCCAAAGGTTGATTTAAACTTTTATGCTGCTGCTAATCAAGACTTAGGGGCAGCAGGATTGACAACGGGCGAACAGTTATTAGACCACTTAATTAATTATGGTGCGAGAGAAGGACGGCAACTCGTTTTTCCTGCGTCCCCGCCACCTGAAATTTTATTCCCCGCTCCTCCTCAAATTCCTAATTTACCTCTTTTAGGATTGGCAGAGATTAGTGGTAGCCGCCTTTTAAACAACCAGATAAACAGCAATCTAGAAAAGGATGTCAATCTAATATTAAGCACCAGTTTAAAAACTGCGATA
Organism: Aerosakkonema sp. BLCC-F183; assembly: GCF_041929145.1. NCBI lineage: Bacteria > Bacillati > Cyanobacteriota > Cyanophyceae > Aerosakkonematales > Aerosakkonemataceae > Aerosakkonema > Aerosakkonema sp. BLCC-F183. Next base: position 84,203 of record NZ_JBHFNU010000069.1, on the reverse strand, counting down.
GGTCAAATGGAAAATTTTGTTACCGAACCAGATTTTTCTAAAAAGCTAACTATAGCTTTTGAAAAAAACCTTAATTTGGAATCGGCAAAATCTTTAATTCAAGACTTGGCCAGCGGTAAGCTTCTACCGGAAATAAAAATAGTTCCGCTTAAAGATATCAATGGCTATAATGGGGCCTTTGATGCTCTAACCAATACAATTTACATCTCCAAAGAATTCTTGCAGGTAAATGCGAATAATCCAGACCAGATTGCCAGTGTACTTCTTGAAGAAATCGGCCATTCGGTAGATTCTCGCGTCAATGCGATCGATGCTTTGGGCGATGAAGGAGAAATTTTTTCAGCTTTGGTTCGAGGAGTGAAATTGAGTCAGGCCGATCTTTTGACTTTAAAGTCTGAAAATGACCAAGTTATTATCAGTCCCAATGGACAGCCTATTTTAGTTGAAACATCATCCTCCGCGTGGACAGCTACTTTTTGGGACTGGAACTGGAATAAACTAGGAGATACTACGTTTTCCAAGCGGATTGATGGATCAAATGGTGTAGATGTAACCTGGGGAAGTAACTCTGTCATGGGACGTTCTGACTATTTCGTCGCAGGAATGTGGAATTCCTCATACTTTGATGCCAATAAAACCTATAAGTTTCGAGTCAACGCTGATGATGGATTCCTTTTATATGTTAGTCCTGACGGTAAAAACTGGAATTTTTTGTCAAGCCCGAATCAGTGGGAGTATGCTTACGAAAGGAATGACAATTACAAAACTTTCAAGCAATACAGTTTTACCCCTAGCAACAGCGGCAACTATTATGTTTATGCTTTTGTTTTTGAAAAACAAGGAGATGCGTATTTTGACTTGTCCTGGGATAATGGCTGGGATAAAAATCGTGGCGGATTGAATTATGCAGACGGCGATACAACTCTTCAATATATGTACGAGGAGATAAAAAATAATGCCTCAAGTGACTATGCGAAAAACATAAATAACTTGAACAAAAACTGGTGGAGTTCATGGTCAGCGAAAAATGAGTGGTACAAAAAAGTAAACGACGGGCAAGAATGGGATCATAAGCCCAAATTAGACTCTCTTTTAAACTTGAAGGGGTCAAATGATTATTTTTATCCGGTGTGGGGGAATAGCAATCGTGAGTTTTATTACGATATCTGGTCAAATATTCACTACGGTTACGTTGGCAAAGCCGCTGGGTTTTCCGATTCCGATCTACAAAATTATGCCTGGTGGAATGATTTGGGAAAATTAAATTTTGATTTTAATGATTCTAAAGCGGTCAAGTTAGGCATTGAATTATGGAATGAAACAGGAGGCAATCCCAATAATTTAACGCCCGAAAAATTGCGCCAAAAAGTAATTAGCCAAGCGTCATCACTTAACGGAACAGATAACATTGTAAATGGAGCGTAGAAAGCGATTAGCTATAACTAATATATTGCACAAAGTTTTCACCAGCCAGGGGTTAAAACCCCTGGCTGGTGTGGACAATACTACCGATTAAGGCATATTTTAATACCAGTCGCGTGCAGGTACAGGTGCAAGATGTTGTCAGCGCATACCCACTACAATAAAATTGCTCAAATTACCCAAAATGATTCCTGAATTAGACCAAATTGCTTTAACCACTGATTTACCAGAATATAGTTTAAAAACAGGCGATATTGGCACTGTAGTATTAGTACATCAAAAAGGTTTGGGATATGAAGTAGAATTTATGACACTCACCGGACACACTGTTGCAATTATTTCATTATTTAGTTCTCAAGTGCGTGCGATCGGCGATAGAGAAATTGCCCAAGCGCGAGTTCTCACATAATTATTGATTTGTTTGGTAATCCGAGTTAGTTTAGTTAGATTCCCAAGGATTAACAATCGTAATACCACACCCTTCAAAATCAGAAACATTACGAGTGGCAAGAGTAGCTTGGCGAGTGTAACAAATACTAGCTATTTGAGCATCAGCTTGGGAGATTGGTTTACCGATTCGTCTTCTTTCGGCGGCAATTGTAGCAAAAGCGATCGCTGCTGTTTCATCAAATGGTAAAATTCGCCCACCCAAATCTTCAGCAAACATCAATTGAGCTGCTTGGCTGAGTTCAGTTTGGCGTTTTCCAGAAGGTAACAAAGCAATCCCATAAAGAATTTCAGCTTGAGTGATAGTTGTCGTAAAAAGATTCGTTATTGGTTGCGCCGCTACCCATTGACGAAGTATTAAGGAGCCTTTCGGGTGCATCAGTTCGGACACTACATTAGTATCAAGTACAATCATGTAAATCTTCAAAATTAGGTGGTTCGCGTAAGGGTTCTCTAGCGATAGTCGGGAGTTCAAAATCTCCAAAATCGGCAAAACGACGCTCGATAGCTAAGACAAGATTTAAGGGTTTGACACTGTTTTCTGTCAAGACAGCGCGGAGAATTTCTTTGGCTTCTTCTTCGAGCGAACGTCCATAATATTCGGCTCGCTTTTGCAGACGGTTTTTCAGGTCATCATCAAAGTTTTGAATCGTGATATCGATCATAGAATCAGTGGGCATCTGAATTTAGTACGATAAACTAAGTATAGCAATCTAGAACTAAACAGGAAGCTGATGCTCCAGACTTTTGACTTCTCCTCCTCCCGCTTCTTTTTGACTTTTGACTTTTGACTTTTGACTTTTGACTTTTGACTTTTGACTTTTGACTTTTGACTTTTGACTTTCCTACCCCTTAGCTATAATTTTTAATTGATTGCGGACATTATTTTTTGCGTATCTAGCAATTTTTTTCCATCTGCATTGTCGATACAAATAGAAGTGCCGATGGCATTGGCAATGTCATTGATGACAGTAAACGTAGAAACAAAGGAAACAACACCCGGCACCTGTTGCCGAGGTCTAATTGTGCTACCGATGCTACAACAATACTCTCGCCATTCTCCCGTAGGTTGGGTTGAGTGAAGCTTTAGTTGGGTTTCGTACCTCAACCCAACCTACAAAGCTGCGGTACTTCCTATATCACAAATAATATAATTTGGCAATCGTAAGATCGCTGTTTTTTAAGAAAACGCTAATAGTAGTGTAGTCTAAGTTGCAATATACCCTACAGCTAGTGTAAGGTTTTAGATCCCAGTTGCTCTAACTTACGACAGGGAAGTAAAGGAGTCGATGAGGCGTCACCCGATTTTGGATGAGAGGATTTTGGATGAAAGGATTTACTTCCCCACTTTCCCCTCTCCCCTCTTCCCCTAGCCCCTAGCCCCTAGCCCCTAGCTTCTAGCAAATGCGTCCACTCAGTTTAGATCCGGAACACTTTCGAGAATTAGTATCGTGCAGCGGCATTGACTGCAAGCTTGCCGCGCTGAATTTCATTTCGCTGACAGCAGATGCTGTCGTGGATCGTTTGTGGATATCGCCTGCTATGTGTAGTGCGGGGATGCGGCACGGTAGCTGGCTTCGTCGCCACGCTTTTATCGCTGCGGGAGGCTGGTGGTGTTCGGGACTTGACCCGCTCAAAAATTGGCGCGAGATGAAGTGGGGGTGCTATAAGCCAAATCGTCCCAGGCTCAACAAAAAGGGCAAGTCAATCAAGTACGAACATCCTCCCAAAACACCGACGCGGGTTTTTTGTTTGCGGGTGCCTTTGCACGTTTGGCAGCAGGTTTCTCGGCGCTACAATGTTGCCATGCCAGAGAATATTGCGATCGCAGAAACTGGGGAAGCTCTGGGATTTTGGCAGTGGGTGGTGGCAGAAAAAATTCCTGTAATTATCTGCGAAGGTGCTAAGAAAGCAGCTGCTTTGTTGAGTCAAGGATATGTGGCGATCGCATTACCGGGAATCAGTAACGGCTACCGATCGAGCAAAGATTTTCAAGGTAATGTTATTTGTCGGCAACTAATACCGGAGTTTCTCCCATTTACTGAGAAAGTACGCACATTTTATATTTGTTTTGACTATGAAACTAAACCCAAGACGCTCCGGGCAGTTAACAATGCGATCGCACAACTCGGTAAACTTTTAATTGACAAATCTTGTTCGGTAAAAGTTATCCGACTTCCGGGAATAGAAAAAGGTGTTGATGATTTTATCGTTGAGCGAGGTGCTGCCGCTTTCGAGTTAGTTTATCAAGCTAGCGCCGACTATGAAACCGACATCGCCAAAACCAAACCCCATACGGAGTTAAGCTATGCGATCGCATTAACTATCAACCGTCCCTATCTGGAAAATCTGCCTTTTCCCGCATCTGGATTAGTGGCAGTTAAGTCTGCTAAAGGTACGGGAAAAACCACTGCGCTTTTACCGCTTGTAGAAGCAGCAAAAAAAAGAGGTCAGCCAATCTTATTGCTTACCCACAGAATCCAATTAGGACAGTTTTTGTGCGAGAAAATCGGGGTGAAATGGGGCATAGGGCATGGGAATCATCGCCGTGACGCGGAAACAAGCTACAGGTGTGAAGAAATAAGACAGCCTCTGCCAATGCCCCAGACGCGATCGCTTGGACTTTGCATCGATTCAATTTGGAAGTTAAACCCGTCGCAATGGCAGGGTGCGATCGTCATTTTGGATGAAGTCGAACAATGTTTGTGGCATCTCCTCAACAGCAACACTTGTAAAGAAAAAAGAGTGTTAATTTTAAGAGTATTTCAGCAATTAATTTCTACCGTATTGCAAACTGGCGGTTTAGTGATTGCCCAAGATGCCGATTTATCAAACCTATCCCTAGATTACCTCAAAGGACTGTCTGGAATTGAGATTTCGCCGTGGGTAGCGGTGAATGAATGGCAATGCGATCGCGGTTGGGATGTCACTTTTTACGATACCCCAAACCCAACCTTGTTAATTCAACAGTTGGAAGTTGACTTAATTGCCGGAAAAAAGTGTTATGTTACTACCGATAGTCGCTCTGGGCGTTACAGTTGCGAAACAATCGATCGCTACATCAAACAGCGTTTGGAACAGTTACTGCATAAATATCCCAAAACGCTAGTAGTCAGCAGTCAAACAACCCGCACATCCGGTCACGACGCGGTAAATTTTGTCGAAGATATCAATAAAAAAGCTTTGGAATATGACGCGGTTTTCGTCACTCCCAGTCTGGGTACTGGTGTCAGCATTGATGGGGAACATTTCGATCGCGTTTATGGTATCTTTCAAGGAGTAATTCCAGATTGGGAAGCGCGACAAGCTTTAGCGAGAGTGCGTGCCAATATTCCCCGATTTATCTGGTGTGCCAAACGCGGTATCGGTTCGATTGGTTGTGGCAGTAAAAATTACCGCGTTCTATCGGAATGGTATCAGGAAAATCACAAGGAAAATTTAGCTTTGATGAGTCCTTTGTATAAGGTTGATGTAGATTTACCTTTTATTTGCGATCCGATTCATCTGAGAATTTGGGCTAAGTTGGCGGCGAGGGTAAATGGATCGATCGCCCTTTATCGTCAATCAATGTTAGAAGGTTTGATGGGAGAAAAGCATCGGGTGAATGTAATTAGCGATGCTTCTCCAACCGATATTGTTAGGGATTTACGCATGGCGTTGCTGGCAACAAATTCTGCGGATATCGAAATTAGAAAGAATTTGGTACTGCAAATCGTCAAAGTGCAAAAAGAATTTTCCGAACGCAGCCAAAAATCTAAGTCTGTCAAAAAACAAATTAAGAGAATTCGCACGCAAGCAGAATTCCAATCTGCTTGTGCGGTGGCTTGCGCTTTAGATATCGGCCATAAAGAATACGATCGCTTGTTAGGGAAGCGATCGCTAACTGATGAAGAACAACATCAAATAGATAAATATATCTTGCGACAGCGTTACGGGGTAGAGGTAACTCCGCAGTTGAAGCTGCGCGATGATAAGGGATATTATTCGCAATTGCTGCTGCATTACTATCTAACTCATGAAAGCGAGTATTTCCGAATTAGAGATTTCCAAGAATGGCATCTGCAACTTTATAGAGGCGAAGGCAAAGTTTTTCTGCCAGATATTAATGTGTATACTTTGAAAGTTGAGGCGCTTTTAGCGTTGGGAGTACAGCAATTTCTAGAACCGGAACGAGAATTTCGTCAGACAGATGCAGATTTGATTCGTCTGAAAGAAACGGCGTTTCGATACAGCAAGCAAATTAAAAAGACTATTGGTATAACTATGCCGATGGAAACAGAAATATCTCCAGTTAGTTCTATAAAAATCGCCAATAAACTTCTGAGTCTGTTGGGATTAAAGCTGGAGTATTTTAAGGTAGACGAGGTACAGGGAAACCAAACTAAGGCGTATAGAATCGCACCAGAAATTCTTCATGATGGACGAGAGGAAATTTTTCAACTTTGGCATAAACGCGATACGTTAATTTTAGAAACTCTCAGCCAGAGACGTTTAGATTTAGAGTCGCGCAGTCACTTTGGAGTTAGTGTTAGGTGAGCTTTGCTATTAGCTTCTACTGCACTGCGTTCCCAAAGCATCGGGTAATATTGAGTCTTTCGCCAAAGTTCGATCGCATTATCGTAGTTGGGATGAAAAGCATGACCCGACTGTCCGGGAGGGTGGATGCTGAGGGAGTTTTGCAAATTGCTCAAATCGACGATCGTTCGCATCGAAGGCAACCATGCCACTTCAAAGGATTTGCTGGCATCCCAACCTATGGCATTGACAATTGAACTCCCCCCTGAAGTAGGAAATGGCCCGCGATTGAATAGCGCTTCAATGGGAGCAATTCCCGATTTGCCTAGAGTAGCATTGCGGAAAGTGGCGGTGTGTAAATTGCCCCAGCGCCATTTAGTCGGGTCTTTACCCAAGGTGCGTTCCAGTTCATCCACTGCTTTGGCAAAAGCTTGTTGAAAAATGCGATCGCGATTTTCAATCTCAGGCGTTGTTTTATTATCCCACCAACGGCTATTCGGTTGCTGCACTAAGCGACCTACTATTTCAAACCAATTATCTTCACCGTCAGGCCAATAATCTTGAGGTAAATCGTCATGAAATGTGTCAGCTAAAAGGTGCTTCCAAACAGCCTCAAACAAAGCCGGGGCAGCCAAATCCATATTGTCTTGGAAATCCCAACCTATCAAAATATTGCGTACCCGCTTTAAGCGATCGTCATTTAAAGGAATCTTTAGCAGAATCGGTACTAAATTTTCGGCATTTAAATTCTTATTATCCCCTTGCATTTGCTGAAAATAGGTTACAGAAATAGGAGCTTTTTGCGACTCGATCGTATCCACAATTCGCTTAGCGCGGAAACCGTAATCCCAATCTTGTGCGATCGAATATGGGTAATTTTGTCCAACTACCGCATTGTTGGCGGTGACGATATATCCTTGGGGCGGGTTAAAAGCGAAGGGAAGTTGCGAAAAGGGAAGGTAACCTTTCCATTCATAATTGTCAGTCCAACCGGGAACCGGATAGCGCCCGTCGCCACTAGCGCGAATTGGGATTTTTCCGGGCATTTGATAGCCAATATTACCATCTGTATCCGCGTAAATGAGATTTTGGGACGGCACATCAAATTCTCGTGCAGTATTGCGAAACTCATTCCAATTTTGGACGCGGTTCATATTGAAAATTGCCCGGAAGCTATTGCCCGGTTCCAGCGCTGTCCAACGTAGAGCAATGGCGTAATTTTGGGGTAGATTTATGCTAGTTTTTTTACTAAAATTTTCCAGATCTTTATAAGTGTCTGAGAGAATCGGCCCGTGACGGGTGTAACGCACAGTCAAAGAAAGGGAATCGCCGCCAGCGATTTGGATATTTTCTTTGACGAGTTTCATATCAACCCATTTCCCATTAACTTCGTACTGATTGGGATTATTGGGATTGATTTTCTCGATATACAAATCGGCCACATCTGGATCGACATTGGTAAAACCCCAAGCAATGCGATCGTTATGACCGATGACAACTCCCGGCATTCCCGCAAAGGAAAAACCGTTAACTTGGTAGGGACAATCAGATGTTTTGGCAGTACAGTGTAAGCCGACTTGATACCAAATCGAAGGCATTTGAATGCCCAAATGAGGATCGTTTGCCAAGATAGGCTTACCTGTGGCGCTGCGCTTACCCGAAATTACCCAACTATTTGAACCGATGCCATTTCGGGTTTTCCCTAATAAGCCGTTTAAAGTGTTAAGCTGTTTGGCGATCGGCTGTAAGGCAGAATCAACTGCCGGATAGGAAGGATTAACTAAAGCAGTTTTATCAAAACGATCGGCATTATTTGGATTGGGAACAATTATGGGATGGTTTTTGGGATAAGGAAGAAACAGGTCATTCAATTGAGATGACGTTAAATTTTTGGCAAAAATAGCATTTTGAATTTCATTATCAAAACTGGTGCTGAGATCCAATGCCATCACTTTCACCCAGGTTAAACTGTGGAGAGGTTGCCAAGGTTCGGGCTGATATTTTGGATTTAATTGTTTGAGGACAGTGTATTCTAAGCTAATAGCACCGCCTTGGCGATCTTTGAGATAAGCATTCACTCCATCTGCATAAGCTTGCAAGATTGTTTTGGTGTTCGGATCGAGTTGTGCTAACTCTTGTTGTGCCACCCGCGCCCATCCCAATGTCCGCAAAAACTTATCGGTATCTAGTTGAGATTTGCCGAACATTTCTGCTAGGCGACCAGAACCGATATGCCGCCAAAAATCCATTTGCCAGAAGCGATCCTGTGCGTGGATAAAGCCCTGTGCCATGAATAAATCGCGTTGATTGGAGGCATAAATATGGGGTATCCCCCATTTATCTCGAAAAACTTCTACTTTATCTTTTAAACCGGATATTTTAATTGTGCCTGTTTCTTGAGGCCAGGATTTACGAACAGTATAAAAAGCCAAACCGCCAGCTATAGCGGTTACTGCTAGGACACCTGTACCAACAATTTTGAGTGCTTTAATTAATTTATTTTTCATGTTCGTTTGCGGTAGTTACACTCTGTGTAATGGCATCTGGTAGTTCATCTTCTACTAAGCGCAGACGCGGATAGAGGTAAGCGTAAGCAACTGCCAAGATATTAAGAATTCCCATGACAATAAATACTAACCCAATGCCGCGCCCATGTCCTACGCCGATAATCAGTCCGATACTTTGAGCTAGTGGGCCATTGACGGCAAGCAAAGGCTCGAAAATGCGATCGGCTAATGGCCCTGCCATTATATAAGCAAATGGCAACGATGATAAGCCGATCGTGCGCTGTACGGCAAACACCCGTCCTTGCACATCCGGCGCGACTTTACTAAACCAAATTGCTTGACTGGAAGCTAAGATAAACGGCAAGCTGAATAAGTAAATAAAAGCGGCGGCAGCAATGAGTGGGGCGCTGGGTCGTAACCCGGCTACACATAATAATAAACCTTGCAATAATGTGAAGCCAAGTATACAGTAAATGCGGCGTTTTAACCCCGACCATACACTCATGACAACGCTACCCAAAAGCATACCGCTACCGCCAATAGATAAGATAGTGCCAAGGACGGTACTAGAGGTGAAGCTCAAAACTAATGGCGTCAACAAAACTTCGACAATGCCTAAAGTAAAGTTGCTGAAACTGTAAAATATCATCAGTCCGAACAGTCCGGGGCGCGTGGAAATATAAGTCCAGCCGTATAATGTTTCTTGCAGTAAAGATTTCTTTTCCTCTTTGCTTTCGGTGATGGTTTCGGGTTTGGGAATGCGGACGAATAGCAAAGTTACGAAGGCGAAAAGAAAAGTTGCAAAGTCAATTAGGATGACGCCTCGGACTTGAATCTGGGTAACTAAAACACCTGCGAGTACGGGTGCGACAAGTTGCGAAGTTGCTTGTGCAAATTGTACCATACCGCTGGCGCGACTGAGATGTTGTTTGGGGACGAGTTGTGCGATCGCAGCATGATATGCTGGCCAGTGAAAAGCGCTGAAAAGAGAGCTAATTGCCACAGCGATGTAGATTTGCCAAACTTGCAATTGACCTGCAAACAGTAGTAAAGCAACAGCCAGAGTGCTGACACCTGCACCGCAATCGCTGACTAATAAAGCTATTCGTCGATTCCAGCGGTCTATAAAAGCACCTGCTATGGGTAATAGCAAGATGCTAGGTAGAAAAGTGAACAGAGAAATGAGGGCAAAATCCGTGACCGAACCAGTGCGCTGATACACCCAAATACCCAGTGCAAAACTCGTCAGACCGGAACCGATGAGCGAGATAAGTTGACCGAACCAAATGATAATAAAAACTTTCATATGATTTTAGATTTTAGATTTTAGATTTCAGATTTCAGATTTACTAATGTCTCCGGCAAGCATTAACCTAAAATTTTAAATTTGAAATCTAAAATTTGAAATTTACGATAAATTGTATCGTTTTTGGAGAAAGAACGTACACAATAGTATCATCAGCGTTGATTCTAAAGCGATGCGTTTGCGCTCAGCCATATTGGGAAGTTCATCCAGCAAGGCAATCACAGTCGATCGATCGAAGAACGGTACTGATGCCATCACGGAACTGCGTAAGGAATCTTGCATCAATGCGTACAAACGATTGTTCGTCAGAGTAATAGGTGGAGCAGTGAAAGGATGTTTTGGGCGGCTATAAACTGTGTCGGTCAAAAAAGGTCGAGCTGCCTCTCGCAATACATATTTTTCCCGCGTCCCAGATGTCAGCAGCGAAACGGGAATTTGGCGCACTAACTCAAAAAGATGGTGATCTAAAAATGGCAACCGGAGTTCGACGGAATTTGCCATTTCCAGACGTTCGGCAAACAAAGAATAATTAGGCAAGATTGATTTTGACCATAAATATAGCGATTGTAAAATCGGATCGCGTCCTAATAGCTGTCCTTGCAGATCGAATTGGTTTAAAAAGGTGCGGTAGACATCGCGATCGGCAAATTTTGCGGCATAATCTGGCGCTAAAAGAACATGGAAAAAAGCTCTATCTACTGCTACGTTTTTCAACCAAGATGGCACAAAACCCAAAGCTTCCTGTACCCCAGCTAAAGATGCTGGCGTGCTGTGACCAGATGCGGAATTTTCTCGCAAATCTTGTCTGATATTACCGTATCCGGCAAATATTTCATCAGAACCATCGCCAGATAGCACAACCTTGTAACCTAGATCGTGTACTACGCGACTTTGTAAATATCTGGCGACACCACGACAGTTAGTATCGAGAATTTCAGCGTGCCAAATTGCATCGGCAATATTGTCAGCAAAATCGGAAGAGTTGACGGGAATCTGCTGAAAGTCGGCTCCCACTTTTGCTGCTGTTTCGCGGGCGATTTCCCCTTCATCGTAACCGACTCCCTCGAAAGCGATCGTGAAAGCTCGCATCGGTTCGCTACTATATTTCGCAGCTATACCGAGTACAGCAGAAGAATCGAGACCGCCGCTGAGGAAACTGCCAACTGGCACATCTGCCCGCAGTCTGAGTTTAACAGCTTCCTCCAATTTGTAACGAACTTGTTCGATGTATTCGCGATCGTTTCTAGGTGGAGGAGGCGCATCAAGTGTGGGGTAATCGAGGTCCCAATAGCGAACAATTTGTATGCCTTGATGGGTTGCTAGAAGGTAATGACCGGGCGGTACTTGATAAACGCCTGCAAATAATGTGCGGTCTTGGTTTAAGTAAAGAAATAGTTGTTGAAAAAATGACTCTTCATCCCAACGAGCCGTCACGCCTGCGGCAAATAAGGCTTTGGCTTCTGATGCTAGATAAAGTGTGTCGTTAACTATTGTGTAAAAAAGCGGTTTGATGCCGAAGCGATCGCGTGCAGCAAACAGAAGTTGCTTCGATTCATCCCACAAGATAAATGCGAATTCACCGCGCAAATGCTGCAAACATTCGGTGCCAAATTCTTCATACAGGTGAAGTGCAATTTCGCTGTCAGAATGGGTGCGAAGTCGGTGTCCCCGTTGTTTCAAATCGCTCTGAATTCGTTCAAAATCGTAAAACTCGCCGTTGGCAATCAAATGCAGCTGTTCGTCTTCATTTGCGATCGGCTGATCTCCCGTTGCGAGGTCGATAATGCTCAATCTAGCGTGACCCAATCCCACCCGTTGATGGGAAGCAATCCAGTGATTTTGTTTGTCTGGGCCACGATATTTCAACTCCTGCGTTGCTTTTGCTAACGCTGCTGCCGAAATCGGTTTTTCTTTCGAGAAAATTCCTACAATACCGCACATAAATTTCTCTCTTCCGTGACCGAGCTTTCAAAAGTTTTCGCGCATCATTGACCGCTTTAAATGTCACTGAGGGAGCAACAAACGCACTGCTTCCATTAAGCGCTGAGCCAGATTTTCGACAGTGATTTGTCGGTAAATATTTTCACTGTATTCCCAGTTCATTTGCAGTTGTCCTTCCAAGATTCTCCCCAAAACCAGTAACAAATGGGGTCGAGTGTTGTGGGGACTAATACTCAGTCCGTGAGATTCGCGAGCTAGTTGAAATGGAGAAGATTCGAGTAGAATGCGATCGAACTGACCTAAGTAGTTGAAGATAATTTCCGGTCGAGGAAGAGAGCGCATTTTTTCTGCGATCGTCTTATCGTCGCCGCAATAACGCAGCAAACCATAACCCATCCCCCGCTTGGGAATTTGGCGAAGTTGCTGTGCGATCGACTTCAACCGATCGACCGGAGTTTCCACATCTGGCAAGTTGAAATACATCGGAAAGCAGTTTGTAAACCAGCCAACTGTGCGGGATAGGTTCACACCTTCAATAATTTCTTCTCGTCCGTGTACGTCTAAGTCAATCAGAAGGTCGCGTCTGACCATCCATTCGGTAATAGTTTGTACCAAAGCTGTTAGCAACACTTCATTAATTTGTGTTTGGTAACTTGCCGGAATTTTATGAAGTAAAGCTTGAGTTTCTTCTGTAGTTAGAGATACCGAAACAACGCGAGTCGAGGCTTCAATGTTAGCTCCTTCGGGGTAGTCCCTCGGCAAAGGTTGAGCTTGTCTCCGAGGTTCTGCTAACCAGTAAGATAATTCTTGCTTAACCTCTGGCGATTGCGCGTACTCGGTCAGTAGTTCAGACCATTGTTTAAAAGAAGTCGTTTTAGCCGGAAGAGAAATTGCTTTTCCACTACTAATTTGCTCGTAAGCTGTCTGGAGATCTTCCAGAAGTATCCGTAAGGAAACTACATCTTCTACTAAGTGATGGATGGCAATCAGCAAGCGGTTTGTTTTTTGATTACCCAGTTCAAAAAACGCCACTTTCATCAATGGCCCTGCTGATAAATTAAAGCTGCCTTGAATTTCTGTTGCTATGCTTTCAATCGCTGATTTTTGCTCTGACTCTGGAATAGTTGAAAGATCGAATTTAGAAAAACTGACTTTTTCTGCCAAACCGATGTTTACTTGTTCCCAAATTCCCGATTTTTGTTTAAATCGGAGGCGCAGAGCATCGTGATGGACGAGTAGCTGCTGAGCAACTTCCTCTAACAAATAGGGGTCTATATCTCGATTTATTTCTAGCAGAAAAGCTTGGTTCCAATGATGATTTTCAGCAAAATTGCGCTCGAAAAACCACTGTTGGATAGGAGTTAGAGGTACTGAGCCAACGACAGCTTCCTGTTGTGCCTCACGAAGAGAAATCGCACCTACAACTGTTGCCAATTCTGCGATTGTCGGATGTTCAAAAAGTTGATTCGTACTGAGTTGAAGACTTGCTTGGTTAGCTTTAGCTACAATCCGAATACTCTGAATCGAATCTCCTCCCAACTCTAAAAAGTTGTCGTGGATGCCTACTCGATCGATCCCCAGTACCTGACCCCAAATCGTAGCCAGCGCCTCCTCAACTGGCGTGCGAGGTGCTACGTAGGTAGTTTGAGCCGCTACACTTTCTTCTTTCATTAACATTTCCAGAAGTTGACGTTTTTCTGGAGAAAGTTGCTCAAGACGCTTTAAAAGCTCACTCACTTTTGATCTCCTTGAATTGCGAAACAGTTTTCCTAATTTTTTTAGTCAGCTAAATTGCCAATTTTAACTAACTACTTTTGCTGATTGACAAGCTCTTTTGTGAAAGCATTACTTTCACTTCTTCTTCAGACAACTGTTCCAGTTGTTGTAGAATTCGAGCCATTACATCATCGCTGGACTGCGTTTTTTCAAATGCTGGTAAACTGTTGCGATCGACTTTCCCATTTGGCGTTAATGGCAGCGCATCTAGTTTGATGAAGCTGTTAGGAATCATGTATTCCGGTAGCTTCTGTCTTAAGAAACTCCGCAATTCTTCATTAGTCAGCCCAAATCCGGGATACGGCACTACGTAAGCAACTAAACGTTGATTTCCTGGCTGTTCTTCTCGAACTAATACGACAGCTTCTCGGACGGCGGGGTGTTGCAGTAAAGTTGCTTCGATCGCTGTCAGTTCGATCCGGTATCCCCTCACCTTCACCTGATGGTCAATACGTCCGATAAATTCAATGTTTCCATCTGGGAGGTAACGCGCCAAATCTCCAGTTTTGTACAATAATTCTGAATTCTTTCTAAAGGGATTTGGCACGAATTTTTCTGCGGTCAATTCGGGACGGTTGAGATAACCTTTGGTGACGCCGAGTCCGCCGATATAAAGTTCGCCAGTCACTCCAATAGGTACTGGTTGGAGATGAGAATCGAGCAAATAAATCTGAGTATTTGCGATGGGACGACCGATCGAAATAGATGTTTTAAAATCGGAATTTTTACAATCGTAAACACTGCACCAAACAGTTCCTTCTGTTGGCCCGTATTCGTTAAACAATTGTGTATGCGGCAGTTGCTTTTGATGACGTTCGATTAACTCTTTGGAACAAGATTCTCCCGCAACGATCGCAGTTTGCAAAGAAGCAAGCTGACTGGGTTGGATATGTTCCAAAAGAGTTGCATAAAGCGAGGGAACGCTTAACCAATGCGAGACGCGATAGTTAGCGATCGCACTTGCTAATTGCCAGATATCTTTCTGCAAACCTTCCCTGAGTATTACTAGATTTCCTCCTTGACAAAGCGTCCAAAAAATGACTGCAATTGAACTATCAAAAGCGAAGGAGGGAACTAATAAGAAACTGCGAACGGGTTCTCGGTAGTAGGAAATTCGAGCTAAGGTTGAATGCACCAAATTTTGGTGAGTTACCAAAACTCCTTTCGGTCGTCCTGTAGAACCTGAAGTATAAATCGCATAAGCTAGATTTTCAGGAGTAGTTTTAGCAATCGGATTCCCCAGTTTCTCGGTCTGAAAATCCGAGTCCACACATACTATTTTCGCCTTAGTTTGTGGGAGTCCTGAAACTAATTGTTGTTGAGTTAAAAGGACTGGTGCTTGGCTATCTTCCAGAATAAAAGCCAGATGCGAACTGGGATAGGCGGGATCTATAGGCACATAAGCACCGCCTGCTTTGAGGATAGCAAAGATTCCGATAACCATTTCTAGCGATCGCTCCACACATAGACCTACCAACACATCAGGGCCAACCCCTAAACTTTGTAAGTAATGTGCTTGAGCATTGGCGCGATCGTTTAATTGTCGGTAACTCAATTGTTCGCCATCTAATTGCACCGCTACTGCATCTGGGGTTAGTTCTGCTTGCGCCTCAAACCATTGATGAATACAACAATCTTCTAAATTCAGATGGCAGATTTCTTCTTTTTTGAATTCCCTCTGGGTGTTATTCCATTCCACCAGTAGCCGATGCTTTTCCGCAGCTGGAAGCAGACAGGATTTCTCGTAGCGATCGTGCGGGTGCATCGCCATCGCTGTCAGCGTTTCTATGTAGTAATTGCCGATCGCTTCTAATTGTGCTTGTCCGATTTCTCGCAAATTGCATTCCAAATCCAGTTGAATGCGATCGGAAGCGTGATTGCGATTAAACTCAGCTCTCAAAGGAAAGTGAGTTTCTCCAAAACCCCTAGCCCCCAAGATTTCCAAACCTTTGAGAGTTTGAAGGCGATCGTATACGTGAAAGTGAGTGTAGTTAAAAACAGCTTCAACCAGAGGTTGTAGCGCTTGACGACCGCAAAGTTTGTGTAAATCTGCATAGGGATAACGTCGGAAAGGTAACAATTCCCGTTCGGTAGCAAAGACTTGCTGCGCCAAATCGATCCACGTTCCTCCCGTCAGTTGCAAGCGAAAAGGTACGGTGTTCAAATGAATTCCCAACGTCTTTTCTCCGTCTGCTTCTTCCACTCGACCGTTAGACTCCAGACCCGTCAAAACGTCGGTTTCGCCACCCAACAAACTCATCACTCTAATATGTGCGGCGAGCAAAACGTGCTTGAGAGGAACTTCTGCAATGCGAGCCAATTTTTTCAGCCCGTCGGAAACTTGGGCGGAAATGGGAACATCTAAAAATCCAATTTCGGGCGCATCTGTGGCGCGGTCAGCCGAATACCAGCGCGGCAGTTTCGTCGTCACGCAATCTTGCAATTTTTGAGTCCAATATTCTCGACCTTCAGGAGAATTGAGCATCGATCGCTCTAAGGCAATAAAATCTCGGTAGCACACAGTCGGCGGTGGTTGTAAGGGCGAAGCATTTGGGCGATAAGTTGTCGTTTCTATGGAAAGATTTCTCCCCAAATGCTTCGCCCCTACTTCCTCTCCATTGAGAAGCGCGAAATAACGTTGCAACAATTCTGTCAGCAGAGAAGCTTTGCTCCATCCGTCCAAAATAGAGGTATGGCAACTAAAGGTGAGACAGAAAGACTCGTCCGTGAAGCGATGAATGAAAAAGCGGATGAGTGGCGCACAACTCCAATCAAAATTGCGGGTTTTTTCCACTTCCACCCAGTTAAACAAAGCTTCCTTTTGCGACTGCGGCGACAAAGATCTCAGGTCTTCTACTTTAAATAAAGGTACAACTTTCTTGCTCACCAATTGTAACGGTTCGCTAAAGTTAGTCAGATCGAAAGAAGTACGCAGGATAGCATGGCGATCGACCACTTGCTGCACAGCTTTTTGGAAAAGCTCAACGTCTAGATTTACTTGCAGATGATAATGGAAGATGTCATGGTACATCGGAGAATCGGAAGTTTGCTGAGTGTGGAAGATTACTCCCGCCTGAACTCTGGCTAGGGGATAGGCATCTTCTACATTGCTGGGTAATTTCTGCCGATCTTCTTCAGAAATCAGCGTCAATGGTGCTGTTCTCTGTGTCGATAAACTGGGTTCGACGATCGTCACTTCTGGCGCTAGTTTGGCGATCGTCTGAGTTGCAAAGATTTGTTCGAGAGAGAAATTCAAGCCTCTTTCTTGAGCTTTTGCCCGTACCTGAATGCTGCGGATCGAATCTCCGCCCAACTCGAAGAAATTATCGTGGATACCCACTCGATCGATCCCCAGCACTTGTGTCCATATTTCCGCTAAAGCATTTTCTACTGGAGTATTTGGAGGTACGAATTCTTTTTCTAAATCCGGTCGCGTGGCGTTGGGAACGGGTAGCGATTTTCGATCGACTTTGCCATTAGGCATTAAAGGCAGTGCTGCCAGCATAACGAAGGCGGAAGGAATCATGTATTCCGGCAGCTGCGTTTTCAGGAAGCGATGCAACTCGGTAATTGTGGGGGCGGGTTTTCGATCGCAAACGCAATAAGCTACCAGTCGCTTTTCAACTGCTTGGACTTCCGATTCTTCCGGCAGTTTACCTTTTAATAAGCGGCGCAAACCAGTAATTTGAGTGTCTTCTTCCAGGTGACTGACTAAATTGACTTTTCGTAGTTTTTCGCCAGACTCGGTTTCTCGCACCAAAACGATCGCTTCTCGCAAATTAGGATGTTGCTGCAACGCCGCTTCAATTTCTCCCAACTCAATTCGGAAACCGCGAATTTTTACCTGGTGGTCGATGCGTCCCAAATATTCGATCGTCCCATCCGGTAGGTAACGGGCCAAATCCCCCGTTTTGTACAGGCGCGATTCTGAATTTTGGAACCAATTGGTTCCAAAATTTTCTTCCTCAGAATTTTGTCGCCAATTGGCGACAAAATTCTGGTTGAATGGGTTACGGATAAACCGCTCAGCAGTAAGTTCGGGTCGGTTGAGATAACCTCGCGCCACTCCCACGCCACCGATGTGCAGTTCACCCGGAACACCCACAGGTACAGGTTGCAAATTAGCGTCCAGCAGATAAATCTGCGTATTGGCAATTGGACGACCGATGGGAACGATATGGCGATATTTTTCCGAATCGCAACGCCAAAAAGTCACATCCACGGCGGCTTCCGTTGGCCCGTACAAGTTGTGCAACTCTGCATTCAAACGAGCAAAGAAACGCTCTTGCAGTTGGAAAGGTAATGCTTCCCCACTACACATTACTTGCCTCAAAGATTGACAAGTTTCTAAACCTTGTTCCTCTAAAAATATTTGCAACATTGAGGGAACAAAATGAAGCGTGGTAATCTTTTCTTGAGCGATCGTCCTCACCAGATAAGCGCTATCTTGATGACCTCCCGGTTTAGCGACAACTAAAGTTGCTCCAGTTATCAAAGGCCAGAAAAATTCCCACACGGAAACATCGAAGCTGAAAGGAGTTTTTTGCAATACGCGATCGAGCAATGTTAATTGATAAGCATCCTGCATCCACAACAACCGATTGCAAATTCCTTTGTGCGTGTTCATCGCTCCTTTCGGCTTACCTGTAGAGCCAGAAGTATAGATGACATAAGCCAAGCTTTCGGGATTTTGGATTTGGGATTTGGGATTTGGGATTTGATTTTGAATTTCTAGTTTGGTTTCCCAATCTCTATCCAAGCAAACTACTTTCGCATTGTATTTTGGGATAATTTCCAGAAGTCGTTCTTGACTTAATAAGATATCAACTCCGGCATCTGCAAGCATGAACGCCAAACGCTCGTGAGGATAGCTAGGATCTAAAGGTACGTAAGCACCGCCAGCTTTGAGAATTCCCAAAAGACCGACTACCATTTCTAAAGAGCGTTCCATGCAAATTCCCACCAAAACTTCTGGCGCTACGCCTAAATTTTGGAGATAATTCGCCAGTCGATCGGCTTTTTGATTCAGTTCCCGATAAGTGAGTTGTTCTTTTTCAAAAATTACCGCCACCGCATCGGGTGTCTTTTCTACCTGCGCCTCAAATAATTGATGCAAACAAACATCGCTCTTGTAATCAAATTCAGTATTATTCCATTCCACAAGTAACTGATGCCCCTCTTTTTTCGTCAGCATCGGTAATGTAGAAATCGGTTGTTTGGGATTGGTGATAAGACTTGACAGCAATATCTGAAAATTTCCTGCCATTCGCGCAATTGTGGCAGCATCGAACAAATCTATATTGTATTGAAACGCAGCCGAAAGCGAACCATTCACTTCACCCATCGTTAGCGTCAAATCGAATTGACTCGTCTGCTGTTCGATCGCTAAAGATTCCAGTTCCAGTTCTCCCAATTTTATCCGCGTTCCCGTTTCTCCCAATGCTACCGATGCCAAACTTTCTAACTCTGGCAAATGGGATTTCTGCAAAACAAACATAACTTGGAAAAGCGGCGATCGACTCGCTTCTCTTACTGGCAAAAGTCGCTCTACCAATAATCCAAACGGATAATCCTGGTGTGCAAAAGCATCTAGCACAGTTTGACGCACTTTGTCAATAAATGCCGCAAAAGTTGGGTTTCCCGAAAAATTCGATCGCATCACTACCGGATTGACAAAATAGCCAACTATTCCCGATAATTCCGCTCGATTTCTACCAGCCGTAGGCGAACCGACTAAAATATCTTCTTGTCCCGTATAGCGATAAAGCAACGCTTGAAAAGCCGCCAACAAAGTCATGTAAAGGGTGGCTCCTTTATCGCGACTAAAACTTTTCAAATGTTGACTTAATTCGGCATTCAGTTGGAAATCATGAGTCGCACCGCGATAAGTTTGAATTGGCGATCGAGGTCTATCTGTTGGTAGATTCAAAACTGGCAACTCGCCTGCTAATTGCTTTTGCCAATATTGCCAAAGTCTTTCTCCTTCTTTCCCGGTCAACATTTCTATTTGCCAGCGAACATAATCAGAGTAATGTATTGCTGGTTGGGAAAGAGCAATTGAGGTGCGATTTTTTTCCGCTTTATATAGTATTCCTAATTCCTTGGCGATCGCAGCCAAAGACCAGAAATCAGCAACGATGTGATGGACAACAACCAATAGAATATGTGACTGCGATGAACGCACAAACAAAGTTACTCGCAGTAACGATTCTTCCTCTAAATTGAAAGGACGGTGAGTTTCTGCAATCAGGCGATCGTTTAAAAAATCTTCACTCCAACTCGCCGCATTTTCCGTCGAAAAGCAAACTTCTATATTTTCATTAATTCGTGCAACAGTTTCTCCTTCCGAAGTGATGAAACTTGTTCGCAAAGCCGGATGGCGATCGACAATTTTCTGAAAAGCACGTTGCAAAGCAGCAATATCTACATTTTCCAGAATGCGAACAGCACCCGCAATATTGTAAGCTGCACTATCTGGCGCTAATTCCTGCAAGAAATAAAGTGATTTTTGACCGGAAGAGAGCGATCGACGATCGGAATTATATTTTTCACTTTTCTCTTTCCCCGTTTCCCCCTTTAATTGTGCGAGGATTTCGATCGCCAACTGAGAAATATTTCCACCATTGAGGAAACTGGTTACAGGCAAAACCACGCCTAAATTAATTTCAATGTTGTTTTTTAATTCAAACGTTGTTAATGAATCCAATCCTAAATAATTTAAAGGTTGTTGCGAAGTCAACTGAGATGGATGGATTTTCAGTATCTTGGCTACCTGTTCTTGAAGATAAGATTCTAAGCGAGATAGACGCAATTCTGGTTCTATTACCAGTAAATCTTCGCTAGTGAGATTATCTGACCGTTCGGCAATATAGGATGCTTCTAAAATACTGCTGGCGATCGCATCCAAACTGCCTTCTAAAAACCCAAGGCGACAAGCTTGACGTTGAATTTTGCCGCTAGAAGTTTTGGGAATGCTGCCAGTTTTGAGTAGCAATACCGCATAAACTGGTAATTCGTAATTTTCTGCGATCGCACCCCGAATAGCTGCAATTACCTCTTCGCTATTTAAGTTTCGCAGGTAAGTCCGCTTCACTTCCAAAGCTACAGCCAATCTTTCCTCACCCGCAATTTCCAAGCAAAAAGCCGCACTATTACCAGCTTGCAGTGATGGATGACTTTGTTGAGCGATTTGTTCGATATCTTGCGGATAGTAATTGCGACCGCGAATAATAATTAAATCTTTTAACCGACCCGTAACAAACAATTCTCCTTCATGCAAAAATCCTAAATCTCCGGTGCGAAGAAATCTTCTTGTGGAGCAGGCATCTTGCCTGCTATAGTGAGAGCAGTCATCTTGCCTGCTATCCTCAGAGCAGTAATTTTGCCTGCTATCCTGAGAGCAGTCATTTTCTCTGCCATCTGCCAAATAAGCATGAAAAGTGCGTTTTGTTTCTTCTAATCGATGCCAATAACCCTGAGTTACACTCCCACCTGCTACCCAAATTTCCCCAACTTCATCAGGTTGACAGCGAGTTAAACTATCGGGACGGACAATAACAACCTGCGTATCTTCGAGAGGTTGACCGCAACTGACGAGTTTTTGGCTACAAGAATTTTCTATATCGTTTGTAACTACTCGATTTTGCTGTAAAGCTGCACTTTCGAGAGATTGAATTTTTGGCGCGTTTTCCTTCAACCCACCAGAAACAATTAAAGTTGTTTCCGCCATTCCGTAACAGGGATGAAAAGCTTCGGGACGAAAACCGCACGATGCAAAAGCATTTGCAAAGTTATGAAGTGTTTCTGCACGAATCGGTTCTGCACCGTTAAAAGCCACTGACCAACTACTTAAATCGAGCTCCGCTTTTTGTTCGTCAGAAATTTGTTTAACGCACAAATCGTAAGCAAAATTTGGCCCACCGCTGGTAGTAGCTTTGTAGCGAGAAATAGCTTGCAACCAACGGACGGGACGTTGCAGAAAAGCCATCGGCGACATGAGAATGCAGGAAATGCCTAAATACAAAGGTTGAAGCACATTCCCGATCAATCCCATATCATGAAAAAGCGGTAACCAACCGACAACGATCGATTCTTCTGTATGTCCGAAAGCTGTCTGAATCAATCGCTGGTTATGCAAAATATTTTGATGGCTTACCATCACGCCTTTTGGCGTTGCTGTGGAACCGGAAGTATATTGCAAAAATGCTAAATTTTCGCCTTTTATTGGTGGTTCTTGCCAGTAATTTTCTCTATGGTAATCAATCCCATCTGTAACCAACCATTGTAACTTTTCTAAGTTAGGAGCGTGAGTAATTGCTCTTGACTTATTAGCTAAAATCTGTTCATTTGTCAGTACAACTTTGGCGTCTGCATCGGCTACGATCGCTTGCAGTCGCGACATCGATCGATTAAACTGAGGCGGATAAGCAGGCACAGCAATTATTCCCGCATACAAACAACCGAAAAATGCGGCAATATAATCCAAGCCTGGAGGAAAAAGCAGGATCGCACGCTCTCCACTCTTCACATAGTTTTGCAGCATCGCTGCAATAGCTCTAGCTTTATTATCTAAATCTGCATAAGTTAAATAAGTTTCTTCTACTTCTCCATCCAGTAGAAAAGTATAAGCTCGCTGCTCTGTCTGCTGCTGCGCTCTCCAACGAAGTAACTCTACCAGTGTGGAAAACTTTTCCTTTGGATTGAAGATATTTTTGCCGAGCTGTGAGTTTGGATGCACCTGCTTCATATATACTTTTTCCCCGCTACAGTTTTACCCAATTGCCATGCTAATTGGGGTGAAGATTGATTACCAATAAGTATCTCGTTTCTGCTGCGGCTTAAAAATATGGCCGCCGCATAAACCGAATATTTAGTATTCGGTAAGCTCCTGGCATTGTCAAAAGACAATTCGTCAAACTCAACTTATAGATTGTGTACTTACGTATATATAAATAAAGCTGACGGATTCACAAGTATCTCTGAAGCTCCTGCCATTGTCAAAAGACATTTCGTCAAACTCAACTTACAGATTGTGTACTTACGTACAAATAAAATTAAAGTAACTAAATTAACATGATATCCAGCAAGCGAGCGCTGCATCGAGTTTCTTAGCTCGCCAAAAACCTCAGTAGGCGCAGGTATTCAGAGTAAATATGTTTAATTTACCATATAGTCAGATAATTTTAATTGACAAACCAGAAAATTTTTTTTGACAATTTATTGCTTTAATTACTAGAAAACGATGAAGCGATTATCATTTTTATTTAATATTTTCATACATCCGGTAAACAGAGGAAAGTTTGACCGCTTGTCTTTTGACGAAGACAATAGCTCAACTGAGAATAAGCAACGGTAGCGGTGGTTTTAGTAGGTGTGATGTCTAAAATATTCTGTAACGTTTTAAAACTGAGTTTAGCGATTCTGAGTACTAGCTACTTTTTGTCTTGCGGCACAAGAGGACAAACAGCGATCGCTCTGGAAGAATTAGTTGTAGAGCAAACAGGCGATCTGACAAACCTCACTACCAGTTTTCCAGATACTCCCATTGCAGAGCCTGGTAAAAACAACCGAGATCGACTTTCTCCCGTTGCCTTAGAGCCAGAACTAATACCTACTCAGCCTGACACTTCCCTCCCACTGATTAACCCATATAGAAAAGCATCCACCCATACAAGAGGAATGGGTCAAGTCAACTCGGTTTCCCAACTATCCGACGTGCAGCCAACAGATTGGGCATTTCAAGCATTGCAGAATTTGGTTGAGCGCTACGGTTGTATTGAGGGATATCCAGATCGAACATTCCGGGGCAATCGAGCCATGACCCGCTATGAATTTGCCGCCGGTTTAAATGCTTGCTTGGAAAAGATTACCGAGCTGATTGCAGCCGGGGGTAAAAACTCTGTCCGACCGGAAGATTTAGCCGCCCTCAATCGCGTCGCCACAGAATTTCAGGCAGAACTAGCCACACTGCGAGGTCGGATAGACAGTTTAGAACCCAAAATAGCAACTCTAGAAGCCCAGCAATTCTCCACTACCACCAAACTAAGCGGTTGGTTAATTTGGGCTGTGAACACTGGCACCATTCAGGGTGAGTCTCCCGAACGCGACGATCCCAACGCCACCTTGTTCACTTATTTACTGTTAAATTTTCGCAGCAGCTTCACAGGCAAAGACCAGCTCTTAACCCAACTTGTAATGGGTACTGGCAGTGCGGTAAATGAAGCTAGCAACCTTACTCCAGCCATTCTCAGTTTCTTAGATTATTCTGGTTTCAACCCCCAAGTACGCATTAGGCGGTTAAGATATAATTTCCCGATAACTGATGACTTGCAGGCGTCTATCTTTGCTAGAGGCAATACCGCCGACTATGTAGATTTCAACAGATACGCCAATGATAGTTCGTTAGACTTCTCTACATTTCTCTTTCTGTACAACCCACTGCTATTAGGAGGTGACCCCACAGGTTCCGGCGTTGCTCTGACTTGGAACCCAGGCCAGGGGCCGCTGACCTTCAAAGCAGTTTATCGTGCCGATGCAGCTGCCGATCCCGATTCCAGAACTACAAACGTATTTTTTAGCGACCCGAGTCGGGCAGGTAAAGATAAAAGAGGCGGGATATTTGGCGATCCTAATTTAACTGTATTTGAAGCAGAGTACATCCCGTCGGAAAGGTTTGCTTTGCGACTCAGTTACAGTTTGGGTTCTCAGGGTGGCGATGGCTACAGTACGATCGGCAGTAATTTTGAATTTGTTCCTATTAAAGGGATTGCCCTTTTCGGTCGTTTTGGTTATGCCTTAGACTACAGCGATGTTTTATTTACCGGTACGACAGACGATGATGCCAAGCCAATTTACTGGATGGGAGGATTTTCCTTCCCAGATATTTTAGGAAAAGGTACTTCGGCTGGATTTGCTGTCGGTCAGCCATTTGTGGAAAGTTCGGTGGGCGACGTGACTCAACTTAATATGGAAGCTTTTTACCGCTTTCCTGTAAATGACAATATCAGTATCACACCCCTAGTACAGGTGATTACCAATCCAGGCAACCGCAGTAGCGAAGGTACTCTTTACACGGGTACGCTGAGGATGTTCTTTGGTTTTTAGTATTTCGCGATCGCGAATTCTAGAAACCGGGTTTCTGCGTAGATCTATAGCTCCAAAGCGACGATTTTTCGACGCTCCTAGAAACCGGGTTTCTGCGTAGATCTATAGCTCCAAAGCCACGATTTTTCAGAGAAACCCGGTTTCTTTGCCCAGTCCGAAAATTATTAAATTTGTTTGGCTCTGAAGGTGGGAGAAAATTAATTGTGAAGACATCAAACTGGTTATTAAGCTTATCTTTAGTTGGTTTATTGATGACTGCGGGTTGCGGCAGCAACAAACCTTCTTCAGGCGAAGCAACTAATGCAAATTCCTCGCCAACTCAGCAAGTTTTTACCGTTGCTGTAGGCGGTGAAATAGGCGACTTGAATCCACACAACTATAAGTCAAGTTTTCCAGCATTGGATCTCGTCTACGAACCGCTAGTTCGCTACCTGCAAGATGGCTCGATCGCACCAGCGCTGGCCAAATCCTGGAAACTCTCGGATGATGGCAAAACCTTGACTTTCCAGTTGCGAGAGGGTGTGACATTCCACGACGGAACGCCCTTCGACGCCGAAGCTGCCAAGTGGAACTTGCAACGCTGGGTGGGAACAAAAGATCATGACTGGCTACCGCTTGCCAACAAGATAAAATCGATCGCCACACCAGATAAATACACATTGACGTTGCAATTGAAAGAACCTTACTATGGAGCTATTCAGGAACTCGCGCTGGTCAGACCTGTACGATTTCTCAGTCCTAAAGCCGCAGATGCAACCGGAAAATATCTCAAGCCTGTAGGAACTGGCCCTTGGCAGGTGCAAGTAGATAACCCAACGCAACGTGCAGTTTTTACCCCTTATCAAAACTACTGGGGAACTAAACCGCAGCTCAATGAGGTAGTTTTTGATGTGATTCCCGACGCCCAAACTCGCGTTGCAGCGCTGATGAGCGGTCAAGCTACTCTCATTGGCGGCGACAGCATAGGCGGTATCCCATTAGAGAGCGTAACCACGCTGAAAAACGACCCGAAAGTTCAGCTATTGACTGCACCGGGAAGCACAACTTATTTTATCCAAACTAATTACGATCGCCCCCCTCTCGGTGACGTGCGCGTGCGACAAGCTTTCAGCTACGCGATTAACCGCGAAGCTATTGCCAGCAAAGTTTTCAACAATCTAGCTACTCCGGCCAAAGGAATCTTCGCACCCAAGATACCCTACGCACACTACTCAAATCCGCAATTGTATGCCTACAATCCCGAACAGGCAAAAACTTTGCTGGCTGAGGCTGGGTGGAAACCGGGGAAAAATGGCATTCTCGAAAAGAATGGCAAGCCTCTGCAATTAACACTGATAGTTGATGGAGATTCTTCCCCGCAAGCTAAATCTATGGGGGAAGTAATTCAAGCGCAATTGCGCGAAATTGGTGTGGCTGTGGATGTGCGCTTGGTTGATTCCGGTGCGTGGAACGACGCTCTGATGAAGAAACAATTCGATCTGGCAATTAACCTTACTTGGGGTTCTCCCTACGACCCTCATTTGAGTTTAAAGCAGATGTTTCACTCATCTAGCAAATACGCCGAACACGGAGGAGTATATGGGAATCCCAAGTTAGACAAATTGATCGATAATGTTTTGGCAAGTAAAGATGAGAAAGAACGACAAAATCTTTATGTAGAAATCCAGAAAGTTATGGATGAAAATGTCGCTGCTATCCCTATAGTTTACTCAAATCGAGTTTATGCTGTGAGTAACAAGGTAACAGGCTTTAAATTGGCGGGAACTGAGTACGAACTTGACCTGCAAGAGGTGACGACGAAATCGCAGTAAACAATCAACTATGTTTCAATTTTTGGTGAAGCGTTTGGTCGGCACGGCGGCAGTACTGGTGGCAACCAGTGTGCTAGTTTTTTTCTTAACCTACCTAGCACCCGGAGATCCAGCTGCAATGATTGTGCGATCGCGTATCGGGCGGTTGCCAACAGAGCAAGAAGCTGCTGTAGTTCGCTCCGAGTACGGCTTGGATAAATCACCTTGGGAGCAATACATCACTTGGGCGAGTCATGCGATCGGGGGTGATTTCGGTTACTCTTTCCGCACTGGTAAGCCTGCGATCGCAGAAATTGGCTCGCGTCTGGCACCGACGCTTTTGTTAGCAGGAGCGACCACTCTTTTCAGTGCGATCGTTGGCATTCCGATCGGCTTAATTTCCGCTCAAAAACGCAACTCTTGGTGGGATAATTTCAGCCGTATACTATCCCTGCTCAGCGTCTCAATTCCAGACTTCTGGCTAGCTTTTCTGCTCATTTTAGTCTTTTCTATTTATTTGGGATGGTTGCCTACCTACGGAATGCGCGGAGCGGAGTATTTAATCTTACCTGTTTTGTCTTTGGGACTCGCCAATGCCGCACGTCTTGAACGCCTCACCCGTTCCACATTACTACAGGTGCAGCATGAAAATTATCTGCAAACCGCACGGGCAAAAGGACTCTCGGAACGAGCGGTTTGGATACGCCACGCCTTACCTAATATTGCTGTACCCTTGCTGACAGTGGTGGCAAACCAATTCAGCCATATTGTCGCCGGTTCTGTAATTGTGGAAACATTGTTTTCTTGGCCGGGAATAGGCAATTATTACATTATTTCGATAAAATTTCGGGACATTCCCGTTATCCAAGCAATGGTGTTATTATTTGCTTTTGTGATGGTTGTAGTTAATGCGATCGCCGATATCGCCTACGCTTTGATTGACCCCCGGATTCGTTTGGAGTAATGGTAATGATGCCGATCGCTCTCCATCGTTGGCAAAAGTTTCATCTCATATCATCGATTGGTATTGTGCTAGCATTACTCACCGTAATAGCCAGCATTTTTGCTCCCGCGATCGCACCTTACGATCCAGCCGCTCAAGACCTCAACTTGGGTCTGAGTACACCCACTTGGCAACATTTATTGGGTACAGATCACCTGGGAAGAGATATTCTCAGTCGGCTTTTGTGGGCGGGACAAGTATCCATTACCCTCACGGCGATCGTACTGTGTTTGAGCGCTTCGATCGGTGTAGGAATCGGTGTGTGTGCCGGTTACTTTGGCGGCGTCGTCGATGAAATTTTGATGCGCTTTGTGGATTTATTTCTGGCTCTGCCCAAACAAATATTAGCATTAGCTTTGGTCGGCATTTTAGGTTCTGGTTTCCCCAATTTAGTTTTAGCGCTGACCATCGGTTGGTGGCCGACCTACGCACGCTTGGTGCGAAGCCAAGTTCTCTCCGCAAAGTCTACTGCATTCGTGGAAGCCGCTTTTGCTTTGGG
The DNA here is from genome assembly GCF_041929145.1 of Aerosakkonema sp. BLCC-F183. Lineage (NCBI taxonomy): Bacteria > Bacillati > Cyanobacteriota > Cyanophyceae > Aerosakkonematales > Aerosakkonemataceae > Aerosakkonema > Aerosakkonema sp. BLCC-F183. The sequence goes on along the minus strand of NZ_JBHFNU010000069.1, from coordinate 55,894 downwards.
CGGAAGTCCTCTCTACATCATCCGAGTACACCTATTGCCCGCGCTTTTAGGCCCAGTTCTAGTGCAACTGAGCTTGGACGTGGGAGCCGGTATACTCGCTATTGCTGGATTGAGCTTTCTAGGATTGGGCATTCAGCCCCCGTCCCCAGAGTGGGGGACAATGCTCGTAGATGCAAGGCCCTTCATGCAGGCGGCTCCCCGTCTGGTAATTGCTCCCGGTGTGGCAATTTTGGTGACGGTGTTCGGTTTTAATGCCTTAGCTGAAAGTTTGGAAAGTTGGCTAGATCCAAGGGGGTGAATTAAGGAGTGGGGGAGTGGGGGAGTGGGGGAGTGGGGGAGTGGGGGAGAAAAATGATTTGTAGGACAAGTTTATGCAAAATATCAAATCGAAAATTGACTGGCAAAGTTGGCTGCAACGTTGGGACGCACAGCAAACCGGCTATATACCGCATCGGGAAGCGCGTTTTCAGGCGATGTTAGATGCGATCGAACTGCAAATGCCTGCTGAATTTGTGGCTCTCGATTTAGCTTGCGGGCCGGGGGCCATCAGTCAGCGTCTTCTGGAACGCTTCCCAAAAGCTAGATGTGTGGCTGTAGATATAGATCCCGTACTTTTAGCGATCGGTCAAGGCGCTTTGGGCGATGCGAACGGTCGTCTGCGTTGGGTAGAAGCGGATCTGATGGCAGATAATTGGATGGAAGCGATCGCACAAGCGCAAGTAGATGCGGTGCTGACGACAACAGCGCTGCACTGGTTACCTCCTCATCGCTTACTGCAAGTTTACAAACAGTTGGCGCAGTTAATCCGTCCGGGTGGCGTCTTTCTCAACGGTGATATTATGCCTTTTGCCTCCCACTTGGGAACTTTTCGGCAGATATCGAAAACTTTGAGTGCGCGTCAGGAGAAGCAAGCTTTTCAGGAACGAGGTGTGGAAGACTGGAGTAGTTGGTGGCAAGCACTAGCTCAAGAGACTGAATTGAAGGAATTGCTTCAGGAGCGCGATCGTCGTTTTGGAGAGCGGTATACTGATTACGAACCAATTCTCGACTTACACGAAGCTGGACTGCGCGATGCCGGTTTTCGGGAAGTTGGTGTAATTTGGCAAATTTTTGACGATCGAGTCCTGCTCGCCGTGCGATAACATCCTGTCCGGTACGCTACCGGACACTATATCAAATAGCATCAAATAGCTTCGCCACGTTCGGCTTCGTCACCTTTCCCATCGCGTTGCGAGGTAACTCTTCCACAACCTGAATTTTGGTAGGAACTTTGTAGGTAGCCAATCGCTCTTTTGCCCAACTTCTCAGAGTTTCTAAAGTTAAATTATTTCCCGATTTCAATACCAAAGCTGCACAAACTCTCTCTCCCCATTCTGCATCTGCAACACCAACAACCGCACAATCTTGAATATCTGGATGAGTTCGCAGCACTTCTTCAATTTCCAAAGCCGAAACTTTATAACCGCCTGTTTTGATAATATCGACGCTAATTCGTCCTAGAATGCGATAGTTATCATTTTCCATTACTGCCAAATCGCCAGTACAAAACCAACCATCGCGAAATGCTTTGGCTGTTGCTGACGGTTTTTGCCAATATTCTCCAAAAACTCCTGCACCTTTGACTTGGATTTCTCCTGGTGTTCCCGGCGGAACTAATTCTCCGTTTTCATCTACTAATCTCACTTCTACTTGCGGCAAAGGTTTGCCTACAAATCCCGCGAATCTTTCACCGTGCAAAGCGTTAGATAAAGCCATGCCAATTTCGGTCATCCCGTAGCGTTCCAGCAGAAAGTGACCGCTAATATTTTGCCATTTTTCTAATACTCGGACGGGTAAAGCTGCGGAGCCTGAAACCATCAAACGCATTTTAGCACAGCCAGCGGAAATTTTTTGTTGCCGATCGCGCTCTGCATTTTCCCAAGCGGCGATTAATTTGACATAAATTGTGGGGACAGCCATAAATAAAGTTAAGTCACCGCGAATTATGCGATCGCCAACTATTTCTGCATCAAACTTGGACAGCATATGGCACTCAGCGCCACTCCACAAGGCACAAGTTAGCACGTTAATAATGCCGTGAATATGATGCAGAGGTAAGACGTGCAAAATGCGATCGTTTGATGTCCATTCCCAAGCAGAAACTAAGCTAGTTACTTGCGCTTGAATATTTTGATGTGTGGTAACGACACCCTTTGGTTTTCCAGTTGTCCCGCTAGTATAAAGGATTAATGCTCGTCTGTTAATATCGATTTCTGGGAGAAAACCAACTTCTGACGGGAGAGTTTCCGAAGTGAGGATAAATCGTAAATTTCTTTCTGACGCAATCGGACGCAATACAGCTTCAAAATCGGGATGTGCGATGATAATTGCAGCGCCTGAGTCTGCAATTACATACTCTAACTCAGGTCGGGGATGCGAAACGCACAAAGGGACAGCTATCCCACCCGCACGCCAAATCCCCCATTGTGTAGCGACGTACTGAAATCCCGAAGGAATCAGAAAAGCAACGCGCTGTTCTTGTAAATCTGGGATATTATCCAGAAGTTTGGTAGCGATTTGAGCAGAAGTTTGTCGCAAATTATGATATGTAAATGCTCCTTCAGCGGCGACAATGGCGATTTTGTTTGGGTTTTGGTGAGTGCGATCGATCAGTGGGAGGTTCATGCTATTTTCAATTAATAATCTGTATTGCGCGAGTAGAGTTTATAGGACTTACACAAAGAAACCGGGTTTCTTAGAAAAATCGTTGCTTTCTCAACTAGATATCGACGAAGAAACCCGGTTTCTGGCTTCGGCGTGCGTAAGTCCTGGTTTAGAAAAAATCCAACTCAACATATAACCATGATGAAAGACAACTGCCATTTCTTGCCTACCTACCGTAGGTAAGTGACCTAACGGAGCATCAAGTGAATAGACGATATCACGGTCAAATGCCCTCTTCCATTCACTATATCAAACGATCGAATTGCAGGTCATTCGGGGACTTAATCTTCAGCATTCTATCTGGACGATCGTGAATGTCAGTTTTTCGCTCAATGCGTGTGGTAGTCTTGGAAACGCTAATGTTACCGATACTGACGAAACGATATTGATAATCATCCAGGAAGTTAGGTTTATGCCAAAATGCTTTGCCAACTTCTTTGCAATAGGCAACAAAACACTGTGCCCCTTTAAATTGTTGGATAATTTTTTTCTCCAAGTCTTTCTTTTTCTTCATCTCAATACAAAGGATGATTTTTTCTGTTTCAGTATTTGTAATGATGACAAAATCTGCTCGCTTGCATTCACCTTTTTCGCCATTAAAAACTTCTCTTGGCACTACGAAGGTATCTACATCGATAATAATAACCTCATCATGTTTGGGCATTCCATCAATTTTTACAGAATAACTATCCTGAGATTCTGTAAGTGTGACTGAATATTTTAAACGCTTTCCCTCCTGGCGCTCTTCTAGTGGTACTGTAACATCTTTTTTGAACATCTCTTTCAGGATAGCAATATCAGACATTACTCCTTACCCCAGACGATCGCTTCCTGAATCCGGTTCATGGTTTCAATTGTTGGATCGAAACTGCGGGCTTCAATACCCAATTCTGGGTCTATGTCTGCTGGTGTCAGGGTTTGGCATTTAGTTTTTCTATTTTTACCTTCTAGTGTTATTAATGCTTCTTCTGCGATATAGACTTTGATTTGTTCAGCAGAGATTAGTTCTTCTGCCCGATAACCTTCTTCTTGAGCAATGCGTTTGAGATGAGGTTTATCATGGTTGAGCATGATTAACGTATTCAATTCTTTAATAATGTAATCACTGTGGGTAGTAATAAAAACTTTAATCCCAAGGTTGATCAATCTAGCGAAAAGTTTGGCAACGCGACGCTGGTTTTCAGGGTGTAGATTTAATTCAGGTTCATCTACCATCAATAAATCACCAAGTTGCGCCTCATGTCTGAGGTAAAAGCCGATATCTAGTAGAGAACGCACAGCACTAGAACTTCCATCCATAGAAAGTTTGACCCGTTTACCCCTTGGAATATAATAAAGTTCATCGTTGCGAGTGACGCTATACTCGCCACCAATGATGTCGGCGAAATCCGCCAATATATCGGGATAATTTTCGGCAATAAAACTACTTTTTTTGAAGATTGTCTCCAGTTCCCGCGTAAAATCCACATTCGTTTTTATTGGTAGGGCATAATCTTGGTAGACCTTGAATAAAAGCTCCATTGGATTGCTATTGTTGCTAGCTTGACCCATTTCTTCAAGCAAGCGATTGCGGGCGAAATTCAACTCTTTGCGGAAAATAGCAGCCCCGGTTCGTTCTGCACTAGCGATGAAAGGACGAGGAATAAGTTGAGCAAATATTATCTCTTTCAGTGCATCGGAAATAGTTCGTTTAAGGATATCTATGGGTATGGTTAATTTATCTTTTTCAAGTAGCAGAGTAACAACTAACTCTCTACTCTCTTCATGTTTTTTTATCGATAATATTTCAACGTTAGCAGTTCCTATATTTAGTTCAAATTTGGGCGTAAAACTAATATTTTGAATATCCAGGCTGACTTGAAATTCTGTTGCTCTAAATAGTTGATTTGGGGCTGCAAAAATATTTGGTAATTGCTGGTTATACGTTTCACAAGCTTTAGAAACAATCTGTTCGGATTGTTGGACATATTCTTGTATATCAATACGAATTACCCCGTCAGCAAGCAGCTGCTCAATTTTGTCATCTTTTATTTCGATCGAAAAAATCCGCCGCCAAGTATACAAAAACCCAAATAGAGCGTAAGTGGCGTAGGTTTTACCAGTATTATTACAGCCACAAACAATCGTCAAGTCACCAAGGGTGAATTCGGCTTGTTTTAAAGCACCAAGATTTTTGACTTTTATTTTCATTGCTCTATTCCTGAGCAGGAACGCTTCATTACCATTATCCATAGATAGCATGAATCGATACGTGCTACCTACAGGTTGGACGATCGCCACAAAAGTTGGAACTATATCAACTTCGACTTAGACCAATTAACCGGGAATATTGCTATTGCCAAAATTCCCATCACTCGATCGCACATTTAGCGATACAATTTTGAAGAACGGCAATAAAGTTCGCTAAAATGTAAGTTTAGCATAATAATCAGGCAATTTGAACCGTACTGGGTTCAGGAATGGATTGATTTCTTCAGCTTAACCTGCGTGATACTCAGCCATTGCTGATTCTAGATGAGCCACTGGAATTTGTTCTGTTCTTTCAGGTGTTTTCGCTCCCGTTGCAATAGCATGAACAGCATGGAGAATATCGGATGAATAATACCGATTGCCGCAATTATCGCAAACACCTATTGTTACATTTTCCAGAATAACAAACCCATCTCTATGTTTAAACGCCTCGCGCTTGACAAGTCGAGGTTGAACTGTTCCTTCGCAATATTCACATTTGTATCCGTACATATAGTTTATCCCTCAAATTCGGTGACTTCGTAAACAGTGACGATTAGATAACGTCCATTGCTGGCAAAACGTCCCACTACTCCAACAGGCGTTTGTCTATCCAATGCAGTTCCCACTACTATATATTTTGTTCCTCTTGGGTCGTCTTTTTCAAGCCGCGTAATTTGACCGCTTAAAATAGCCTCCTCTACATCCAGTATAGTCAGCATATCCTCTGCCATTTCTTCCATCGCATGAGCTGACATATCGTATTCGCCAAGTCTGATTTTCTGTCTAATGCGGTCAAGATCGTTGCGAGACACTTTCTAGTTCAGGTAACATCTAGCTCATAATATTAACTATGCGATCGCACTATCACCATTATCCATAAATACCACCGTGCGATCGCACCGCCAAATTAACCCATTTTAGGCATTCTCTTGTGCTTTCGGTTTATTTTTCGGTGGATTGGGGGGACACCAAAACAAATTTTTACTCGATACACCAAGAGATTCGATAATTCCTCGCATCACATCTGTGCAGTACATCCAATATCCCAAATCATCATACATTTTATCTGGATTGAACTCCAAATTATAATGCAGCACGTTGGGAAGTCCAGCAAATTCATCGTTAGATTGGAGAGAAATTAGCAAAACGCGGAAAGGTTTTCCCTCACATTTTGCTTTCAGCTTATCCAACAAATCTATCACATAACCGCGATTAGTTACACCCGTGCGAATAAACAGCGCCTCATCACAATTTTGGAGCGTATACCAAAAGCGTTCGGCACGTGCGGAATAACGAACGCGCATTCGTTCGTAGACGGGAAACATATTATTTAATGGGTCGTCTGTGTCTTCAACTTCGTGGGCAAAAGATAGACCCGACCATTTGCTGTGGTATATTCTCCTTTCGTCATGATTGTAATGTAGAAATTGGGGGTTCCACATATCTTGAAAACCAGTTTCGATCATATCGGCGACATCCCCAAGATTGGTAGTGCGCGTTAAATCGAAAGGAAAAGCCGGCCCATCGTACTCCATTTTGTATAACAACATTCGAGCCGCACAACGATCGCCCAGAGGAATAATCCCCACCCGGCTAATGTCCGATAATTTACACTTGTATTGAAAAATTACCGAGGATTTTGCTGGCACTTTGACTCGGCTTTCCAGTCCGTCTTTGCCAATCATCATCGTGCGAAACGGCACATCGGGTTCGAGGGGATCTTCATAAACACCGGATGGCATTTGTTTAAGGGCACTGCGTACCTCTTTCCACATTGGGTGGATGTTATATTCGTGGTCGGATTCGTTGATGATGCGGATGATGTTTTCGCTTTCTTTCAAAAGTGCCAAATGCCCATCGTAGTATAAAGTTTGCGATATTTTTGGCAAAAACAGATTGATTGCCGCACTATATTCAATGTCAGCCCCTGGGGGAATATCTACACTTGTTTCGATCGTACCATCCTCTCGCGCCCAAAAGTATGGAAGTGTGCCTTTGGCGACATTATTGGCGATATAAATACCGGGTATCAATCCAGCTTTGCTTTGCATAGCCGCTTGCAATTCTTCCCAATAAGCAGCGATCGTATAAGTATATTTTGATGTATTGATTACCCGCAAACTCTTCTCTTGTTGACAGGCAAAGACATGGAAACCCCAGTTATCGCGATAGATTGGTAATTCCTGTTTCTGATTGGAGAGTTGTTTTTCTTTATTCAATTTGGATTTGTCTATGGCAAACAAGCTCAGATCGATCGCTTCGTACATCAGGCGATGTCCGATCGTGTTAGGATGAGCCGGATCGAAACAAGTGCCAGCTTTCCAACGCCCCGCCCCATCATCGACAGCATCAAGCCAATTCAGCACGGTCACTCCCCAATTTAGCATTCGATTGTGGGTATCTCGCAATAACCAATTATGTTCGGGATAGTAATCGCTATTCGGGTATACTCCACCTAAAATTGGTATAGCTCCCAACTCTTTAATCATTTTTACGAGTTGCTGCAATCCACTTTCAAAACGTCGTTGTACTGCCCTTCGTTGGTGCGGGGGACAATAAGCTAACCCCTCGTTACCTAGAGAAAGAGCAACGATAACAATATCCGGTTTTTCTGGTGCAACTACTAGGGGAAACCTGTCAATAGTCGTGCTGACATTGGCACCTACTTCGGATACATTTACTAATGTGTGTCCGTATTTTTCATGCAATGCTTGTTCTAAATGCCAAGCCCATCCTTTCAACAACCAAGCATTGCATCCCAAGGCAACAGAACTGCCAATAACTGCTATTTTTAAATTCTCTTCTCCTTTGGCGATCGGCTTTGCGATCGGTTCCTTAAAATATCCGTAGGGAGAAGGCGGTACGTAACTTAGCCAGCCATCTTCTACAACTATTGTAGATGGCAGTTTGTCCGGTTCGATCGGTATCCAACGATTCAGCCCCAAAGCTTCCCATTGCACGCTACCATCTGCACGCAGTCGCACGTACTTGTATTCGATATTTTGGCAATTTTCTAATTCTAACGACGAGGGAACTATTTCAATGTCTGTCCACCATAAAGGGTAGCTTTCAGCACTGGTGCATAGAGTTATGCACCTGGTTACATCCCACAATCCTAACTCAGGAGTGGAACCGACGAGTCCGATCGATTCTCCCTTTTGCGTGTAGGCCCTTACCTGAAACCGATACATATTATATGTCTCTTTTGCGTTTGCGAATATTATGGCAGACAGAAAGGTCGAATTATTGCAGCTTTGATGCCCTTGCGGTAACTTCACTTCAGGCACCACAATCCAGAGGTCGCAATGCCTGCCTTCAAGAGCGCTGGACGTAAAGCGATCGATCTCTGGTGTGAATGTATCATGTCTAACTTTTCAAGTCTGTGTTAGAGATTACCATGTAATGCCAATAATAGAAAAATTATTTAAATTGGATAATTTCTTGGATAGTCTCTGCTGTAATATTTCAAATTATCCTTTTACCCAGTCACCTTAAATTAGGCTTTGAAGCTGCTGATACTCCTCTGGGGTATCAATGTCAACTATCCCCTCTGCAAAAGGAACTGAGAGAACTCGATCGCCGCACTTCTGAATCACTTTTTTTGCTCCTTCAGCACCTTTCAAATTCATTAAATTAGGAAAAAAGCTGCGCTCGAATAAAACAGGTACACCCAAAGTACCTGCATATTCTGATGCAATTATTGGCTTACCTGTTTGGAAATAAACTTCAATCAATTGATTGACAACTTGAGTTGATATCAAAGGTTGATCGCACAAACACAATACTACAGCTTGAGGTTTTTCAATAGCAGTATCTAGTGCTTGGATACCTACTCGAATTGATGAACTCATTCCCTCTGACCATTGGCTATTTTCTACGATTCGGATCGTCAATTGATTGATTTGCGATCGAATTTGTGCGGCATAAGCTCCCAGCACAACTATAATGGGATGACAAACGGAAGCAAGAGCAACTTCTATTGTATGAGATAATAAGGTAGATTCCCCGTAGGGTAATAGTTGTTTGGGCGTACCCATACGAGTTGAAGCACCCGCCGCGAGAATGATAATACCAACAGTCATAGGATTTTAGATTTTAGATTTTAGATTTGGGATTGACAGTTATCTAAGCGTAGGGTGGGTTAGGCACGGGCGATAATTTCAAGACTTTCAACCAATAATTTAGTTCCCGTGCCGTCACCCACCATCACACTCAACTGTAACATTAACGAACATTTTTCCCCATAAATCCGAAAGAGCCGATTTTGTTTGGACGATCGTACTGTTTGCCAGATCCATTCGATCGCACGTCATGAATTGGTGCTTTTCGGTTGCGTAAACAGCCACCAGAACGCTTTGCCAAAACAGCTTTAATTTCTGCTATAATTGCCAAGGCAATTTCTGTCGGCGTTTCCGCACCGAGATCGAGACCGATGGGTGCATACAGGCGTTCAAGCTGTTCTGAATTTAGCACCAAATTTGCTTGTTGTAAATCGTGAAATAATTTTTCTATGCGCTTTCTAGAACCGAGAATGCCGATGTAAGGTAAAGGAGAGGAAAGTAAAGTTGGCAAAATATCGCGATCGCACAAATAATTATGGGTCATCACCACAGCAACGGTATAGCAATCTAAAGTAAGATATTCGCCGATATTTTCGCCGCTGCTAATGACAATTGCATCTGCCAAAGGAAAGCGATTTGATGTTGCATAAGCGAGTCGGCGATCGATTACCGTGACATACCAACCTAACTCTTTTGCCAAACGCACAACGGGAATAGCATCGTCACCCGCACCAAAAACTAGCAGCGAGATGGGGGGTTTAATCACTTCAATTAAAACTTCCGCTTTTTGGTTATCCCATTCATAAGATTGCATTGGCGATCGCTCATTTTTAAGTGCTGCTTGTATATCCTCAATTACCCTTTGTTCGAGAAACTTATCTGCGATTTGATTGATGACAATCCCAGTGCGATCGCCACATATGCGCGAACCAATTTTTGTAGCAATATCGTCTGATGTGTGAAACACAGTTGCGATCGCACCCACCGAACGCTGACGCAAACAATTATTGATAAATGTCAAAAATTGGGATTCGATCGGTTCGATTAACACCTGAATAATTCCATTGCATCCCATCCCCAAACCCCAAAAAATATCGTCATCTGAGGTAGTATCATAAGTAACGACAGTGGGTTTACCAGTAGCGATAACTTCCTGTGCTATATCGCAAACATCATCTTCCAAACATCCGCCACTAATCGCGCCAATTTTGTGACCATCTTCGGTAATTAGCATTCTCGCACCCGGACGACGATAAGCGGAACCTTGCACTTTAACTACCGTAGCAAGTGCTGCCATTTTGCCGTTGTTTCGAGTTTCTGTAAATGCCTCGATAATTGCTTGTAGTTCATTCATATTGGATGCGATCGCGTTAATAACCTCCACTTCTTTAGCTTGTCCGAGTTTGATGCAAATACATCACTCATAGCCCATGTTTAGCTCTTGAGCTTGAGCCACCAGTTCATCTAAAACTTGCATTCGTTGACTATCAATTTGCTGTTTGTATTTCATCACATCTTTAAAATAAACGCGGCGATGTCGTCCTACCCGGCGACAGGGTAACTCACCCGATTCAATTAACTTGACAAGAAACGGACGCGAAACATTCAGGATGTTTGCTGCTTCCTGAGTTGTGAGTTCTGCATGGATAGGGATGAGAGTAACTGCATTGCCTTGAGCCATTTGTGACAGAATATCCACCAGTAAATGAAACGCGGTGGCCGGGATCTCAACCGTCTGCTCGCTCCCATCTTCTTCCACCACTTTGAGTTGTTTTTTCTGTTGCGTTAATCCAATCAGAGATGCCAGAATGCGGCTACTTTCTTGAGAGAGCTTGGCATCCGCCTCCGTAGGAATCGCAGGTTTGTTATAAGCAGTAGAGATTACCATAGAAATTCCCTCTATTAGTGGCTAAGCTTCTTGCCCAAGGCTTAGGGTTTAAAGCCGCTCTATTACCTCCTGGGTGTAACTCCAATATAGATAACCAACGAAACAAACGCAACAAATCGAAATAAACGTAATTTAGCATACTATTCTCTGCCGTCTGAAGAAAGCGATCGCCTACTTTCGATCGGCCCTACCCCTGCCCTTACCATCGCCACCAAAACCGGAATCATGTTGGGGAATAGCGGTCGATGGGTATCGGGGATTCGATCGTCACCATCAGCACAACTTATGTCGTGTGTTTGACCGAGTAGGGTGTTTGGCTACTGGTAAGAGTTAAGAGGATGTTACTGCCGAAATTTGGTCATAAATTAGCTGATTAGTGTTAGAAGTCTAAACCATCTGGGAAATATAGAAAATAGAGCTAAAAACGTGGTGTATGGACGAAATTATTAGAACCGTTGCACGGGGGCTTCCCGGCGTGATACTGGTGATTGCAATGGCAGCTACAGGTTTAACGGGTGCTGCTGCCATCACAGCCGCTTTAGCGTTCTTGGGTGGCCCCGCAGGGATGCTTGGTGGGATAGCAGTTCTCGGAGTTGTAGGATTAATTTCTCAAGGCTTGGCTCAGTATGGTATAGACGCTCTTTTGATCGGCATATATCAAGAGCGTCTTAAAACTGAACCGAAGGAGAAGCTTTGCAAAGAAATTGACCAATTGCCTATTTCGTGGGAACAGAAACTTAAACTGAAGGCTATTTTAGGTTGCCCGTAAAAATGGGATCTGTAATCCTGTATATTTAATTGAAATGCACTTTTAAAAAAGTCATGTCTGAAGATTCTCAGCAAAACTCCGCTTTCAATGCCGCATCTACAACCAACATTCACCACGCCAAATTAGACGATTTACCTCTAAATGCGAAACACAGATTATATAAAGGTGGGATTCGACCTGGTGAACCCTACAGAACTGATATTCAAGCCCAAGAAATGTTAGGAAAAATTCCTCCATCTCAACGGGCAGGGATTGACGGCAAATCAGCAGGTAATAATGCCCAAAATTATTTATCCGATAAGCACGCCAGTCACGTTAAACCACATAGTAAAGGTGGCTCGAATCATCCCAACAACATCAAATGGGAGAATGGCAAAGACAACATTGCTCGCGGCGATAAGCCAATGAGTTGGCAGGAGCAAATCAAACTCGATGCCAAGTGGCATTTTGACAACCTAGCTGGTGCTGTTAAAGCAGGAATTAAAGCTGCTCCCTTGGGCGCTGCTATTGGGGCTGCTACTGCTGCACCGTTTTCGATACTTATTAACGGTCTGCGGGTAGTACGGGGTGAAATATCTGCACAAGACGCTGCATTGGAAACCGTGAAAGATACCGTAGTTGGGGGTACGGTTGGAGGTGCAACAGCTTTTGGCACAACAGCGCTAGCAGCAGCTTGTCCGCCGATCGCGATCGCTTTAAGTGCAGCAGCCCCGGCGTTAGCAGTTGTGGGGGTATCTGGTATGGTTTACGAGTTTTTCAAGATTCTTGATGACCATAAGCAAATAGTTAGAGCATATTACCAATCTCTTACTCAACAGCAACTAGAACGCTTGCAAGAAATTGAGAATGAATTAATTTACGAACACAATAAAAATTTAGAGTTTCTGGCTGAGGCGAAAGCAGTCAACGAAGAAATTAAAAATCGACCAGTTGCACCAGGTATAGAAGGAGCTATTCAACGCTATATGGAATCAGTAGCTATTGCTAAATCTTTGGGGCTAACTTCAGCAGATAATAAATTACTCGCTGATTCTCAATTACCTTTTCTTCCGCCGCTCCCATAAGCGATTAATCAAACAAGTTTATGCTTTTCATACTTCCTTTTGTTTTTGGTGCGATCGGTGTAGCTGTTGGGGCTGTGGCTGGGGCTTTTGTTGCCCATGCTGCTGGGGAAGAGGATAGACAAGCCGCCAAACATCATAAAACAGTTGCTAACGAACTAATCGAGAAATATACCGCTTTAGAAAAACGGTATTATGAACTTTCTGATGAAACCAAAAAACAAATTTTTGATTTAACTCGCCAACACGCATTAGACGAGGTAGAGAAAGATTGTTTGCGTTTGGCGGTTAGATTGCAGCAAAATTTAATTTCGCTGATGTGGGACATTGATAGAGAGCCAACGGAATTAGCTTTAAAGGAATTTGTCAAAGCTGTTGACCTAACTAATAATATCCTCCGTCCACTTAACGAACAGCCAATTTTGGTTCCTAGCGATTACTATGTACGTAATTTGATGGTGGCTGAACGTCAAAAGCTCCTAAATCGGGACAATACGCTAGGCGATTGGAGTATAGACGCATTTCCCGAAATAAATTTTTCTACAGACCAAAACTCAATTCAAACTGAACAGGAGAACAATTCAATGTCCAAGCCTCAAGAAAATATATCTTCTGAAAAATTCCAAGAAACTTATAACAAAATTCACGATACAGGAACGCGGCTCTTACAGTACCTCCAAGAACTGCGTGCAGGTCGTCTGCGGGAAGGAGATAATACTAACGGATTGCAGAGTGTTGAAGATGCCATTACTAAAACTCTAGAAGCTCTGAAAGAACAAAAGTATCAAGTAGCTGTAATTGCAGCGATGAAAGCAGGTAAAAGCACTTTTATTAATGCTCTAATTGGTGCGGATGTTTTAGCAAGTGAATCAGAAGCTTGCACAGTTTGTCGCACAATTGTCAAACCGATTGAGTTAGGACAAACACCTCAACTCTGGGAATATCGAGAAGGACAACGAAAACCTGAAAAAGTAGCAGAGGGAGAAGCTGGAGAAATTCGTCAAAAATTTTTAGATCGTACCCATGAGATTAGGACTACTGGAAATCGAGATAATACTACCCACTTTGAACTAGCGCATCCTATTGAAGCGATTAATGGACTATCTTCTTTAGCTGGCTTTACACTGGTAGATACTCCTGGGCCTAATGAGTTTGCTTCTGCTAGTTTTAACACGGCTGCTTTAAAGCAAACTACGTTAGAAGCGTTGCGAACTTGTGATGCCATTTTATTTATTTTAGATTACACCTCATTTAGGGATGATATTAATGCCGAATTGCTTTTGGACTTGATAGAACAGCGTCGTGAGTTTTTGGCTAACAACACGGGCAAAATTTATTTTATTCTGAATAAGGTTGATAGAAAAGCTGAAAGAGATAGGCCAATTGCAGAAGTGGTTGAAAATTTAAGAAAAGTTTTGATTGAATTTGGCATTACAGAGCCAGTTATTTACCCAACCAGTGCATGGCAAGGATTGTTAGCCAAGCTTATACAAAAGAAAGAAGCTACTAAAGAGCATAAGGCAGACTTTAAAAATTTCTTCCTTGCTCGATACATTGAAGAAGATGAGGATGGTTTTCCTCATGTACCGAAGCCAGATCAAGTTGCAACAATGGCATTACAGGATAGTGGTATAAAAACCATAGAAAACTCTGTCATCCAAACGGTTGTTCAAAACTCAGGTTGGAACTTATTAAGCGAAGTTTTGGCTGAATTCAATAAGGCGGCTCAAGCAATCCAAGAAACTTTAATTACAGAAATTAGGGGATGGGAAATGGAACTTGGGGATTTGCAGCAGAAAGTAGAGGAATACAGACAGCATTCGGATTCGGCTAGAAGAAAAGTTGAAAAGGTAAAAAAGTCGGTAGAAAGCCAAAAGGTAATATTAATAAGTGAATTCAGTGAAGGAGTTGATGTATTTGCGAAAAATGCTAAAAAGCAGATAGAAGCAGAAATTGAGAAACTGGTAGCCAATCTGTCTAAAAAAGATTCTTCTATTGATGAAAATGATAATATTTTCCCAATTATACGAATTTTACGAAAAACGGTGGCTTATTTAGTTGGTGAATATTCCAGTAACGATCCTTACAAAATCAGGTGTAAAAATAAAGAAGAAGCTCAGAAAGTTGTTAAAACCATCAATGGATACTGCACTCCCATTATCCATAATTTTTGGTTGGACACTCAAAATAAACTGGTTATAGACGGGGAAAGAATTCGCGCAAATTTGGTTGAAAGAATAAAAGAAGATATTCAAGCTATATCTGACGAGCTTTCTAAATATATTGGAAATGCTTTACAGGTTGAAATCAGTAACAATCCAATTCAATTTCCTAAGTTTGAGTTTGCGGGAATTGATGCCAAAGTCCAAAAGCAGCAAAAAGTTTATCCCCGAACTCGGAAGGAAACTAGAAAAAGAAGTCGGGGATGTTGTAAGCCAGATAAAGTGTATGAAATCGAAGTTAGTATTCCAGAAACTATCTCCTATTATGAGATTGATTTGCGCCTAATTTTACAAGAGATTGGGAGAAAGATAGATGAACAAGTAGTCGAAATTTTAGAGTTGCTACAGCGAGTTATTCAAAAACAAGTATCGGAGGATTTTAGAAAGGGAGAAAAGCAGATTAATAATTACATTGATAGATTTCAATCTGAGTTTGACCAACTTTTAAAAGAACGTGCTACAAGGGAAGTTGAAGCTCCTCAGATTATCGCTACTCTTGAGAGTCAAAAAGCAGAATCGAATGGATATCTGAGTGAATTGCTTTCTATTCAAGGGTCTCTCAATATTTGGAAACCAGCATTGACTGAAAAATAATGAATAATTACCGCTAGGAAATTAACAGGATAAATATTTGCGCCAGAAACCTACACTCACCCGTAGGGGAGTGTAGGTACTTCACCAAAGCGCGACATCAAACCCAAACAGAAAAATCAAAATTGGATCAGGCGCTGTAACGGTATTTCCACATAATCTTGACGATTGTTGAGTTCGTAACCCAAATCGTAGATAATTTTCTCCAGCACATAGCCATCCAGCAAGACTTGCAATTCTTGTTCGGTCTTTGGCAAAAAGCTGTCTTTACTAGCAATTTTCAGATAGCTATTCAAGAAAACAGCGCTCACCCAGTTACACCAGAAATTCGCCCATTGTTGCATTAAGGGAAGATTTTCTGGGCGGATGGTGCCGTTTTCGATCTCGCGGCGGAGTGCAATGCTAGCGGCATGATAGAAAGATTCTAGCATTGCCGCTACATCTCGCAGGGCCGATCGCTTCATGCGCCGTTCGCTTAAAGTGCGCGTCGGGTCTCCTTCAAAATCGATAATTACAAAGTCATTGCCGGTGTAAAGCACTTGTCCGAGATGATAATCGCCGTGATAGCGGGTACGCATAGCAGTAATCTTTTGTTTGAGGACTAACTCGAAGCGTCCCAGAAATTCTTCTTGGCGATACAGAACAGAATGTGCCAATTTTTGGAGATCGGGCGGTAATGACTTGAGTCGTTTTTGCAACAACAAAAATACTTGCCCTGTGAGGTTGCGTGCGTATTGGTAAATAGAACGCTGATAAAAAGATGAAAAAGGTTCTGGGGCAAAATCGGGATTTTCTAGATCGGAAGCTAGGGTAATGTGCAATTCGGCGGTAGACTGACCTAACAGTTCGGCTAAAGCTAGGTAGGAACCGATCGTTTGCCTTGCCAATTCGGGAATTTCTGCTGCCTGCAATTCTAACAGCGATCCGGAAAAAACGGGTACTAAAGTAGTTGTCGCCTGTTGCGACATGACGCGATCGAAGTAGTCGCGCAAGCTATCGAGTGTGTAATCCCAACTATTTCTGGCATCTTGGATATATTGTTGCAATATCCCCACAGTTATGGGTGCGCTTTTGGCACGGCGGTACTCCAGTTTCCCAGCTAGGGGGGCAAAGTGTTTCAAGAGTTTTTTCTCGCCCAAAAAGTGGCGGATTTCCAGATCTGGGTTAATGCCTTCGTCGAGTTTGCGGAAGAGTTTGAGAATGAAACGATCGCCGTAAATTACAGAAGTATTTCTGTGTTCGCCTCTGAGAAGATGGGGTTCCAAATCTGCATTTGCTGTTAGCTGCGAGAACAGATCGGTTGTAGTGCCAACCAGTTCTCCTGCCATTCCTTTGAGGGTACGATCGTGCGCGATCGCATCCAGCAGGGAAGTCAGACAATTTTTATCTGCGATCGCATCAAACAAAACACCATTTTCCTTTTTACCTTGTACTTGAAGACGAGCGATCGCACAGGCGTTATTTTCTGCCAAAAACTGCTTCCCTTCTTCGCCTTCTGCGTAACCTAACAGCAGCAGGTAAGTTTGCGGTTCTCCTTGGGTATATTCTACGCGCAACCAAACTATCCGCGCTTCTTTTTCCTTGCCAAAAATCGGCACTGCTTCCACAATATGCGCTGCGGAAATAGTGCGCTCTTTTTCGCTATACCAAGGACAGGTGTACAGGTAATCGGACAAAATAGATTCCAGAGTTGTTTTCGACTCCGGTTGGACAAAAATATTATCCCACTTACCGTTAGCAACTAAAGCTGTCAGTTGTGTTTGCGGTTTTGGCAGTTGGGTTAAGCTGGGTTGCAGCTTGAGGGTAAACCAATAAAATGCGTAGGGACTGATGCTGATAAAGTACGGCGACTCGCCGATGGGGGGAAATTGAGTGCGACCGAAAATTTCGATCGGCACCATACCTTTGAAGGGCGATAAATCTAATTCCACTGTTTGCACAAAGCGGGATAAATTCGCCACTACCAAGATATGTTCTTCAGCGTAGGTGCGGGTGAAAGCAATTACTTTGCGGTTTTCTGGGTGGAGGAATTCAAAACTGCCTTTTCCTAATGCCTCGAAACGCTTGCGGGTAGCGATCAAACGTTTCATGAAATACCAAAGGGAATTAGAATTTGCCCGTTGCGCTTCTACGTTGATTGCTTCGTAATGATATTCCGATTCGACGATAATCGGTAAATACAATTTTTGGGGATTGGTGCGACTGAAACCGGCATTGCGATCGGCACTCCACTGCATCGGTGTGCGGACGCCGTTGCGATCGCCTACGTAAACGTTATCTCCCATACCAATTTCATCGCCGTAGTAAAGTACGGGCGTACCTGGGAGAGACAGCAGCAAACTATTGAGCAATTCGATCTGACGGCGATCGTTTCCTAGCAGAGGCGCTAAACGGCGACGGATACCCAAGTTTACTCTCATTTCCGGGTCTTGGGCATAGACGCGATACATATAGTCTCGGTCTTCATCTGTCACCATTTCCAGGGTTAGTTCGTCGTGATTGCGAAGGAATAATGCCCACTGACAGTTATCGGGAATCGAGGGAGTTTGCTTGAGAATATCAATAATGGGGAAGCTATCTTCCATCCGCAGCGACATGAACAAACGCGGCATGAGGGGAAAATGGAAGTTCATGTGACACTCATCCCCGTTGCCGTAATATTGTGCTGCATCTTCAGGCCATTGATTTGCCTCTGCTAGCAACATTCGGTTGGGGTATTTGGTGTCGATGTGCGATCGCAATTGCTTGAGGAACTGGTGCGTTTCTTCCAGGTTTTCGCAATTCGTTCCTTCCCGTTCGTACAGATAAGGTACTGCATCCAGGCGCAGTCCGTCTACTCCCATGTCTAACCAAAAATTCAACACCTCCAAGACGGCTTTTCGCACTTCTGGATTGTCATAATTGAGGTCTGGTTGATGGTAGTAAAAGCGATGCCAGTAATAAGCTTTTGCCAGCGGGTCCCAAGTCCAGTTAGAGGTTTCAAAATCTTTGAAGATAATTCTCGCTTCCCGGTATTTTTCGGGAGAATCGCTCCAAACGTAAAAATCTCTTTCCTTGCTGCCTTTCGGTGCCCGTCGCGCCCGCTGAAACCAAGGATGCTGGTCGGATGTATGGTTGACAATTAATTCGATAATTACGCGGATATCTCGTTGATGAGCTGCTGACAAAAATTCTTTAAAATCTGACAGCGTACCGTAAATTGGATTGACGCTGGTGTAATCGGCAATATCGTATCCATCATCTCGTAGCGGCGACGGGAAGAAGGGCAGTACCCAGAGTGCGGTGACTCCTAAATCTTGTAGGTAATCTAGTTTTTCTGTTAGCCCCCGAAAGTCGCCGATGCCATCACCGTTGCTATCGGCAAAGGCACGCACCGGTACTTCGTAAATGATGGCGTTCTTAAACCAGAGGGGGTCGTCATTTGATATTGAGTTTGGCATTTTCTCCACAGTCGATCGATTTTAGATTTTAGATTTTGGGTTTATCCCCAGTTGGTTTCAAACTACAAGCGGTCTTCGACTTATTTTAAGTTTTCACGGCGACCTTCGTCTCTCACTGACGATGTAAATTAGAGTTCTCAGTCTGTTTCGCGGCAATATACCTAAAATAGGATGCTTTTGCCCGATCGGTAACATTTATTTTATATTTACGATAATTTAGATATCTATCTTAAGTATTATTGCAATCTTTCGATACAGGAGTTAATGTTAATGTTTGGACAATATAAAAAATTGCCATGACTTTTCAACGCTGTAGTGGAATTTTATTGCACCCGACCAGTCTGCCGAGTCGATTTGGGATTGGTGATTTGGGAAAATCGGCTTACGAATTCGTGGATTTTTTAGCAAGAAGCGGTCAAAAGTTATGGCAAGTTCTACCGTTGGGGCCAACGGGATACGAACATTCGCCCTATACGATGAACTTTAGTGCCTTCGCAGGCAATCCTCTGCTGATTAGTCTGGATTTATTAGCAGAAGAAGGATTATTAAGCCCAGACGAACTGATAGATTTACCGCCTAGTGCAGATGTGGCTGCGAATAAAGTGGATTTCGATCGCGTTATCCCCCACAAAGCTAAATTGCTCAAAGTAGCCTACGAACGGTTCCAGCAATCTTTGATTAACAAACGCCATACTGTATTTGAACAGTTTTGTCAGGAGCAGTCATATTGGCTTGATGACTACGTGCTGTTTATGGCATTAATGGAAGCCAACCACGGCAAGAGTTGGAATCATTGGGAGAAAGCGATCGCCAGACGGGAACCTGACGCGCTCAAAGTCCAAGCAGAACATTTAAAAGAGCGCATCGCGTTCCACAAGTTCTTACAATTTAAGTTTTTTGAACAATGGCGCAAGCTACGCAATTATACGAATAATAAAAATATTAAAATAATTGGCGATGTTTCTATTTATGTCTGCCATAATAGCGCTGAGGTTTGGGGAAATCCAGAAATCTTTAAACTCGCTCCGCAAACATTAGAACCAGCTTATATTGCTGGCGTTCCTCCAGATTACTTCAGCGCCACCGGACAACTGTGGGGAAATCCAGTTTATAACTGGGATAAACTGCGAGAAACGAACTATGCTTGGTGGCTCAGCCGATTTAAGGCGACGCTGCAATATGTAGATATAGTTCGCATCGATCATTTCCGAGGTTTTGAAGCGTATTGGCAAGTACCGGCAGGGGAAGAAAATGCCATAAATGGTGAGTGGATAAAAGCGCCGGGAGCAGAATTTTTTGAAACTCTGCGGACTACTTTGGGAAGTTTGCCTGTGATGGCAGAAGATTTGGGTATTATCACGCCGGAAGTGGAAGAATTGCGCGATCGCTTCGATTTTCCCGGTATGCGAATCTTGCAGTTTGCGTTCAGCGAAGGTACTGACAATGCTTACTTGCCGCACCACTACGTAAATAATTGTGTAGTCTACACGGGAACGCACGACAACAGTACAACATTGGGGTGGTGGCAGCAAGCCAGTACCAAAGAAAAGCCACTGCTGGCTAAATACTTCGGTTATTCTTCTCCTGAAGACATCAAAGAAGTTAATTGGCTTCTGATTCGAGCGGCTTTAGCTTCGGTGGCTGACTTAGCGATTATCCCACTTCAAGATATTTTAGATTTGGACGATCGCGCCCGCATGAACGACCCCAGTATCATTCCCGGTAACTGGCGCTGGCGCTACGACAAGTCGGAAATTCTGACAAAGGAATTGAGCGATCGTCTTTTAGAGCTAACCCAACTTTACAGTAGATAAGCAATATCTACTGCCGGAATCGAGGGTTATTTTTACCGCAGATGTAGGCAGATAAACGCAGATAAACGCAGATAAGAGAGCGATTTTTTGACTTTTTTCCCTGTGTGAGATTATCGATCGCAAGTTACCTGTTGTTCTTTTCTCCCCCACTCCCCCACTCTCCCACTCTCCCTAATCCGGCTTCAATGCCGCACGAGCTAATTTGGCATAAGTTTTTACTGTTTGATAAGGCATTTCCAAATCTTCGGAAATCGCTTGTAACGATTCGCCTAACTCGCGCCGTGCGAGGATAGTTGCCCAAGTTTCGGCAATTTCTCTGGCTCGATCGCCTCCCGTGCGTTTACGCTGGAGGATAAATATTTCCGTAAGTTGGGCAATCCTTTCGGCTAGCAAATCCTCGACTGAGGGTGCAGCAGGCGCAGGCTCATCTTGACCCATCAGCCATCCCAAGCGCGTTTGTCCCAATCCAAAGGTAGTTTTGTGACCCGTTCCGCAATAGGGTGCAAGTTGTCCCAAAGCAGAGAATAACTGCTGAAACTCAGGTTGTGCTTGACTTGCTTTGCTCAGACCGTATTCGATCGCACCTGTAAATCCGGTCACCGATCCTTTCTTTCCCGCTTGCACCTTAGACGAATCTAGCTTGACGCGATGCACGACAACGCACTCATCCACCCAAGCGAGGAAAGCTTCTTGGTCGAACGACATCCCGGAAAAGTCATTCCAACGACGCAGATAGCTATGAAAAACATTGATTGGCAAGGGTAAGGGAAAATGATGTCCTTTGCGACGAAAACTCGTAGGTGTCAAAAAACTTAACTTCAGGGTCGATGACGATGAACGCTGGGATTTAAATAGTTGGGTGTAGGTGGTAGCAGGATGGGAAATTTGACACGATCGAATCGTTAACGACACATCGCGCAAGTTAACTTCTGCTGGCATCGCTTCCATCCATTTTGCTAACCATCGCACTACCCTAGATGACAAAGCCGTCACGTACCAGCGATAAGTTTGTCCGCCTTGCACTTGTAATTCCCTGCCACTGGGGAGTAATGGCCCATCCAATCCGGAAATTGTAAACGGTTTCTCGGATTGTCCGTCGTGCAGGTAAGCCGATAAATCCGGGTCGATCGATCGCACTCGATCCAGCAACCAAGCATGAAGTCCGATCGCATACTGAGGATATAAAGAACCATCAGCACCCGCTTCTAATTCAAATACTAATCCTACCAGTTCTGTATCGTCTGGCCAAATCAGGGTAGGTGCGGATTGCTTGGTGCGCTGGCGGCGGCGTCCGGTAAGCTGAGGCATTAGTTTGACCTATCTTTGCAAGACTCAAGCTTTGCGTTAATTTTCCAGTTCTTGCTTGGTATTGTACTTCCTTTCCATCCCCTTGTGGGGAAGACTCGCTCGCGATCGCAATTATTATTCCGCAGACGTTTCCATACCCAGAAGTTAAAAAAATTTGCTATAAATAGCATCCAATAAGCCTGTGTCGATCGCGCTGCGCTAGCAGAAAGATTCGCCGTACCTCTGTCGCTTTGGTGATTACCAAAGGTATAGGTATTAGTGTGACTCGACTTAAGGATTAAAAATTTCGAGGTAAAGCCGCCACACAAGTCGCAAATTGTAAATAAAGCAACGACACTTTTTTGAAAAGTTGGCTTTACTTAGAAAAAGACAAGACTGATTTAGGAGTTCTCTATGAAATACACTTTTGATTTGCTCGGAGTGTCTCCAATTTTGTACTTTTTTAATCAGCAGCAAAAGGTTGAAGAACAAACAGCGCCAGCCGGTGTGGAATACGTGGGAGCGTATAAATGCACCCTCGATGCGTTCATTGAATCTGTCGAACCTGTGCCGCCAAAGCGAGGTTGGGATATGGATGAAGTTGTGGATACTGTGATTAACTTCTGGGTACACAACTCAGACACCATCCAGTATTGGAAAGAGCGATTGAAGGACGCCGGCAACGAAAATGTCCTGGTAGCGCGAGTCGGCGATATCCAGTCCTTAAAAGCTGAATTTGAATCCCTACTCGGCAAGAAGGGTTGAAAAATTCTCACCTGCTGAATAAAACTTATTTGCAAATACCAAGATTTGTGATAATCTGCTGTAAGAGCGTTTCTGGTGGCTGCGAGGCATCTACAATAATTGCCGACTTCGGCTCCTCAAGGGTATCAAACTGACTTTGCAGCAGCTCTTTATTCATAAAGTGGTTCTGGCGCGATTCCAATCGCTTCTGAATCAGCTCGAAGCTGCCCTTGAGGTAAACCAGTCGTATTCGATCGGGGTCAATATCGAGCATCTCGCGATAGGTAGATTTTAAGGCGGAACACGCCAGAACGATATCGCGTTCTTCTTGCAGCCATTGTGCGATCGCCCGTTGCATTGCCAATAACCAGGGTATGCGATCGGCATCGCTTAAGGGAATACCTTTACTCATCTTCTCGACATTAGCAGAGGAGTGGAATGAGTCCGCGTCGCTGAAACTCCAATTTAGTGCGGATGCCAGCATCTGACCAATGGTAGATTTACCGGAACCGCTCACACCCATGATTATAATCACCATTTTATTGCGATGAAATGTTGATGATTTATTAATACTTAAGAGCGGGAGATTTGCCGCTCTATCTTAATCTTCCTTCAAATACTCGCCTCTTACTAAAGCAAGAAAAGTGATAGTTACCATAATTGTTAAGATTATGCCTCAAGAATAGGGAAGAGGAATTGAGTACTAGATAAAATTGATTGTAGGTCTAAAACAATACAGGGGGTTAGCCAATGTCCATAGAAAGTGCCGATCGGTTTTTAGAAGCTGCTACTCAAGACACAGTTTTACGAGAAAGACTCAAAGCCGCAACGAGTCCAGAAGAATTCTTAAGAATTGCGGAGGGATTGGGCTACAGCTTTACAACTCAAGAATTAAAAGCTGTAGTTAAAGAAAATAGCGAGGCAGTGACCCTGAGAAGAAAAACAGGCATTTGGCCTTGGCTGCGTGAAGTTAGCTGGGTTTGAAATATTCCTCCCCTGCTTTACAAAGCAGGGGAGATCTGCTAAAATTAAACAGCATTAAGTTTCTAACTGCCAGGAAAAATAAAATCATTCATAGCGATCGCACTAACTTGCACGCTGTTGATAAAGGCTAAAACTTCGCGAGTTTGAGTCACAGCGATCGAAGTGGCATGATTGCCTTGGACAAAACCTTAATTATAACTCAATTGAGTATTTAAGTCTATATTTAAATAGACTTAAATACAAATTAAGTGAAGTTTAACAATACTTCTCAATTTTCCGTATCGTCACCAAAACGAATAATATCATCTTCGCCAAGATATTCTCCGTTTTGCACTTCAATCATTACCAGCGGAATCACACCTGGATTTTCAACCCGGTGAGGCGTGGACATAGGAACGTAAGTAGATTCTTTTTGTTTGAGCAGAGTTTCTTTACCATCGCAGATAACTTTAGCCGTACCGGAAACAACAACCCAATGTTCGCTGCGGTGATAGTGCATTTGGGTACTGATGTGATGACCGGGTTTGACCTCAATGCGATTAATTCTGTAGCGTTCCGCTTCTTCTAAAACTGTCACCGTTCCCCAAGGTCGTATGCGAGTTTTAGCAGGTTCGGAATTCAAGGTCGCCGTCATAGTTTGTTCGTCATTTTGATTTTCTGGCATAGCACTCTCCTCAAATTTACTTGTACCTTGTTTTAAGGGAAATAATTATTAAGTTCAAGACAAAGGTGAGCAGATTGGCGACAATCACCGGGAGATCGTTTTTGGCAATTCCATAGATTAACCACAGAAACACACCCAAACTGAAAGTAATCAGCATTCCAAACGAAAAGTCTTTCGCTGATTTGGATTGCCAAGTTTTAATTACTTGAGGCAAAAATGCGATCGTCGTTAAGGTTCCCGCTAATAAGCCCAAAACAGTCAGCAAATCCATAGTTATTTTTATCGCTTAACCATTACAGCTGCACCAAGCTTTAACTCAGCACTAAAGCGGTTGGTGACAGACCGCTTCGATATTATAGCCATCTGGGTCGAGGACAAAAGCCGCATAATAATTCGCGTGGTATTGCGGTCGCAATCCCGGCTTGCCGTTGTCGGTTGCGCCAGCTGCCATAGCCGCTGTATAAAAGGCATCCACCGCACCTCGCGTAGTAGCTTGGAAAGCAATGTGGAAGCCCGGTGAAGGTGCTACAGCTGTCGTGAGATCCTGTTTGCGACCGATCCAAAAGATGGGCTGACCGTTGGGGCCATAGCTTGCCACTTTTTTACTGCCCATATCAACAGCAAAGCAGCGCTTAACACCGAGTGCTGCCAGTACCTTATCGTAAAACGTCAGACTTCGCTCAAAATCTGAGACGCCGATCGAAATATGGTCAATCATAGTAATGTTTGCTTTGCCTAAAAATTTGCTGGAATTTCCTCAATTGTTGTATGCTGTGGCGAGCAATGCCAACAGTAATTCCCGTAGAAAGCTATGCTTAGCTTACTGAAGCAACGCTTACCCAGGCTGGCATTTTGGACATTAGCTTGAGAGTTTACCTTTACCAATGTCTAAATTTTTACCGGGAGTCTACCATACCCTATTCGCTGTTGCAACGATCGCTGCACTGTGGATGGGCGCAATAAAAAACAGCAACGCTCAGAGCTCGGCCTTTAGCATATCGCAGCCCAGTAACGGCTCGACACCAGATTCTCTAGTTAACCGACGTGCGATAAGTGTCATCGGTCAGGGTCTGGTCACCGCACCGGCAGACACGGCTCGCCTGGAATTTCGCTTCGCCAATCGCGCACCTGTTGAGCCACCACCACCAGCAACAACCTTGACACCCGCACCAGAAAATCCTTCTTTACCTGAAGAGGAACCCCTCAAGCCTGTAGTTGATGCCCTAGTTGGCGTTAAAGTACCACAGGATAACATCACAATTGAAACCAGCTCCCTAGAAAATCCGAAGCTGCTGGTTAAAATCGACAAGCCAACTCGCGAACGGGTGCAAGAAGTTGTCAAAGTGGCAAGTTCCGCACTCAAAGGTAGCGATGCTCTGTTTATTCAAGGTATCGGTGCGGAGTATGCGGTAAATGACTGTCAGCCACTCGAACGCACCGCTCGCCGTATCGCACTCAAGGATGCACAGAGTCAGGTGAGTAGTATTGCTTTGGAAATGGGTGTGCAAGTTGGAGAACTTCTGCTGGTAACAGTTTATCCGATCGTCAGTCCTGCATCTGTTTCCGCTTGCGGTTCTAAGATTGCTGTTTCCACTTCCCCTTTTGCTGGATTCAGCGACAGTACACCCCCTTATAATCCCTCCGCTCCAACTGAGGTGCAAGTGAGGAGTCAAATCGGCGTGACTTACGCGATTAAGTAGGGGATAGGGAAAGTCAAAAGTCAAAAGTCAAAAGTCAAAATCCCGCCTATTCCTGCTTCCCTCTCCCCTCTCCCCTTCCTTTTTCCCTTTCCCCCTTTTCCCTAGCTCCTAGCCCCCAGCCCTAGTCCCGACGCCCTTTTTTGACTTTTGACTTTTGACTTTTGACTTTTCTAGCCCCTAGTTAGATCTAGGCACTGACAAGCTGCTGAAGTTAGAGTTGTAGAGACTTGGCTGAGAGTGCCGATCGCATTCCATCATAGCCAGAAACCGTCAGTTACTCAGGAAATAAACATGAGTTACACAACTGAAAGAGCAAGTTTGATTAGAGATTTGGATCGAGTTGCCAAAGCACGCCACGATGCCGCACGCTGTCTCTCTAAAATCGTTACTACTCTCACTCAAGCCGAGTCGGAAGGAGAATCTACCTCTGGTAAATTAGGTTTGGAAACATATATAGAAGATATCGAGTTAGCGAGAAAGAATTTACAGCACGGTGTATTTCGGCTCCTAGTTTTAGGAGATATGAAACGGGGTAAAAGTACGTTTCTCAATGCCTTAATCGGAGAAAACTTATTACCCAGCGATGTCAATCCCTGCACGGCCTTGTTAACGGTTCTCCGCTATGGCGAGGAAAAGAAAGTTACCGTTTATTTTAAAGATAACAAACCTCCTGAAAAGCTGGATTTTACAACTTTTAAAGAAGAATACACGATCGACCCTGACGAAGCCAAAAAACTAGAAGAAGAAAAAAAGCAAGCTTTTCCCGACGTGAACTATGCTGTAGTAGAATATCCCTTACCGCTGCTGGAAAAAGGTATTGAAATTGTTGATAGTCCGGGGCTAAACGATACAGAAGCGCGAAATGAACTTTCGCTCAGCTACATCAATAATTGCCATGCAATTATGTTCGTGTTCAGGGCAGATCAACCTGTGACGATGGCAGAGCGTCGCTATCTGGAAAATTATATCAAAGATCGAGGATTGAGTGTTTTCTTTTTGATTAACGCTTGGGATGAAATCCGCAAGGCACTCATCGATCCAGATGACGCGGAAGAGTTACAAGAAGCGGAAAATAAAGTGCGTCAAGTTTTTCGTACCAATGTATCGGAATACTGTCAATTAGATGGACAGGATATTTATGACGATCGCGTGTTTGAGATTTGTTCGATTCAAGCTTTGCGGCGGCGGATAAAAAACTCGGAAGAGTCTCTGGAGGGGACGGGATTTCCAGAGTTTATGAATGCGTTGAATACGTTTTTGACTAAAGAACGGGCAACTGCACAATTGCGGCAAGCGATAACTTTAGCACAGCAAAGTTATCACCGCGTTCGGTCAGCGATCGAACGTCGTATCCCTCTGCTAGAGCAGGATGTGGAGGAATTGAAACGGCGGATTGGTTCGGTTGAACCAGAATTTAAGAAACTGACGGAAATACGCGATCGCTTTAAAGATGAAATTGCCAGCACGCGAGATAAAAAAGCGAGAGCGATCGCCGATTCTTTTAAAGAATACATTCTCAATTTAGGCAACACATTTGAATCTGATTTCTTGCGCTATCAGCCAAATATAGGATTTCTCGATTCCCTCAGCAAAGGTAAGCGGGAAGAATTTAATGCTGCATTCAAACAAGCATTTGAGCAATACCTCAACGACAAAATTTCTGCTTGGGAACTGACAGCAGAACGACAATTGCAAGATGCCTTCGGACAACTATCTCAAAGCGCATCCGAGTACGGTTCTGCTTATACTAAAGTAGCAAATGCGATTAATGAGAAATTAATCGGTTCCAAGCTACACGCCGCTCAAGCTTTAGGTTATGAAGATAATTCGCCTGCTTGGGCGAGTTGGGCGATGGGATTTTTCTCATTAGCTTTGGGTAACGTTGCCGGCATAGCGCTTGCAGGCGCGGGATTCGATTGGAAAAATATTCTGGTAAACTCTCTGGCGGTAATCGGAATTTGGAGCTTTTTATCGATTTTTTCCATATCTTTGATTACCGGGCCGATCGGGGTTTTGCTGCTAGGTTTGGGTGTTGGTGCTTTGCAAGCCGAACAAGCTCGGAAAGAATTGATCGCAGCCACAAAGAAAGAATTTGTCAAGTATCTTCCCCAAATAGCACAGGAGCAATGGCAATCGGTTCATCAAGCGGTGAAAGATTGTTTTGATGCTTACGATCGCGAAGTCACCAAACGCATCAATGATGATATCAAATCTCGACAAGCTGAGTTAGATAATCTGCTCGAACAAAAGCTATCCCGCGAAATTAATCGCGATAGCGAATTAAAGCGTCTGAAAAGTATTGATGCTGAGGTGCTATCCGAATATCGCAATCTGGAATCTGTTTACGAGGATTTGTTGTTATTCAACGCCTAATCTGTAGGGTGGGCATTGCCCACCTTACGTCGCTTGGATACGTATTAATACCTTGAAGGTGTAATAAAGATGAGTTATAAAGTTGAAACAGACCGCTTTCTCAATGATTTGGAAAAAGTCGCCCAAGCGCGAGCTAAGGTTGCAATGTCTCTCAGCAAAATGGCTGATACCATAGCACAAGCCGAATCCCAAGGAAAGCAAACTTCTGGCGAACTCGGTTTGGAAAGAGAGATAGAAGACATCAAAGTAGCCAGCAAAAATTTAAGCAAAGGCGTATTTCGGCTATTGGTTTTAGGTGATATGAAACGAGGCAAAAGTACGTTTCTCAATGCTTTAATTGGCGAAAACTTATTGCCGAGCGATGTCAATCCCTGTACGGCATTGCTCACGGTGCTGCGCTATGGGCCAGAAAAGAAAGTAACTGTTTACTTTAAAGATGGGAAAAGTCCCAAACAACTCGATTTTAAGAGTTTTAAGCAGGATTATACCATCGATCCAGCCGAGGCAAAGAAACTAGAACAAGAAAAAAAGCTAGCTTTTCCCGATGTTGACTATGCTGTAGTGGAATATCCCTTACCTTTATTAGAAAAAGGTGTCGAAATAGTTGATAGTCCCGGACTGAACGATACAGAAGCGCGAAACGAATTATCTTTGGGTTATATCAATAATTGTCATGCGATTTTGTTTGTTTTGAGAGCATCGCAACCTTGCACGCTGGGGGAACGGCGCTATCTAGAAAATTACATTAAAGGACGGGGTTTGAGCGTTTTCTTTATGATTAATGCTTGGGATCAGATTCGCGAGAGTTTGATTGACCCGGATGATGAGGAAGAATTGCAAGAAGCTGAGGATAGACTGCGGAAGGTTTTTAAAGCTAACTTGGCTGAATATTGCGTCATAGATGGTTACGATGTTTACGATGAGCGAGTGTTTGAGGTATCGGCAATTAAAGCGCTGCGTAAACGCTTGAAAGATCCTAATGTTTCTCTGGAGGGGACGGGTTTTCCAGAGTTTATGGGCGCACTCAACATATTTTTGACGAAGGAAAGGGCGATTTCTGAAATTCGACAAGCGCGAACTTTATCGCGCCAAGCTTCTCATCGCGTGAGGGAAGCGATCGAACGTCGCATACCATTGCTAGATCGAAGTGTCAAGGAATTGAAAGAAAGGATTAGTTCGGTTGAACCGGAGTTTAACAAACTGACTGAGATTCGCGATCGATTCAAGGATGAAATTCAATCTTTACGAGATAGAAAAGCGAGAGCGATCGCAGATTCCTTCCGCACCTACGTTCTCAACTTGGGTAACACTTTTGAAACCGATTTCTTGCGCTATCAACCAGAAATACAATTTGGAGATTTCCTCGATGGAGCAAGAAGACAAGCCTTTGAAGTCGGACTCAAACAAGCATTCGAGCAGTACGTCAACGACAAATTATCCGCTTGGACTCTCACCGCCGAGCAAGAAATGAATGTAGCCTTTACACAGCTATCCAAAAGTGCGGCGAACTACGGTGCTTCTTACACAAAGGTAACTGACAAGATTACCGAAAAAATCACCGGGCAAAAAATATCCTACTCTAGCAATACATCAATAGAAGATAAATCTCCAGCCTGGGCAAATTGGGCAATGGGTTTAGTATCTTTAGCGTCGGGTAACGTTGCGGGTGCGGCGCTCATGGGAGCCGGTTTCGATTGGAAAAATATCCTGCTCAACTTAATCGCTGTAATTGGAATCAGCGTAGCGGTTTCTACTGTTTTCGGAATTGTTTTAGGCCCAATAACGCTGGCACTTGTTGGGTTAGGAATCGGTGTTTTCCAAGCAGATCGAGCTCGCAAAGAAGTCGTGAAAGCGGCTAAAAAAGAGTTAGTGAAATATCTGCCTCAAGTGGCAGAGCAACAATGGCAACCGATTCACGATGCCGTGAAACAGTGTTTTGATGCTTATGAGAAGGAAGTGAGCGATCGCATCGACGATGATATCAAATCTCGCAAAGCGGAATTAGACAATTTGCTTCAACAAAAAGAATCCCGCGAAATCAATTATAAGACCGAATTGGAACGTCTGAAAAAAATTGAATCGGATGTGGCTTCAGAATCGGGAAGTATTGAGTCAGTTTATCAGGATTTCCTGCAAGCGATCGCTTAAATAGCAATGTTCGTGGTTCATTAGATATCTCCAGAAAAGAATCTCAGAGACAGGCAGGATGCCTATCCCACAAGAATTTTTGGAGATGTCTAATAGACATCTCCAAAAATTCTGGGGTAGGATTTGCTCCGGACTTACGCAAAAATGACCTGAAACCCTTGATTTACCGTAGGGGCAATTCATGAATTGCCCCTACATTTCATACTTGATGCGTAAGTCCTATTGCTGAAATTCTGCGAACTCTTCGATCGAGCGGTTAACTAAACTGGAAGTAACCCTCTTTATCTGCTCAAGGTTCTCTGTAGCATTCTCAAGGGTAGAAGCGCTTGGAATTGATGCCAGGTATGGAGTTAGCAAACAGGCAACCTTAGCAGGCACAATCTATGAGTGACGAGATATTTAGGCAATATTTTCAAGCGATCGAACGGCAAATTGCCACCCTCAAAAGAGAACAAGTTGCGGGAGATTGGGAAGAAATTACGGCGACGCTGGAAAATTTACAACTGATTTACGAACAAATGCAAACAAACTTGGAGGCAGCCGAGGCTGTTGAGGAAAGGTTGCTTCGGCAGAATCAGCGCATCGCCGCAGCCTATCAATACTATCAAGGCTTGTTTCTCTCCTTGCCTCTAGCCTACTTGGTTACTGATGCCAATGGTGTAATCTTGGAAGCGAACCAAGCCAGTGCCCAACTGCTGAAAGTGCCACAAGCTTATCTGGCGGGAAAACCTTTAGCTGTGTACGTTGCACAGGGCGATCGTCCAATCTTTTATACCAAGCTGAACGAGCTTTCTGAGGCCAATGACATCGAGATCTGGCGGATTAACCTCTGTCCGCGAAAAGGTAAGCCATTTCCCGCCGAATTGAATGTAGCGATCGCACGCAATCATGCTGGAGAGATTCAGGGATTGCGGATTGCTGTATACAATATCAGCCGACACCAGCAAACGATCGCTGTGTCCGATCGACAACTCGATCGAGAAGTTACTCAAGCTCAAACAAATACTCCTGTATCGACCTTACCCCAATCCCTTGATGGTTTGCAGGTTCTCGTTGTCGATGACGAAGCCGATGTTCGTGAGTTTATCGCCGCAGTTTTAGAGTCGCACGGCATTCGCACGATCGCAGTAGCGACCGCAGCAGCAGCGTTAGAGGCGCTGGAGACATTCCATCCCAATGTGTTGGTGAGCGACATTCGGATGCCGAATGAAGATGGCTATAGCTTCATTCGCAAGGTACGGGAACTGGAAGCCCAGAAGGGATGGCATATTCCAGCCGCCGCGATTACTGCTTATCTAGACGAAGATCGGGAAAAGGCTCTTCTGGCAGGATTTGAGGCACATTTGCACAAGCTAGCTCAACCCAACGAGTTGATTGAAATGGTAGTTCAATTGGCCGAACGCGGGAGAGAGTTTTGAATTTTGAATTAAACTTTATTAAACTCAAAACTCTTACATTCAAAGCTCGAAACTTTCTGATACATTTATGCGACACAACTCGATATATTATCGGGCAGTGCAACAATAGCTACACCATCATCATTGATAGTGTAGGAGGTATCCCTCAAAGCTTTCAGCAAAATACCGAAAGCACCATTAAAATCCCGTCCAATAGTATGATTACAGACAGGACATTTAAAGACCTTAGCTCCACCTAGCTTTTGATGAATATGACCACAGGACGTGCAGGTTTTACTGGTGAATTCTTCCGTTACGTCGATGACGTTACAGCCATTCAACTCAGCTTTTTGTTTCAAATGTAGCTTAAATCGGTAATGCGCCCAATTCAACATTTGCCTTGCCGTCTTAGCTCTAATCTTACGTCGCTTTTTGTTGGTCATTTCCGATGTTTCAAAAGTAGGCAGCAAGATGTATTGGTAATTATTAACTAACCAATGGCTGACTTGTTTGTGACACTCGTCAACCAAGTTTCTAATTTGGCTCCTCAGTCGTGCCGCTGCCTGCCTCATTTTTTGCCTTTGATGGCGAGAAGAACTTCGCGCAATCCGACTCATTAAAGCATCAAGATATTGGCACAACCTTGCGATTCTACCCATATCACCCTTCCCGAATTCAACAAACTGATTGCCGTCGAATCCAGTCAGGAAGGAGCGTACACCAGGGTCAAGAGCAATAACTTGACCAGATAGTTGCTCATCGCGTACTGTACGCTCCTCCAGAAATACCGCAAACCATCCATCCTTAGTTTTGATTAATTTAGTGGCGTTCTTGCTACTGCTTGGTAATGGCTCGCTTGCGATAAATGTTAGCCCTTTAGTCAAGTTAGGATACCATCTACCTGACTTGTAATTAGAGTGATTAAACTTGATTGTTTGTCTTGGCGCTTTAGCACTCCTAAACTTACAATCCTTTGCATCTGTATATGCTTGATGTGCGTCAAATATGGCATTCTGTCTAATATGGCAGGGGGTTGATTTGACCCACTCTGTCAGAGCGGAATTCATGATAATGTTGCGAAGCTTAAGTTTAGATACCCTCCCATTTTTCTTTTGATAGGCAATTGCTTGATTGAAACAATAGCGACAAGCCGCTAGCCACTTATTCCACTCTTTCTTTAGATTTGAGTCTGGGTAAATCCTGATCTTCTTTGACCTGAGACTTATATTTTCTGAGTCCGTAGAGTCGGCTGCTAAAACAGTGGAGGATGGCGAGGATATCCTCAACCATTTCTGCCTCTGGAGATAAACTTGTTTCATTGAGAACCACGATTTCACATCCGTGTTGTTCGCATATCCATTGATACAATTCAAATCCAAACCTAGCGAGTCGGTCTTTATGGGCGATAATAATGCGTCCGACAGTTCCTTGCATGACTCGTTCCAGTAAGGCAAGAAGCTTTTTTCTTTTAAAGTTGAGTCCCCCGCCGATTTCGCTAACGATTTCTGCGTCTGGGTAAAGGTTTGCAATAGCTGCGATTTGTCGGTTGAGGTCGGACTGTTGGGCGCGACCGGATACTCTTGCGTAGATAACGGTAGAGCGAGATCCAGACTTAGCTGTGTATGATTGGACATCATATCTTCGTTGACCGGAAGGGGTTTTGATCGCTTGGATCTTTCCTTCTTTTTCCCAACGGACGAGGGTGCGGAAGTGTACGCCGAGTTGCTCGGCGGCTTGTTTTGGCGTGACATACTTAACGATATACTTTCTCCTAGTTCTGGGAATTAGTATATCATGATTAGTCACGTTGTATCACAATTAAAGTATTAAATTTCGTCTCTTTCTATTCTTCTTGAGGAGATTTAGGTATGACGCTTCCATCTGAAAGCCCAAATACCTGGTCTGAAAAACTTTTTGCAGGGGGTGGCGAGATGAGAGCGTTGATGCGATCTCACGACTGGTCGCAAAGCACGCTCGGTGGCGTCGAAACCTGGCCAGAGAGCTTAAAAACAGGGATTCGGATTATCTTAGGCTGTCGCTACCCAATGTTCATCTGGTGGGGGCCACACTTTATCAACCTGTACAACGATGCCTATATCCCGCTTTTAGGGCAGCGTCATCCATCGGCGCTAGGGCAATCGGCAACAGAAATTTGGGCAGATATATGGGAGGTGGTTGGGGTACAAGCCGAGTCTGTTTTACAAAAGGGCAATTCATCGTGGAACAAGGAATTGCTGCTGTTGACGGAACGCAATGGATATTTAGAAGAAGCTTACTTTACCTTTTCTTACAGTCCGCTCCCGGAAGATAATGGAGAAAGCAGTGGTGTATTTGGTGTCGTCACTGAGGAAACGGAACGGGTTTTAAGCGATCGCCGCCTGCGGACGTTGCGGGAATTAGGCGCACAGACAGCATACGTCAAGACTGTAGAGGAAGCCTGCCAGATTTCCGCTGATGTTTTAGCCAATAATGCCCAGGATATCCCCTTCGCCCTGATTTATTTGCTCGACGCAGATCGCAAGGAGGCTAGACTCGTCAGTACGACTAATTTAGAGATCGGAACTCCTGTTAGTCCCAGTGCGATCGAGCTTTCACCGAACGATGAAACATCGGATTGCTGGTCGCTCAACTCGGTTTTAGCAACAAGAGAAAGCCGAGTTATCGACAATTTAATCGATCGCTTTGGATTGCTTCCCGGTGGTGCGTGGGATGAATCCCCCAACAATGCGATCGTCTTGCCACTAACTCGACCCGGACAAGAAATACTGGGGGTTTTGATTGCTGGCATTAGCCCGTATAGACCCCTCGATGATGATTATGAAGGCTTTTTTGACCTAGTTGCCGGACAAGTAACGACCGCGATCGCCGATACCCTCACTTACGAAGAAGAACGCCAACGCGCTGAAGCATTGGCAGAATTAGACCGAGCTAAAACCATTTTCTTCAACAATGTCAGCCACGAATTTCGCACGCCGCTCACCTTGATGTTGGCACCTGCCGAAGATGCTTTAGCCGATCGAGATAATCCCCTTTCGCCCAATCAACGGCAGCGCATTGAAGTCATCCAACGCAACGGGTTACGCCTGCTGAAGCTGGTTAACACCTTGCTGGACTTCTCGCGCATCGAAAGCGATCGCTCTCAGGCAGTTTACGAGCCAACTGACTTGGCAAGCTTTACGGCTGAATTAGCCAGTGTATTTCGTTCTGCGATCGAGCAGGCAGATTTGCGTTTGGTGGTGGATTGTTCGCCGCTACCCGAACCAATTTATGTCGATCGCCAGATGTGGGAAAAAATTGTCCTCAACTTGCTTTCCAATGCTTTAAAATTCACGTTTGAAGGTGAAATTACAGTAAGTTTGCGATTAGTAGAAGCAGGCGATCGAGCCAAACCAGAACAGGAAAAAGATATTCATAACATCCTCATTACCCGATTTATTGAACTAACTGTAAAAGACACGGGCATAGGTATTTCAGCCGCAGAAATTCCCCACTTATTGGAGCGATTTCACAGAGTAAAAGGAGCAAAAGGACGCACGTTTGAAGGATCGGGAATTGGCTTATCGCTGGTGCAAGAATTGGTAAAACTGCATGGCGGAACTGTTCGAGTTAGCAGCGTTGAGGGAGAAGGCAGTTGCTTTACCGTATCAATTCCCACCGGATCGGCTCATCTTCCTCAAGAGCAGATTGGTGGAGAGCGAACCTTAACCTCAACAGCAATGGGAGCAGTTCCCTATCTGCAAGAAGCATTACAATGGTTGCCAGAAGAAGGGGAAAGCGAAAATATTAATTCTGCCGCTCCCCTGCGACCCCGCTCCCCTAATGCGCGTATTTTGCTAGTAGATGACAACGCCGATATGCGCGACTACGTGAAACGTTTGTTGAGCGAGCGATGGCAAGTTGATACGGCTGCAAATGGCGCGATCGCTTTAGCAACGATCCAGAAGCATCCACCCGATTTGGTGTTGAGCGATGTAATGATGCCAGAAATGGATGGGTTTCAATTGTTGCAAGCACTGCGATCGCACCCTGACACAAAAAGCATTCCGATCGTTCTGCTATCCGCACGCGCAGGCGAAGAAGCAACAATTGAAGGATTGGAAGCGGGAGCAGACGATTACCTGATTAAGCCTTTCTCCGCTCGCGAATTGATCGCACGCATCAACACGCAATTGCAAATGTCACGGTTGCGCCAAGAGCAATCCGCTAGCCGCTTAAAGAATGAGTTTCTCCTAACCGTAACCCACGAATTGCAAGCCCCCCTAGCGGCGATTCTAGGTTGGGTACGCTTATTGCAAACCCAAAACTTTGATGAAGCTAAGACGGCTCGTGCGCTAGCAACGATCGAGCGCAATGCCACGATTGAAGCAAAATTAGTGAAAGATTTGCTGGATCTTTCCAGCATTATCGCTGGAAAGTTACGCTTAAAATCTCAACTCGTCGATTTGGTGGTTCTGGTACAAAACGTTGTTAATACATTTCGCGAACAAGCTGAGAAAAAGAACATTAAATTAATCGATATAAGAGCGAATTTGGCAATCGGTAATATTTTTGCAGATGGCGATCGCATTCGACAAATTATTAATTATTTACTGGATAATGCGATCAAATTTACTCCCGAAGGAGGAGAAATTGAAATTGAGTTGTCATTAGTCACGGTTGATTTGCCCTTAATAAAAAACCGAACGACAAATGACAAAGAACTGTTGACAAATTACGTTCAGATCGCCGTCACCGATACTGGCATTGGCATCCGTCCTGACTTTCTGCCATTCGTTTTCGATCGCTTCACTCAAGCTGAAGTACCCAGCCGTCACTCGCCGGGAGGTGTAGGCATTGGACTGGCAATTGCTCGTCTCTTGGTTGAATTGCACGGAGGTACGATCGAGGTAGCCAGTGAAGGCGAAGGACGAGGAGCAACGTTTACCGTCAGGCTGCCATTGACGCATATAACTGAACTGAATTGAACCGCCCACCCACAGAAAGTGTAAATTCTATGCAGCGCGAAAGAGACAACCAGCACCCCACTAGCGATCCGTTGCAGGTTTCAGACGCACTCCTGCGGGCAACGATCGAGAATCTGCCAGGTGGGGCGCTGTTTGTTGTCGATCGCGACTTGTGTTATTTGCTGGCGGAAGGCGAAGCCCTGGCAACTGCCGGATTCAAACCCGAAGACTTAGTTGGCCGCACAATTTTCGAGGTGCTGGCACCCGATTTAGCTGCAAGTTACGAACCGATGTACCGTCAAGCACTCGCAGGCGAACCGTTTGAGCACGAACACGATGCCCACGATCGCACCTACATCTCGCGGGGAACGCCGCTTCGGGCCGATAATGGGGAGATCTATGCGGTGCTTGTCGTCTCTTACGACATTACCGATCGTAAAAAGACTGAAGCAGCCCTACGAGAATCGCAAACCCGCTTCAGACAAGTTTTTGACAATAACATGGTAGCGATGGGCATTTGGACTCCTGCGGGTGCCATCACCGATGCTAATGACGCGCTGCTTTCTTCGATCGGCTACACTCGCACAGACCTGGAAGCGGGTGCGATTCGTTGGAGTGAATTAACGCCTCCGGAGTACCACGATCGCGATCGGCAAGCCATAGCCGAAGTCAAGGCGAAGGGCGCTTGCGTACCCTATGAAAAAGAATTCATTCATAAGGATGGACATCGGCTGCCAATTTTGATCGGTAGCGGACGTTTTGACGATCGTACCGGCACAGGAATCTTCTGCGCCTTTGATATCAGCGAACAGCAAGCTGCACTTCGTGAACGCAAACAAGCCGAAACATCCTTACGCGAATCGGAAGCAAAATATCGCACGTTGTTTGAGTCGATCGAGGAAGGGTTTTGCAGCATCGAAGTGTTGTATGACGCAGATGGGCAACCTGTTGACCATCGGATTCTGGAAGCGAATCGGGCGTTTGAAAGACACACTGGCTTAATCGATGTGAAGGGCTCCTTAGCGAGTGAGTTGATGCCGGGAGTCGAACAATTTTGGAGTGACTTTTACGCACGAATTGTTGCCACAGGCAAATCCGAGCGATTTGAGCATTACTCGCCCGCATTTAACCGTTGGTTTGATGCTGAAGTTTCCCGCGTTGGCGACGAATCGCTGCACCGCGTTGCGGTTATTTTCCAAGACATTACCGAACGCAAACAAGCCGAAGCTGCCTTACGCGAATCAGAAGCAAAATATCGATCGCTATTCAATTCGATTGACGAAGGCTTCTGCCTGATCGAAATGATATTTGACGAGAGGGACAACGCCGTTGACTTCTGCTATCTGGAAGTCAATCCGATGTTTAAGCGGCAAACCGGACTCAAAAACGTCGTTGGCAAGTTGGGCAGCGAGGTTGCCCCCAACACAGAATCTCACTGGTTCGAGGCTTATGGCAACGTGGCGCGGACGGGTGAGCCGCTGCGGGTAGAAAACTACAACGCCTTTACGGGACGGTGGTATTCGGCTTACGTCTCGCAAGTCGGCGGGGTGAGCAGTCGTCGGGTGGCGATCGTCTTCGATGATATTACGGAACGCAAACGCTACGAACAGCAGCAAGCCTACTTGCTCCAATTAAGTGATGCTCTGCGATCGCTCTCTGATGCCGTTGAAATTCATACAACGGTGACGCGCATTGCTATGAACTTTTTTGGCGCGGATCGATGTTACTACTGCGAAATGATTGACAGCAACGCCATCATTCGGCGGGATGCCTCACGCGAAGATTTGCCGACCGTTGCGGGTGTGTACCCCCTCAGCAGCTTCCCCATCCTCAAAGCGGTAGTTGATGCAGGTCGTCCTTTTGTTATCGAGGATGCCCATACGACGGACTTACTGGATGAGTCGTTGAAGCAACTCTGTTGTGAGTTGCAGGTTATCTCCTTTATAGATGTGCCTGTCATCAAGGCGGGAAAGCCGATTGGCGTTCTCTGTATCACCCAGACCACACCGAGGAACTGGACAGCGTTTGAGACAGAGCTGGCGCAAGAAACCGCCGAGCGGATATGGGCTGCCGTAGAACGCGCCCGTGCCGAAACATCCTTACGCGAATCGGAAGCCAAATATCGATCGCTGTTTAATTCGATCGATGCAGGCTTTTGCATCTTCGAGATGCTCTACAACGATGCGGGCGAGGCGCTAGATTTCCGCTACATCGAGACAAATCCAGCCTTTGAGCGACAGAGCGGACGCAGACCGCAGCCCGGTCAAACGATGCGGGAACTCTTCCCGGAAGCGGAGGATATGTGGCTGAAGGACTACGCGGAGGTCGCCCGCACCAGACAGCCGAAGCGCTTCATCGACTTCCACGGAGACCTCGATCGCTGGTTTGATGTCTTTGTCTTTCCCACCAGCAACGGTAACAACCAACTCGCGGCACTCTTCAGCGATGTCACAGAACGCCAACGTGCCGAAGCACAATTGCGTCGTGCGGCTGAGATGGACGCTTTCCGGGTGAAGTTGTCGGATGCGCTGCGATCGCTTTGCGATACAGCAGAAATTGAAGGCATTGCTTGCAGGCTGCTTGGTGAAGAACTTAAATCAGACCGGGTATTTTATTCAGAGATTAGTGAAGCGGAAGATTATGTGAAAATAACCCAGGATTACCTCGGTGGTGATTCACCAACGCTTGCTGGAATACATCCGCTATCTGCTTATTCCTGGGTAATACCGCTTTATTACAAAGGCGAACCCATCATTATTTCTGATGTATACAATACTGATTTAATTCCGCCAGCTGATTTGCCTGCGATGGAAGCGGCTCAGGTTATTTCCTATATCCTCATTCCGCTGATTAAGAACAATGTTTTAGTCGGTACGCTTACAGCCAGTGAATCTGTTCCACGCCAATGGAATGAATACGAGGTTGCGCTTCTGACTGAAACCGCTGAACGTATTTGGGCAGCGGTGGAGCGTGCCCGCGCTGAAGCAGCCTTACGCGAGTCGGAACTTGAGCGAGTTCGAGAACAATCTGCCCGCGAACAGGAACGCCAACGCGCTGAAGCTTTGGCAGAACTCGATCGCGCCAAAACCCTCTTCTTCAGCAACATCAGCCACGAATTCCGCACGCCGTTAACGCTGTCATTGGCTCCCCTAGAAGATGCTTTGAGCGATCGCATTCATCCCCTCGCCCCAGTTCATCGAGAGCGGTTAGAACTGGTTCACTGCAACAGCCTCCGCTTATTGAAACTGGTCAATACCCTGCTCGACTTCTCTCGCATTGAAGCCGGACGTATGGAAGCGGTTTATGAGCCGACAGATTTGGCATTGTTCACTACTGAACTCGCCAGTGTATTTCGTTCTGCGATCGAGCGAGCGGGACTGCGGCTAATTGTCGATTGTCCACCGTTACCAGAACTCGTCTGCGTAGACCGGGAAATGTGGGAAAAAATTGTCCTCAACTTGCTCTCTAATGCCTTTAAGTTCACCTTTGAAGGCGAAATCCGAGTCAGTTTGGGTTCTGCTGATGGCGATCGAGCCATCCTCCAAATCCAAGACACTGGCACTGGTATTGCCCCAGAACACCAGCCCCATCTGTTTGAGCGGTTCTATCAAGTCCGAGCTACCCAAGCACGTACCCACGAAGGATCGGGGATTGGGCTTGCGCTCGTGCATGAACTGGTTCGATTGCACGGCGGCACAATTGAAGTCAGTAGCACTTTAGGAGAGGGTACTTGTTTTACAGTATCTCTATTGTTTGGGACAGAACACTTGCCGAGCGATCGCCTTCAAGATGAAGGCGATCGTATCCAACCTACTCGTACCCAGGCATCAACTGCAATGGGTGCTGCCTCTTATGTAGAAGAAGCAGAGCGATGGCTTCCCCAATCTCCTTTAGAAAGGGGGGAGCAACTATTCAATGTCCCCTTTGTTAAAGGGGATTTAGGGGGATCTCCAGAATCAAACTATTCCGTTCCCGCCTCTGCGCGTGTACTTTTAGTTGATGACAATGCCGATATGCGGGAGTATCTCACCCGTATCCTTAGCGAACACGTTCAAGTGGAAGCTGTGGCAGATGGAGCAATGGCTCTGGCAATCGCTCAAGCACGAGTACCAGATCTCATCCTGAGTGATGTGATGATGCCAGGACTTGATGGTTTTGAGTTGCTTGAGGCTTTACGCTCCGATCCACGTACCAGAGAGATTCCGATTATCCTGCTCTCTGCCCGTGCGGGAGAAGAAGCGATCGTCGAAGGACTGGAAGCAGGCGCAGATGACTACCTAATCAAACCCTTCTCAAGACAAGAACTTGTCTCTCGTGTTACTGCTCATCTTCAGACGGCACAACTACGGGGGGAAGCACTCCAGCAAGAACGATCGCTCAGCCGCAGAAAAGATGAGTTACTATCAACAGTCTCTCACGAACTGAACACTCCCTTGGTGGCTATTTTGGGTTGGACGCGCCTGCTGCGTGCAAATCCCCCCAGTCAAGCAATGTTGAGTAAAGCGTTGGATACGATCGAGCGCAATGCTACGCTGCAAGCCAAACTCGTACAAGATTTGCTGGATATATCCCGCATCACCGCAGGCAAACTGCGTTTGAATCTTGAGCCTGTCGAACTAAAATCGGTGATTGAAACGGCGATCGCAACTGTGGCTCAAAGCGCACAAGCTAAAGCGATCGATCTGGTTTGGTGGGAAACTACTGCACAAAGCGATTCTGTTATTGTCATGGGCGATCGCGATCGGCTTCAACAGGTTATCTGCAATCTGCTCACCAATGCCATTAAATTTACCCCAGAAGGTGGGCAAGTAGAGGTTTCATCACTCACCGATCGCAAAAGACAAATGGCTAATGAAGATTATGCTGAAATTCGTGTTACAGATAGTGGCATTGGCATCTCGGCTGAGTTTCTGCCATTTGTGTTCGATCGCTTCCGTCAAGCCAAAGATTCAAATGCAGTGAAGGGGTTGGGATTGGGATTAGCGATCGCTCAACACCTAGTCGAACTCCACAACGGCACGATTCACGCAACAAGTGCTGGCATTGGGCAAGGTGCAACCTTCATCGTTAGACTACCTCTCCTTTCGGAGTAATCAGTTTTTAATGATGATTTTTGACTAACCATGAATAGTTCCAGATCTAGCCGCTCTTGTTGTCTCACTAATGATTTATCTAAAACATTGAACTTGACGATCGCCTTTATACTGAACTTGTGTTATTATTTAAAATATCCGATTTTTTGAGAACAAACAAGCTACCATCTCCACCACGTCCAATTCGGCAATCTCGATCTAAATAAGTAATATCAAGCGTGGCAACTCGACCGACTGGATTATTAGCAGCTACAACTTTGAATGGTTCGAGTTGAGGCGTATTAATGCCGATGATTTTATCAATTGATAGATAGCGTTTGTCAAAGTAGACGTTGATGCGTTTGTCTGGGACAGGTGATGAATCTTCTACAGAAGGCTCAAAGCTAGCTGTCACTTTCACATATCCCGATAATAATCCTAAATAATGTTGGACAAAAGCAATATTGAAAAACTGTTTGTTGCTGACATTAATCACTTGATATACTTTGCCCAGCTTTAATCCCAATGGTAGAGAAA
Organism: Aerosakkonema sp. BLCC-F183; assembly: GCF_041929145.1. Classification (NCBI taxonomy): domain Bacteria; kingdom Bacillati; phylum Cyanobacteriota; class Cyanophyceae; order Aerosakkonematales; family Aerosakkonemataceae; genus Aerosakkonema; species Aerosakkonema sp. BLCC-F183. Next base: position 13,264 of record NZ_JBHFNU010000069.1, on the reverse strand, counting down.
CTAAAGACCGGATTTCTCTAGCAGTGGAGTATTGCAGTTGCCAACTTCCCTCTAGTAAAGAAATAGCATTTACCAAAGGTTTCGGATTGGGGTTGCAACTTTCTAGTTGAGCGGTCAACTGTGCGATTTCTGCGGCGGTCGTTTTGTCTAGCTGCACATCGGTAATCGGCGAGCCATCTTTGTTAGTTTGAATAGAATCAAGCGCAGCTTGTAATTTTTCTTTTAAAGGGAGTAGATTATGCAAAGATTGACACCTAGCTGTTGATAGCGACAATATTTATTATTCTGGAAAAATGTCTAGTAATCAACCATCATTCACGAACAATGCAGAAGTAGTCGTAATTGGTAGCGGTATTGGCGGTTTGAGTTGTGCTGCCATATTAGCACGCTATGGTATTGATGTCACCGTAGTAGAAAGCCATTCGATCGCAGGGGGTGCGGCTCATGCTTTTGAACGCAATGGCTATCAGTTTGATTCTGGGCCATCTTTATATTCTGGTTTGTCCTACACCCCTTCCCCCAATCCCTTACCGAAAATTTTGGGTTTAAAGCCTCGGCGTTCTACGCCGACTTTGTGTTATAATTAGTGTGAAAGCTCAAAATCAAAGACTTCGGCGCAAGTTACTTTACAGTTTTTGTAAAGGCGATCGCGTGATACCTCTTTTATCCAACTTTTGCTCCAGTTCTATAATAAAAGCAAAGTCTTCTGGTGGTAAAAGTTGGTTGCTGCTGTGGGCTTCACCTCCAAAAGCTTCGTTTTCTAGAAAAGAGAACGCCTGTCTAAATTGATGCGGATTTGTCTGAATAGGGGCATGAAAATGGCAGGGAATAATCTGCTGGAAATTCCAACTTGCTACCTTGTCAGCCCAGTCAAGGGTTTTCCTCGGTGCGTGGTCGAGAATGAAGGTTTGCAAAATGGGAGCTACAAAAGGTCTTCCACCTCCTCGCAGTCGTGAGAACGATATCTTCCAGTCCTCTTTCCATCGGAACGGAAACAAACCAAAATAAGCTTTTCTCGACCTATCCGGTGCTTTCAAGGCATCGCGAAACGCCTGTTTGAGCGATACTGGCTCCAATGCGCTCGGTGCGAAGTAAAGTGCAAATAAGCAAATGCGCTGCCATCCTTTGCGGCGGTTTTCCTCGCTATCAGTAATTACATTTAAGGCAGTGTCTCTGGCGTGGAACAGCAAGGGATAGGGGTCTAATTGAACGATTGGAGGCGGTTCTTCTGGCACTGCCAGCACTGTATCTGTTAGCAGCAGCGTGCGCGTATTTTTGTGGAACAGTGCCACTTCCACAAACGACCCGCGTCCGAGATTGATATCCAATATGGCGTACTCAAAATCATCAGCAAAGGGTGCCAAGTTGCTGTCTTCCGGTAGTATGTGAGTTCGATTTCGAGGAAAACCCAGCCAACTTAAAGGCAAGTTTATGGGATAACTCCACTGAGAAGGTGTTACAAACACCTGCGCCCAAGGAAATTGTCTGGCAAAGGGGCCAACAAAAACTTTGTGTTCCAAGCCAGAGGCAGTTGGCAGGATGATGTACTTAACATCGCCGTGAATAGCTTCTAATTCCCTAACTAGGCGTATGCACTCTTTTGTGGGCGCAATTGGCGCATAAACTAGCAGACCGCCTTTTGAGAGCTTGACAGCGGTCATGCGAATCGGTACGGCAGTGTACAAGATGCCTTGTATTTGATCGAATGTCCAGACGCTATCTTCGATCGCTTCTGTACGAACTGTACGGCGCTTGCTGTAGGGATAGAGCGGCACCAGAGGCCAAAAATGCCATGACCAGTCTCCAGAATTAATGCTCGAACTAACCTGTTGCTGTTTGATTTTTTGCCCTTTTGGAAGTGATTCGATCGATTCCACGCTTCTCTCTCCCATCTCCTAAATTTTTAGATATGGAACTTGAAAATTATCTGTAAGGTTGTACTTGCAAGGTTAGAATTGGGACATCCAACGATCGCAGATGTGGCAGTTTTCCCTGATGTTGCCCTCCCTCCTGATGGTAAGATTTTCCCAGACAATTATCCTCATGTTTTGGTTTGGTGCGATCGCAACAACTTTAGGGGGCAGGGGGCAGGGAAGGGGGCAGGGGTATTTCTACTTTTCCACAACTCTTTCTAACAGGATATACTTCACAACATCAATGAGGAGAAATTCACAATGGAAACTAGACCGCCTTTACCTCCTTTTACTTTGGAAACTGCAAGAGCGAAAGTACAAGCGGCTGAGGATGCTTGGAATACTCGCGACCCCGAACGAGTTGCGTTGGCTTACACGGAAGATTCAGTTTGGCGAAATCGGGCTGAATTTTTCACTGGAAGGGAGAAGATTCGAGAATTTCTCACCCGTAAATGGAATACAGAACTGGATTATCGACTTAAAAAAGAAATATGGAGTTTCACCGATAATCGCATCTCTGTCAAATTTGAATATGAATATCATACCGATTCCGGTCAGTGGTATCGTGCTTATGGCAACGAACAGTGGGAATTTGCCCCGAATGGATTGATGCAACGGCGAGAAGCTAGTATCAACGATCTGCCGATTCTGGAATCGGAGCGCAAGTTTCGGTGGTCACGTTAGTTGTGACCGAACATAACTATATTCTGCCTTGAGAAACACTAAAAATGTCACAATAATTTTAAATTTTCAATTTTATTAGTATGCAACAGCAGGAATTTCATCACAACCTTGTAAATAGTCTTCAATCTGCTTTGGGTTTGCTGGAACTCGATCGAAACTCCCAGCTTTACCGAGATGTGACATCTGTCTGCAACCATCTCGCCAATCCCGGTTTTCGGATTGCTGTTTTTGGCCCGTTTAATTACGGCAAGTCAACCTTAATCAACGCTATCCTGGGAAACCGCGCTTTGCCGATCGACATTATCCCCACTACCGGTGCTGCTATTTACGTCAAGTACGGAAATGAGCTCAGAACTCGCATTACAATGACGAATGGCAGAGAAATTAATGAAAGCGGTACGGAAATTCTCAAGCAATTTGCTATCCTAGATGGCGATCGCAGAATGCGAGATGATGTCGCCTCGGTGCAAGTTTTTTGTCCTCATCCATTTCTGCAAAATAATGTCGAATTACTCGACTTACCCGGAACGAACGATCGCGAAGAACAAGACAGTTTAGTGCGCGACAAACTCCTCACCGCAGATTTAATCGTGCAAGTGTTAGACGGTCGTCAGTTAATGACATTAGGGGAACGAGAGAAATTGCGCGATTGGCTGTTAGATAGAGGCATTAAAACGATTGTTTTTGTTGTTAACTTCCTCAACTTACTCGAACCGGAAGACCAAAAAGAAGTTTACAAACGTTTGCGTTTTTTAGCCGAAAGTTTTCGCGCCGATTTACCGACAAATATCAGCAACCTTTATCGCGTTGATGCGCTACCTGCTTTGAGAGCGAGATTAAAAGGAGATGTCGCGGCTGCACAAAGTAGCGGACTGGCTGGTTTTGAATCGGCTCTACAAAGTATTTTAGCAGTAAAACAGGAGCAAATGGGCGATGTGCGGCTGCCGCGTGTCGTTGCGATCGGCTCTCAAATCAAGCAAATATTACAAGCCAAAATACAACCTCTTGCCACCGAAGTAGAAACCGCTGAAAATAAGCGCAATACCAAAATTCAGATTCAACAAAAAGCCGAAAATCTAATTAAACAAGGATTTGCAACCAGCGTTAAAGAATTCCGAGACTGGCTGCACGAACAAACAATTTTATATCGCTATCAATCCGAAGCCACCGCCGCACTTCAACAAAATCAATTTATTACCTGGGAACGCGACTTTTTCAAACCAACAGTGGAAAAACATCAACAGGAAATTGTCAAATGGATCGGCCAAGCTTGCGAGTTTTTCAATTACACTCAACCCGCAGAACTATCAATTTCATTTCCATCGCACCCACAAGTAACTTTACCGAATAAACCAACAAGTTCGGATAATCTAAGCGATACTGCTCCCGTAGCTGTAGCGACTGGTTTGGGTTGGGTTGCGGGTGGGCCAATAGGAGCGGCAGTTCTTGGCGGTGCAGCTTATCTTTTGAATAAAAATATCAAACAAGACAAGCAAGGATCGTCAAGCAATGCTTATCAAAATCAAGCTGCACAACTTTATACCGATGCGGCAAAAGATTATCTAACTCGCTTCAGTAGCGAAGCGCTTTCAGCACTGCACCAGTATGAAGAAAAAGCCGCAAAAGTTCTTAATTTTAAAATCCCCGACCTGACGCCAGAACTTACCAACAAGCGCCATCAACTAAACTTGTTAAATACTTGCTTGCAGAACCTCGATCGAGAATTGCAATCTATCAACTGAGAGCGTGTCCCGTAGCATAAAAAACCCCTCTCTTATCTGCGTTCATCTGCGTTTATCTGCCTACATCTGCGGTAAAAATTTCACCCTCGATTCCCACAGATAATTTCCGCATTACTCATCTACTACCGATGCAACCGGACACAATATGACACAAACTTTGTCCAGAGATAGCACAGATATCCCCGATTTCTGGGAGAAGTCGGGGATATCGCCTACCTATCGTTAACTTTCGATCGCTCCCACTCTAATGTACATTAATAGTTAGAGATGAAAAAACTAACAACATTTTATTTATGACCAACATTGATAACTACAACTCGATTCACGTTCGCAACATGGAAATTGATGACCTTGCCCCCGTGTACCACTTGGGCGAAGATGTGTTTACCAGCGATTTGTATCCTTATTTATATCGAACGTGGGATGAATGGGAGGTACTCGGACTTTATAATACCGACCCCGAATACTGTTTGGTTGCAGAAATAGACGATCGACTCGCAGGTTTTATCTTGGGAACGATTATTAACAAGCCATCGTGGACTTATGGATATATTATCTGGCTGGGAGTTAATCCTAACTTTCAGCGTCGGGGTGTGGGCGATAAACTGGTTGATAAGCTAGTGGAACGCATGATCGAAGATGGGGTGCGTTTCATGATGGTAGATACCGATCCGGCGAATATCCCAGCAGTGAAATTTTTTAACCGCAAAGGTTTTGGCAATACCCGTCAGCACGTTTTCTTATCGATGAATTTAAGCAAGCACGATTATTATGGCAGATTGATTTCTTACGAACGAGAAAAAGCGGAAAGGGCAGCCTACAGTCGATCGCGTCGTCGCCCCACCAATAAACCTCAAGAAATTGTCAGCGAAGCCGCTAGCAAAGTAATGGTAACCGAACCCTCATCGCCTGCTGATGACAGTGCCGATCGACCCTCACTTTCATAATACATATCGCTGACTTGCTAATTTACTCAAATATCACACAAACAAATGCCAGAACAGCAACTTCATTGGCAAATTCAGCCAAAAATTGAACCGCCAGAGTGGTTCGTTCAAGCAGTCAGACAGTACGCAGAATTACCGGGAAATTATGCTGCCCAATTGCTATGGCAGCGCGGAATTCGCGACGCCGAACATCTGGCAGGATTTTTGAAACCCGATCTGTACAAACCAGCCAGTCCCTTTGAATTCGGTCAGGAAATGCACTGGGCGATCGAAAGATTGCGGCAAGCTATAAATGCGGTTGAACTTGTGGCAATTTGGGGAGATTTTGATGCCGATGGCATCACTTCAACTGCCGTTTTATGGGATGGATTGGGACAATTTTTTGCCCAAAATATTAACTTATTCTACTACGTTCCCAATCGCCTGACAGAATCCCACGGATTGAACTGTCAGGGAATTGCTGCCCTCGCGCAACGGGGAGTAAAACTGATAGTTACTTGCGACACTGGCAGCACGAATTTGAGCGAAATTGAATACGCTCGTGAATTGGGAATCGATATAATTGTCACAGATCATCACACGCTGCTGCCAGAACGTCCACCAGTAACGGCTATGATCAATCCCCGTAATTTGTCGCCGTCACACCAGCTATTTAATCTTTCCGGAGTTGCTGTTGCTTATAAATTGATAGAAGCGCTTTATCAAACTCTGCCAAATATTCCCAAACAGCCTTTAGAAGATTTGTTGGATTTAGTAGCAATTGGGTTAATTGCCGATTTGGTTAATTTGAAAGGCGATTGTCGCTATTTAGCACAATTGGGAATAGAAAAACTGCAAGAAGATTTACAGAAACCGCCAAAATTGCGGCGGCGTCCTGGCGTCGGAAATTTGCTGGAATTTTGCAAGAAAAGTGGCGATCGCCCAACCGATATTTCGTTCGGAATTGGCCCCCGCATTAATGCTGTCAGTCGCATACAAGGGGATGCTAGCTTCTGCGTGGAATTGCTCACCAGTCGGGAGATCGATCGCGTCGAAAAATTGGCACGGGAAACCGAATTAGCTAACGCCCGCCGCAAGTCATTACAAAAAGATGTCGAACAGCAAGCAGTCCAAAAATTAGCACAATTAGATTTATCGACAACTAGCATTATTGTACTCACAGAAATGGGTTGGCCTGTGGGCGTTTTGGGTTTAGTCGCCGGTCAAGTTGCTCAACAAACCGCTCTTCCCGCCATTCTATTAAGTCTAGAAGAAGCCGAAGCCGAAGAAAACATAGAAAATAATGAGGAGATTCCTCAATCTAAAATCCCAAATCCAAAATCTAAAATTGCTAGGGGTTCTGCGCGATCGGTCAATCAAATCGACCTTTACCAATTGGTGAAAGCTCAAGCGCACCTTTTAGATCGTTTTGGCGGTCATCCCTTGGCGGCTGGTTTGAGTATTCCCGTTGAGAATATTTCCCTATTTACAGAGGCGATAAATCAACAATTGCGACAACAAATTGGCGGAGAAGACGGTAAATTAGGAACCAGAATAATCTCAGCAGATTTGGTCGTAACTGTAGCTGAGTTAGGCATAAATTTGTTTCGCGAACTGAAACTTTTAGAACCCTGCGGTATGGGCAACTCCGTACCGCAGTTGGTAATTCAAGATTGCTGGTTTGAGAATATCAAGAATCGCAATATTCAGGATGCAACGGGAAAAAAGGTTCAATATATTAAAACCGAGTTTCAAATTTGCGATCGCTCTGCTCAAATTGGATTTCCCGGTGTTTGGTGGGGTCACTACAAAGACGAAATTCCGCCAGGACAATGCGATGCAGTTGTAGAACTTGACTTTAACACCTACAATAAGCGCTATGAAGTGCGGTTAATTGCTGTGCGATCGCGCCAATCAAACTTTACCTTATTCAGTCCCGATCTCAGTCAAACAGAGTGGATTTTAGACTGGCGAAATAAAGCAGATGAATTGCAAATAGACCATTTAAAGCTGCCAATTGAAGAAGACATCATTCAATCGGAAATCTCCAATCGGAAATCTCAAATTAATGAGAAAACTTTGATAGTTAGAGAATGTCCGAGCAACTGGGATGATTTGCAATTGTGGTTTCGACGCGCTTTGCAGACAAAACAGAAATTAGCCATTGCTTATCCACCACCGCCTCAAATACCTCCCAGCCAAGTTTGGCAAAATCTCGTAGGAATTGCCAAATATCTCAGCCGTACCGGTAAAACAGCTACACAAGCTCAATTGCAACAGAAACTCGGTATTGGCGATACTACCTTGCTCTTAGGGTTGCAAACATTAACTCAAATAGGTTTTGAGGTCAAAAATGGGGATGGTAACTTTAAGATTACGGGAAATACTCAGTTAGACGTATCGAGTTTGGAGGGGCAAATTTATAGTGCGATCGCACAATTTTTAGCAGCTGTGCGAGAAGAACAATTTCGCCGCCAGTATTTCTATGAAGTTCCTTTAGAGATCGTTCGATCGGTAGTCAACCAAAACACTTTTTTTCAAAATGATTAGGTTAATGACTATCAATTTATTGATAACTCTAACCGCGTTTGAACGGGGATACCAATGAAAGGATGCGATTTCGCATCCGGTGTATTTTTAAATCTATGTATTGGCGCTGCAAAAGAGTTTGCCGACTTAAATTGGATGCGCTGCACCAACGTTCGTAGGCTGGAACTGCTACATCGGTCAGGAAATTTCGCCATCGTTTAACCAGGTTTTCCGGCTGAGTTTCTTCAGCACGAACTCGACCATTTTCGACCATAGCATGACGCAGATTTTTGTCATCTCGAAGGCGCACCAAAGCGGCGATCGCTTCTTGAACCGAGGTTACCTCAATAAAATCCAGTTCGTTTTTGCGTTCGGTTTGGAATGAAGTCTCGCGACCTAGAATTGCCGGTAAACCAGCGTGCCAAGCGTTATACAGCTTTGTCGCGGGTTTTGAGGTGTAATATTGCTCATCGAAGCTACGCACAGCCAGAATAGCATCAATATCGCTGAAGTCGTGCCAGCGATCGCGATTGACTATTTGAAAACGCAAACCCAATTCCTTGAGTTGTTCGTGCCAAGAAGGTTCTTTTAATTCCGGTGCTAAATTTCTTTCATGGCCAAAATAAGCAATATTTTCAAAGCGATCGCCACGTACCGGATCTCGTCTAATTAGCCCCGGCTAGCCATTCATTAGCCCCGGCTGTCGCCAAAGCGGTAGATAATAATTCTGCCACAAGACTTTAGATTGGATGTGCAACTGTCGAGGATTTTGCACCACTTGTAAGTGCGTGTAGGGATGTGGCTCACGTTCTGCCTGCAAACAAACAATTAGTAATTTTTGTCCGGGTTTCTTTAACCTATCTGGAAGAGAGTCTCGATGAGCCAAAACAATCCCTTCCGTCGGCATTGTTCCGACGAGCTCGCAGGGAAAACTATCGGCTTTCAGATAAAGGTAGGTTTGTAGAACCCAGGAATATATACCGCGCCCAAAACCCCGCCAGTACGTATCGGCACTCTTCGGAATTTCGCCTTCAGGCCAGTCAGATTGAGGAATGTAAAAATATATTGGCGGTAATTTATCAATCATAGAGATGACTGCGGTTTTATTTGTTTGATAGTTTCCACTTTGCTGCTTTACCCAACGCTCTCGGCACCCCATATAATTTGCTAAAAAACAAATTCCACAGGTATCCATACTGGGGAAAATATTTAACTAAAAGTACATCTGAAATCACATGAAATCTCGGTGGTTTTAGGGCAGCAGGCTTATCGATGTATCTAATTTGTTCTGGTTTTGGCATCCAGTGACCGATAATGGCATCCTTCTCAAAGAATTTAGCCTGTACAAATAAACCCAACAAGCGATCGAAACCAGTTGAAGGTATCCAGGTGATCGCTCCCAGTACTTTTGTTGCCTGCGATAAATCGGGAAGGGCTTTTTGAACTAGCTCGTTTTTCCAAACAATATTATTGAAATTCTCAAAATGATAGCCAAAATTATCTTTTCTCTCTCCAAAAGGCCATAATATGTATTGAATATCCAAATTTTTGTCTAAAGGAGCGACTGGAATTTCCAGCAATCCCCGATAATTTCCTTGCTGATAAGGATAGGGATTTTCTGGTGTTTTTTGGCAGACTTCCAGTTGAGTAACGTCAGGGATAGCATCCCATTCTTTTTTAATGCGTTCCTCATCTTTAAAATCAATATTCTCCTTTTTCAACCTCAGCACCCAACTTTCAGGAAATTGATGAAAATAGTTCTTTGTTAATTCTTCCACATCTGGATGTACGAAGTCATCATCATCTAAAGCCAGAACATATTCGCCAGTAGCATTTAGCAAACCGACAAACCGTTGCATCATCTCGCCTTTGTAAGGGCTTGTTAAAATTTTGACTCTGGGGTCATCTACCGGTCGAATTGGGATGTTGGGGTAATAAACTAAAACAAATTCAACATTTCCCTTTACCTTCAATAACTGTTCTAACCAATAATCAGAATATTTGCCTGTAGTAGGAGTAACAATAGAAAGAATAGATTTTTGCTTCATTTCCACAACCCCAATTAAATTATTTACAAAATCTCCTGTAGATTTGCTTGGCGTTCGCACTGTCTCTTTACCGTAAAACCTTGCGCCTGCCAAGCTTTGAGGTTTATCTCTGTTAATTTAGTCAATTCCGAACATTTGGGAGAGTAAAATTGACTGATGACAGCCCAGGACAAACTGCGAGTCAATCCCCAGGCAGTTAAGAGAAATGACTCCCGATTGCCAGGAATCCCCTGCTCTTTAACGATATCTGGTTCTACCCAAATTCCATGCGATCCTAAGATAATTTGCGCCAACCACTTCGCCCTTGGCAAATGGGTGAGAGAGGTAATCAATTTCACCTTATGAACCTGCCACTGACTGAGGATTGGCTGACTGAAGTAAAAGTTACCAAAAGTGGTCTTAGCACACTTTTCTAACAAAACATTTTGCATAGGAGCATTTGCACGTCGAAAAATTAGCAAAATGCAGGGGTCTTTTGAGCCTCCAGAAATAATTATTGGGGTTTGGGGATATTGTTTTGCCAATTCAGCTACATAAATCTCTCTGGTGATACTACCTCCCAGTACGAGAAAAGCATCGACAGGCCCTTGCGATGCCTTCTGCAAAATTATACCAATATTTATCAGCCAAATTCCCAGTATGAGGCATAAGCCACTCAGTCCTACCAAAACAAATCGATTGCGAATTAAACCCAACAGATTACGGCGAATCGAGATTTTTGGCTGCATAGGAATTTTGAAGACGACGATCGCGCATACTTTCTATTCTGCCTTAATGTCCTGTCGATGTGCTGCCAAGCTGGGTAACAAGATGAACCAGTTCTGGCAAAATCAGTTTTTCTACAGCCAGTTTTACCGCATTGGTAGAACCGGGAACAGAAAATACCAGTTTGTTTTTATACACCCCGGCTACTGCCCTAGATGCGATCGCCCGCGAACCGATTTCCTGATAACTCAGCCAGCGAAACAACTCCCCAAAACCAGGTAAAGTTTTTTCCAGCTTTCGTTCGATCGCATCGTAGGTCGTATCTCGTGGCGCAATGCCAGTCCCGCCATTAAAAATCAAAGCTTGCAAATCCGGGCGATTACCCAAGCTTAACATTTGTTCTTGAATCTGCGTCGGTTCATCCTTGAGAATTGCATAAGCTGCTACCGCATGACCTGCATCTAACAGTAACTCTTTAATTAAATTGCCACTGCGATCTGTTTCTGAAGTGCGCGTATCGCTGACAGTAATTACCGCGCAATTTACAGTAATATTAGATGAATCGGGATGAGGAGTTTTAGTCATACTTGCTGTTACTTATTACCGCTCGGTCATCGGTCAACTTGACCGATGACCGACGATCAATTATGATTTGGTAAATCCTAAACCATGCTCTTCAGCATAGCGATTCATGAATCGCATAAAACGATCCCATTCTTCAACCGATTTCATCCCATAAAAAGCTTCCAGTGCCTCTGGTTTACCGTTGATGAATTTAGCTTTTACATCCTTTATGACTAATTCGCCTTCCTCATCAATCAGGTACATCCCAGTAATCTCGTCTGTGCTGGTTTGGCTCAGAGCCTTGGGATTTTGGAAATAAAACGTAGCCGTACCGTTGCTGTTATCCCGCGAACGGGTGAGCTTAACTTCGGGCACGACGTCTTCATTGATGCCTCTGGAAAACTGAATTTGAGCCATGATTGCTATTCACATATAAATCGGTTTATTAATTATCTTCTCATTAATGTTACTCTCGCGAGCATATTGACATTGCTCTTGCAAGGGACACTCACCGCAACGAGGCTGCCTAGCTGTGCAAACTGCCGCCCCAAAGTCCAACAGCGTCAAATTCCACATTCCCACATTTGTTGCAGGTGCAACTTGTTCCACCGCCGACTGTAGTTCTTGCGATCGCCATTTTACCCGACCGCCGGACAATCCAAAAAACCGCTCGAAAATCCGCGCTACGTTGGTATCCAGTACCGCCTTGCGCTGTCCGAAAGCATGGGCGCAGATCGATCGCGCTGTATATTTTCCCACACCGGGCAATTTCAGCAGCTGAGCTTCTGTTTTGGGGATCTTTCCCTGATAATTTTTCAAGATCAGCTGGGTAGACTGACGCAGGCGATCGGCCCGAAACCTAAGTCCCAAAGGCTGCAACAGCATTGTAACATCTTCCTCTCGCGCAGCAGCTAAGGCATTAAGCGTAGGATATCGCTCCATAAACCTCTGGTAAACTGGAGCAACTGTATCTGCATTCGTCTTTTGCAACAAGAATTCTGCCACTAAAATTGCATAAGGGTCTTTTGTCCTGCGCCAAGGAAAATTTCGCAAATGCCCACAAGCCCAAGCTTTTAACTGGCGGCGAAACCATCTCAATTTGCTAATTGGTAATTGGTTATCAATCATTTCGATTTTGGATTTTAGATTTTGGATTTTGGATTACTCCCTTCCCACTGGAAGGATTTTTCCTCGTTCCCAGGTTGAACCTGGGAACGATTTCTATGAGGCTCTGCCTCCAGATTATTTAAAATAATGGAAAATATCTTATTACTATTCTCCTGGAAAAAACTCTGAATCTAATACTCGCTCTAAACTATAAGAACATTCAACAGGAAAATCTTCGTAGTCCAAAGACGTTTCGCGCACAGCTAAATCCAGTCCATCCTGATAACCTTCCTCTAATGCTTCAGGTAAAAAAGGCTTTAAACTGGGGCTTTGTTTAAGCAATCTGTGAATACGACGGCGCTGTGACCGAATCGTGGCCAACCAACTTTTAGAGCGTAACTCACACTGGAATTCCCACTTAAGCAGATGTCCCAATAAAACTCCCAAACGATTTATCAATTCCTGTCGTTCTTGCTTACCCAAAGATGCGATCTCCTCAACCAAATTCGGAATATCTAAACAATTCCATATCCCATCGCGAAGAAACTTTGCTTGTTCCTGCGTCCAAGCGTAGAAATCTGTTTCGTACAGTCGAGAATTCACCTTAAATTCTTGGTAGGTTTCATTCATGCGATCGCCTCTTATTTCAATTGTTTAAATTTACTCAATTTGTGCGCCTGGGAAAAACTGTGAATCTAATACTTGCTCTAAACTATAAGAACATTCAACAGGAAAATCTTCGTAGTCCAAAGATGTTTCGCGCACAGCCAAAGCCAACCCATATTGGTAAGCTTTCTCTAATGCTTCCGGTAAATAAGGCTTCAAGCTAGGACTTTCTGCAAGCAAATCAGAAATTTTATAGCGTTGCTCTCGAATCGTAGCAACCCAACTTTTAGAACGATGACTGGACTGAAATTCCCACTTTAGCAAATGCCCTAACAAAACGCCCAAACGATTCCTCAATTCCTGTCGTTCTTGCTTACCCAAAGATTCGATCTCCTCAACCAAATTTGCGATATCCAAAAAATCCCACTTTCTATCTCGGA
>NZ_JBHFNU010000068.1:0-127903 GCF_041929145.1 Aerosakkonema sp. BLCC-F183 | reverse complement strand
AAGGTCGAACTAAGTTAGAACATCACGAATTAGCTGCTGCTTTAGCTAACAAAGTTCCCTTCGATAATCTGTAATTATTGGTCAAAAAGAATTCAATTACCATACTTTTAGCAACTCGTTGGTTGTTAGAAGTATTTTTTTGCTGACGCATCTTAAATACTGAAAAGTTTGGAGACTTCTGATGTCTATTTCACTTGGTTCTCTTGGCATTCGCATTAACCGTAAGAAGCTTTTGTCTCAAGTAGTTGAATTAGCAGAAAATAGGCGCTATTGGCAAGCAGTAGCGGATTCAACTACTGAAGCTCACGATGCTAAGTTGGTTCGTACTCAACTTTATCAGACTTTGGCTGAAGCTGATAATCAAGAGCTTTTGGAATTGGCTTGTCAACTGCTGACTCTTAATCAAATTGGTCGGCGAGCTAACGAGACTTTTGAGCGTATCCAAGAGTACAGAGCTAAGACGGCTGCTTAATGAATATTACCATCAATCTAACATAATCCGATCGGGATTGATGGTAAGTCTTCAACTCATATCAAAGTAGCGCTGTCGCGCTGTTAGAAAGAGCATTACTGGGAAAATAATATGTCTGATAACCTCAATATTATCAACCTTGTTGGTCGGGTTGGTCAGAAGCCAGAAACTCAATATTTTGAGAGTGGTTCTGTCTTGACAAAGCTTTCTTTGGCTGTCAACCGCCGCACTAGCAAGAAAGATTCGGAACCTGATTGGTTTGCGGTGGAAATTTGGGGTAATATCGCGGAAGTGGCTGCTAATTACACTGATAAGGGCAGCTTAATTGGTATTCAGGGTGAATTGAAGTTTGATGAGTGGACTGACCAAGTTACTGGTCAACAGCGTGTTAAGCCTGTGATTCGGGTTAATAATTTGGAATTACTTGGCTCTAATCCTAATTCTAACTCTCCTGCTACTTCATCCTCAAAAACTAATACTGAACCAAGCGATTTTTAGGTGATTGAATTTCTCTAATATTCCGGCACTTTTATGGTGTCGGGATATTTTTTAGGGCGCAGACGCGCTTGAGTTTTTGAACCAATACTGGTACAATACAATGAATAACGCACAATTAAGAGTTCGGATTGATTCTCTGCAAGCTTCTCACACTCAAGATGGAACTTTGAATGTTTCTGGACAATGTTCGTTTAAATATTACGATCGCTCTGGATACAAGGTACGTCCACTACGGTTTCAAGCTTATGGGGAAGCTGCTGTTGCTCTCAATCATGGGGGTGTTGGCGCTGTCCATGTTGTATCTGGGCGACTCAATATTTTCAAGCCCAATGATACTAATCCCAATCATCAAATGCTGTTGACTGTGGAACGAACTGTTGTTGTTGGGGGACAGCCTACTTCTGGGTCTATTCCAGTTATTCCAGTAGTTCCTGCTGCACCTGTGGGGGCTGTTGCTGGTGTAGGAGCAAATATTTCAGTACCTATCCCCGTAGCTAGTAACGGTAAAGCTACCGCCGAGTATAGCGAGATTCCGTTCTAACTGTTTTACTGAGTTTGTCAAATTGTAAGCGTTCAGCCGTCAGGTATCAGCTATCAGCTTCGGTCGGGAATTGACTGTCTCTTCTTAGGGGCAATATAAAGAGCGATTAGCGTGCTTGAGTCGAATTAGCTGACGGCTGACTGCTGATAGCTGAACGCTTACGTCAAATTTAATGCGCTCATCAACTCATCAGATTAACAAATTCTTTTGTTGGTGAGCGCTATATTACGTAAGTGAGTTCAACCTAATAGTTGATACCAATAGCTTTTAAATTCCGTAATTGCACTGGTGTATACTTAAAAATCCTAGTCTAGGATTAAGTTGTATGAGAAACCACTTAGATCTACTCAAATATAATTGAAGTAAACCATGCTCTGAGTTTAGAGCATGGTTTTATGGCAAAGAGTTACTTAAACTTAAATAATTGCTCAAAATATGGCAAATTGGGTTCAGATCGAAGGGTTGGTCAAAAAAGGATATGGCGTTGCATCGGGCCAAGGGAAAGATCCACGATTCCCCAACGGCACGATTGAAATGCAAAAACCTTTTTTTCAGAATCTTGGTCCGGATTTAAGTAACTATTTTCCAGGGACAATCAACGTTTCTATTGCTCCACGTACATACGAAATTAAACGAGCTAAATATACATTCAGAAATGTCAAATGGTCAGCAGAGCCAGCAGAAGACTTCTCCTTTTGTGATTGCCAAATTTGGCTGAAGCAAGGAGAATCACAGTCGGGTTTAATTTATTATCCTCATCCTGAAACCAAACCAGAGCATTTTCAGACTCCCGATACTCTGGAGATTATTACGTCCTTTATCAGTAATTTGAAATATGGAGATGAAATCATTATTGCTGTAGATAGCGAACAAATTAATATTGATAGCGATCGCACCTAAACTCAAGCTGCAATATCAACTTCCACCCTTTGCATATTTAACTAACCAGCGATGGAGCATTACCATCACGACTGCCAGCGGTATCATCAGCATAGGAATAACTTCCAAATCGATTTTGTCAGCCAGCCAACCCACTGCGGTTGGGATACTCACCGCTCCGATACTGCCCACACTCGATAAAAAATTGATCGCCGCCGGAACCAGTGCGGCTGGAATTCGACGCGGCATCAGCCAGATAGTAGTTGGGAAAATAGCTGCCAGCGCAAACCCAATCAGCGGTAAACTCCACAGTTGATGGGGAAACAGCCACCAAATCAGCAAACCTGCTGTGAGTAAAGCCAGAGAGCCATCAATCAGCCGAGTTGCTCCAACCTGTTTCATCAATTGCCCCATACTCAATCGTCCTATTGTCAGCCCAAACCAGTATGCCGTGATGCTATATCCTGCCACTGTAACGGGTGTACCGCGACTCATGGTTTGTACTGTAAAAGCCCAATTCCCCAAAGATACTTCTGTACCGACATAGACCAGCAACAACAAACCTGCGACTAACACAGTTGGTCTTTTTAGTGCCAGACCCAAATTTGTTTTTGCACTTCGATCGGACTCCAGGGCTGATGAATTCATCAATGGATAACGCTTGACAATGACCCACATCATAGCAATGACCAACAGCCCTACCATTGAGGCAAATACCCAATATATCGATCGCCAACTCACTCCCATTGTCAATAAGGTGGTAGCAATGGCAGGTCCCGAAAGTGCGCCTATACCATAGAACGCATGAAGCATTCCCATCAGATGGGCATTGTCCTGCTTGTGAGCGATGAACGTGTTAATACCTGCATCGATTAGCCCAATTCCCAGTCCCAATAGCGTTCCGGTAATCACCATCACGAACCAATGAACGGTTGAAGCATAGATGCACAACGCACTCATGACGCTTATGGCAGCCAGCAAGATCGTTCTCGCCAATCCAATGCTTGAGCTCAATAAACTGCTGGTCAGTGCTGCGACAATATAACCAGTGATTTGACTGAAAAACAGCACAGTGACTGTCGCCGTGGTCAGATTGTAGGTGGTCAAGATGGAAGGTAGCAGCACGCCCAAACCGCTCTCGGCAATGGCGATCGCAATAAAAGCATAGAACGCCAAAGCTACACCAATCCAGGCAGGAAGAGATTTACGCTTCATAAAATTCTCTCATCAATCGATCGCATTCGAGTCCGTCGAGCTGCTGACAATTCAGATCGCTGCCTTCATATACAAATGAGATCGTAGGGCACAACCCCCATCCTGAAAGCTGCTCTCTAGAAATAGATCTAGCCGATCTGATTCTGGTAAAACTACCAAAAAGGAGCAGTTAGTTTTCCGGCTTTTCGGTGCTCTTCATCCAGCGTACTTATTATGAAGCTTGATCGCCTGCATCGGGAGCAACTGTTGCATCCGGTGTTACCGTTTGTAGCTTTGATGGCAGATGATCCGTAACAAATGAACTCCAATAAGGTATTCCTCCTGACCCAAATTCCATCTTCAAAATGGATGCGTTTGGCACCCGAAATCCTTGAGAGAATTTATACAATCGACTCATGGAGATCGCATTGATCGTTTTTGGCGCTGCCAGGATTTGCCATAACATTGCTTTGATAAATAACCCATGCGTAAAGACGATCGCAAATCCGGTTTGTTGTTGAAATTGATTGAGAGCAGTTCGGACTCGTGCCATTAATTGAACAAGAGATTCCGCGTTTTCTCCATCTACATAATGAGGATCGCACCGTTCCCAGTAAGCTTGAGTGGCTCTCCCGTACTTGTGGTGATAACGCAAGCTTATAATCTAGCTGCATCAAGGTTTTTAGCCTTCATTGCCCAGATAGAATGTATCACCCGCTACTTTTTACACCAAACATCCGGGAGAGCCATCAGGATGCTTTATTTGATCGCTAGCAATCGTAGATTACCCAGGTTATCGTTACTCTGCTATTAATTGGAGTTTAGACTAACCGCGCTTTAGGGCGCGGTTAGTCTAAACTCCAGAATCGATCGAAAGATATATAACTCGATTTTGTATTAAATGTCTATTGGATAACCGACATTCTGGTAATCAACAGTTCTCTACGAATTTTACCACAAGGTTCAATACTCTCACAATCATTAACATTTTGATAGGAGTAAGACAACCGAACCTTTCGGTTTAAAAACTTATTTTTTTGTTCGCAAATCTCAAAGGTAGCGCCTAAATTGTGTTCGGTTTTATTTTCATCTACTACAGTAGCATAGCACATTAAATCTCCCGTTTGTAAACTTTTGACTGTTCCTACTTCTAGCTGTTTGGCTGCCTGTGGCAAAATGGTAATTCGCATTGAATAGCTGCTACGTCCCCCCGTCGCTACCGCTTTTAGGTAATAATCTTGGGTAACAGGTAATCTCCCTGTCCAATTAGCTCGGTCATCAACTATTCGTTTGTATGGAATACCATCTGCTCCGGTAATTGA
This sequence comes from Aerosakkonema sp. BLCC-F183, assembly GCF_041929145.1. Lineage (NCBI taxonomy): Bacteria > Bacillati > Cyanobacteriota > Cyanophyceae > Aerosakkonematales > Aerosakkonemataceae > Aerosakkonema > Aerosakkonema sp. BLCC-F183. The sequence continues at coordinate 122,997 of NZ_JBHFNU010000068.1, read as the reverse complement.
TAAGAGTACATTCTGACGAGGGGAGGTAATACTGACGGACATATTCTGACCTCTAGCTGCTCGCAATACATAGCAATCGTTATTTTGAGGTGCTAAGTTACCAGTAACCGTCGCTGAAACTCCTTGGGGCTGAAATTGAATGCGGCGACATCCTTGCTCCCGGGTACTGGCGGACGAAATAGCAGTATGAGTGGAAAAAAATGGGGTACTCAGGAGGGCGGTAGCAGCCAAACTGGTAAATAATCTCCGATAAATTGTGGCGTTCATAGATAAAAAGTAAAAACTAAGGTTTTCTTTGGTCTTGATAATCTTAGTTTGCTTACAGTCTCTCAGACAATAAGCTGATAGCATACCAGTTTATAGATAGTCCCAATGGTAGATCCTTATAATCTGTTAGTTTTCCTGCCTCAATAGACTTTTGTGGGGGACAGTTTAGAAATTGGCTCCCAGACATTATAGGAAGACCGGCTAGAGGCTAGTGCCATTCCATCTAACAGCAAATTACGCAAGCGACTGAGGACGCTATCAATACGATTGGCAAGGAAAATATAAAATATTCCGGTGCAATTTTAAGATTTCTAGTACTTACTACACCCTGGCTGGTTGCCAACCCGACGTTAGCCCCCTGGCCTGACCCCGCAGACCGAGCCGTGTTCCAGACTGGAGCCTGGATACTGTCGGATGAGCGTCCACTCTCTCCCGAACTCTCGGCGTTCCTCGATGCTGGCTCCACACCCGTCTACTTCGGCTTCCGGCAGCATCTGCACGCCGGAAGACCTCAGCCAAGTAACGATCTCTTCAGCCCGTGCGCTCAAACGTGGTGCGATCGTGTCTCGTGGGTGGGCCGACCTGTCGCCCTTCGACGACGAGCCGACTGCCAGAGCTAGAGGCGAGGTCAACCAGCAGGCGCTCTTCAAACTCTTCGCCGTCGTCGTCCACCACGGCCAAGGGCACCACCACCGCAGCTGCACTCGCCGGCGTGCCTCAAGTCGTCATCCCTCAAATGTACTCTTTGGCACTACTGGGCTGGTCGCATCCACCACCAGGACATCGGGATCGCACACTTGCAACAGACAAAAGTGACTGGGCCAATGTGAATAGTGCGAGTATGAGCGCGAACAATAATAGTTTGAGATGGCACTTAACCCCCATTAGCAGCTAAAACTCGGTATATTAAATTAACTCAGATCTTGCACCTAGCATAAAAACCGGGTTTCTGGCTTCTAGCTAAACTTGAAAGCCTATATTTGTCGTGAAGAAACCCAGTTTCTCAGGTCTTGTTGAGAATGGCACAAGATGTGAGTTTGATGTTGATTTATATTCGGATGCCGAGTTATGGACACCAGAAGTAAGTTAGTGGATGGTGAATTGGTACTAGAGAATGATATTGCCTACTACAATGGCGAAGCGATGCGACCACCACAGCAACATTGGACAGCAGCAAAAAAATTAGAACTATTAGATACTCATCCCCTTTTTACCAATCGCTGCCCTCAATGCGAAATGCCTTATCCAAGTGACTACAAACCCCTAGCGCATTGGGATTGCCCCTATTGCGATTGGAAAGATGATAGTGTTTAGGTTTGGAAATTGGTGATGAATCGATTAATTACAATTAGTCTTTTTGGCTGCTTACTATTATTAATAGTTTTGGTAGAATTAGGAAACCTAACTTATTAGTTTCAGATCGTTAAGTTTCTCTCTGCTCAAGCAAAGATGAGATAGAAAACCTCAAACAAGCAAATTTAAGGATATTATATCGGACTTGTAGCTTGATGGTAGTACCATGCTTTAAAGAGCAAAAGATTATTGGAATTTTGCAATTAATGAATAAAATTAAGCAGGGAGATTTCCTGCCCTATAATCACGATGATTTTCCTAATCCTCCTGAATGTTGGCAATGTAGCTTTACTGATGCCGAACCAGCATTTTTGGAGAAATCAAATATAAGTGTTAAAGTTCCTACCTTGGAATACGTAGCTAGTTCCAAGCTCTAGAACTCAAAAGTTAAACAGCTATTTGGGAGGCAGTGCTTTGACCCGCATTTCTCACAAAATTTGCGATTGCCAACAATAAAAGCCTTACTGGAAAAGGGTTTTAGCGTGCGAACACCCAGTTTCCACATCCAACAGTGTGTGAACTGGTATCAATTTTTCTTAGGCGACTGTTTCCCGCTCCCTGGTTTTTCAAAAAGTTCAAATTTTTCCCCCTAAATCAGCTTATCAAATTAGTTGGTGAGAAATGGGGGTCTACCAGCTTGATTATTGCCTCGATTAGTGATTCTGGCTCCACAGGCTTTGTAATGCGATCTTGGAAGCCCGATCGAAAGGCTTTTTGCTGGTCAAAGTCCCTTGCATAAGCTGTGAGCGCGATCGCTGGGATGGTTCCGCCCTGTTCGGGTGAACGCGATCGAATTTGCTCAATCAGTTGCGCTTGCAGCTTGGCATTGCGCTCGATCGTTGCCAGTGCTTCGCGTTGACGAGTTGCATCTAATTTGCCGTTTTGCAGCAAGCGTGTCCATCGCAAAATCGGGTTGAGGGGCGATCGCAGTTCATGCGATAACACAGCTAAAAACTCATCTTTGATCCGGTTGGCGGCTTGCGCTTCCTCCCGTGCGCTTCCTCTCGTGCTAAGATACGATTATCTTTCTCTCGAATACAGTACGCACGAGTACGGGAATCATCATGATGGCACTTACATTAATTCAAAAACTATATCTGTTATAAAAAATTGTAAATAATAATGTATTTTAAATTTTCACCAAAAATTCTGCAAAGACTAGGAGAAGAACTTGTTCCAAATCCAGACCAAGGAATCATCGAATTGGTTAAAAACTCTTATGATGCTGATGCGACAGAATGCACAGTACAACTTGCCAATATTAGCACCATAGGTGGCTCGCTTATCATTTCAGATAATGGTATTGGTATGGATAAAGATGCCATCAGCGAGGGATGGCTAGTGCTAGGCCGTTCAAAAAAAGCCAATCGTGAAGTTACCCAATTAGGTCGATTACCTATAGGTAATAAAGGATTAGGTCGGTTGGCTGCATTACAGATGGGTTCTAAAGTCATCTTGAAAACTAGACCGAAATGTGAGCTAGGGGTTGAATATTCTCTGACGATTAATTGGGATGATTTCCAGGAAGCTGATGTAGTAGAAGATGTTTCTTTTGATGTCCAAAAAGCTAGCACAGATAAACAGCATGGAACTGACATTATAGTTAGTAATCTTAAAAATATATTTAATAAGCGCGACATTCAAAGACTAGCTAGAGAGCTTTTATTGTTAGCAGATCCATTTGCTAGCCAAGCTGGTTTCATTATTCAACTTATTGCACCAGAATTTTCTGAAATTGAAAAACAAGTAAAAAATTCTTACTTTAATGATGCTGAATATCATTTGCAAGCTTATATAGATGAAGATGGTCTTGCAAAAGCAAACCTGCTGGACTGGCAGGGGAACCTAATTTTTCATGCAGAGCATACTGACCTTTCTCCAGAACCTTACAAAACACCTCCAACAGAATTTGAATTGTGGGTATTCTTACTAAACCCCCAAAGTTTTTCAGCTAGAAGTGCTTCTGTTTCTACCACACAAGTTAGAGAATGGCTTGGTCAACTAGGTAATGTTCGTTTATACCATCGAGGGTTGCGGGTAAAACCCTATGGAGATCAAGATGATGATTGGTTGAAATTAAATTATGCACGCTCTAGGAATCCAGAAGTTCGTCCTTCAACAAAAACAGTTATTGGTAAAGTAATCGTTAATGACCCTAATGAAATGTTGCTTCAGAAAACTGATAGATTGGGTTTTATTGAAAATCAACCTTTTTTAGAGTTAAAACGTTTTGCAATTGATGTTTTGGAATGGATGGCAAAAGAAAGACTTAAAGTTACTGAGATGCAAAGAGAAAAAGTTAAGAAACAAGTTCCTCGTGATATTACAGAAGCTAAAGCAAGAATTGAAGAAGTTATTGAAGCAGAAGTTCCTCAAGAATCTCGCTCTAAAGTCCGAGGGGCTATTCAGCAATACGAAACTGTAACAGAGCGTGAAAGCAAGGTATTACGTGAAGACCTTCAGCTGTATCGTAGTTTAGCTACAGCAGGGACAACAGCAGCAGTTTTTGCTCATGAATCTGGCAAACCAGTCGATTTAATTAAAAAAGCAGCTAAGAGAATAGAAAAAATGGGTAAAAAGTTTCTAGCAGAAAAATATGACGAATATTTAGGAGAACCCGTTGCCATGCTTTATGAAATAAGTAAGTCATTGCTACGCTTTTCTAATTTTCCACTGCATCTATTAAAACGAGAGAAACGTCGTGCAGGCGTTGTAGATGTACATAGTGTTATTGACGGTGTTGTCGCACTTTTTCAAAGTTTTTTTGATGATGGTAAAATTGAAGTTATTCAAGATAGGGTTGATGCTAAACCTTGTATTTATGGAAGTAATGCTTTGCTAGAAGCCATTATTACAAACCTTTTGACAAATGCTATAAATGCTTTTAACGTTGAAGGTGGACGTATAAAAGAGCGTCAAATAATTATAAGAACTGAAACTGAAGGGAATCATTTAAAAATTAAAGTTTTAGATAACGGTTTAGGAATTAATAATATTGAATTAGATGAAATTTGGCTACCTGGTAAAACAACCAGAGAAGGTGGTACAGGCTTAGGATTGACAATTGTGAAGGATTCTGTAACCGATCTGGGAGGAATGGTAAAAGCAATTACAAAAGGTGAATTAGGTGGAGCAGAATTTATTGTAGAGTTAACAATGATTGGATATTAAACTTTATGGTTGTAACACAAGCTTTTAATGGGAAAATAATAGCTATAGTTGATGATGACACCTCACAATCTAAAGCAACAGCTTGGGAAATAGAGGATGCAGGTTATCAACCATTTTTATTAGACAAAGGACCTTTTCACAGTGTCGATGAATTGGTATCCCTGATTAGAGAAAATGCTCAAGGTGCTGTGTGCGATCACCGATTGAGTAATTTTGGATTTGCTAGTTTTTATGGAGCCGAATTAGTTGCAGCTTTATATGACTTGAAAATTCCCTCACTGTTGATAACTCAATACGTAGAGATGGATACATCTTTCTCAATTAGAAAATGGAGACATAAAATACCTGTACTATTAAGTCGAGAAGAAGCCGATGGTTCAAACATTACTAAAGGAATAGAAGTTTGTACCTCAGAAATTCATGGCAAAATACCGAGTACTAGAAAATCTCGTAGAACGATAGTTAGGATTACCTATATTGATGATAAATCTCATGAACCTGTTATAGATGCCTTTGTTCCAAGTTGGAATCCCCATAAGGCTGTTCGGTTTCCACTTTCTTTGATTCCAGAGAATATTAGACCTGCCTTAAAAGAAAACATCCGTTTATTTGCTTACGTAAACACAGGAGCAGAGAAATCGGATGACTTGTATTTTGAAAAATTTGAATTAGCGCCTGAACCAGATGAAGATGATGGACTCGCCTGAACTGATTATTTTAGATGTTGGACATGGAAATTGTGCGTTAATTAGAGACGCAAATGATGTAATTGTTATTGACTGTCCACCTGGGGGTACGTTGATAGAAGCTCTTGAGCATCTATCTGTTAAAGAGATTTTACATATCCTCATTTCCCATTCTGATGCAGATCATATTGCAGGTATAATTGACTTGCTTTCAAATGAAAATATCAAAATTCATAATGTACATTTAAACCCGGATGCAGTTAAAAAAAGTGAAATATGGTTAGATTTACGTACTGCTTTACAAGACGCACGTAAACGTTTTAAAACAAATGTTTCATCAGAATTGACAACAACGAAAACAGGAAAATTAAACATTGGTTCAGTTAATATTGAAGTCCTTGCACCAACACCTGAATTAATTTTAGGTGGTGCTGGAGGAACTGATTTAAAAAAAAGAAAATTGAACTCTAACTCAATATCGGCAGTGATTGGGATAAGTCATGATACTCATAGAGTGGCTATACTAGCAGGAGATATTGACAATGTAGGATTTGCGAATTTTGCTGAAGACAGGAATAATTGTCATGCTGACATACTTGTTTTTCCTCATCATGGTGGAAGGCTTGGGAGTGGAGATCCTAAAATATTTGCCCAGGAATTTTGTACTTTTATCCAACCCAAATTAATAATATTCTCAATCGATCGTAATCGCTTTGGCAATCCTCGTATAGAAATAATAGAGGGATTACGTTCTGTTTTACCAGATGCTTATATTTTATGCACTCAGTTATCTCAACAATGTGCTGCTAGTCCTCCTAGTTCAAAGCCTGCACATTTGAATACACTTCCTGCCAGAGGGCTTATCAGTAATAGCTGTTGTGGAGGAACTATTACTCTAAAAATAGATGGTAGTAATACTATCTATGCTGAGATGGCTTTACATAAGGAATTTATTAATCAAGTAACTACTCCAATATGCCGCCGTTATCACGGCATCATGGGGTAAAATTTAGTAATAGCTACATTTTACCCAGAAAGAACAATGGAATTTCATCTAGGTACCTTATTAAAATTACCGAACGTTACCGTTTCCAACGCCTATCAAAAAGAAGGATTTTTCATTCTAAAATTATCGACGGGGTAATGCTTGCGGTGGTCGATCGGCCTACTCTCGACCAGGCGGGGAAGAACCTCGTTGCTATGTGGGGGATTAGCCATGCGACGCACAGTACTGTTTATTTTGTTGTTCTTAGCCTCGTTCTTAGCCTCTTGCAACGGCGATCGCTCAACCAGCCAGCGGATGTTTGTGCAGTCGATCGCCAACGGCGGCACGCTGATCATGGTGGGCGAAGGTCGGGAATATCGAGTTTCTTTGTGCGGCGTCAGCGTTGCGCCAACGCAGAATGAAGAAGCCAAGAAACTGCTGCAAAGTCTGCTGACCGATGAGAATGAGGAGGATAAAGCGCTGGTCGCGGTTCCGGTGCGAGCGAGCGGCCAGAGCATCGTGGCAGAAGTTTACGTCCCAACTGCCAACCGGGATGAGGAGAAGTCGCTAAACGCCGAACTGCTGGCAGCAGGATTAGCCAGGGCTACCGGGGAAGCCTGCCCAAACCGGGAGGCGTACCAGGCGATCGAGCAAGACGCCAAGGAACGGCGGGTGGGACTGTGGGATGATCGGTAGTTGGCTGAAAAGTTGTACAAAACTACCCATTGTTGGACAAATCTTCCATCAAGAATGTAGCAATTCCTCACCCGTTACAATCTTTGATTTAACGGGTGAGGAATTGCTACCAGTATAATGTCCTAATTACCTAAAATTAGAATCCGATCGCTTTTAGGTTTCAGCCTTCAACAAAAGCCAAATCCCCCTGTTGTTTGCTTAAAAATCCAGTGGAAAGCTCGCTGAATGAACTAAGATAGAAAAGGCTGTGCTAACTTGCTCAAATTTCCAAATGAGGAAGGGGAAGCAACAAATGAGCCAATCGGAAGTAGACTTACCATTTTATCTATGGGAAATGCACCACAAACGAATTCTGGAAGTGGGTGCAGTTTCCCAGTATCGCACTTGGTTAGCTGATAAATTAGCAACAGGTTCGCACGGTATCTGTTACGGCGATACTTATATTGGGAAATCAGCGGTGACGATGGATTTCGTGCAACGCCATAGCGGAGTATCGCAAAGAAAGGCGATGCAGGCTGTTCCAGTGATTTACCACCACCCGTGGCCAGCAGGAACTTACAAGTTCAGCTTGCAACAGATGGCTTTTGATATCTTTCCGTGGGTTAATAATGTAGGTTCGATCTGTAAGCGCTTCAACGGCAATACGACCTATTGGGAAAAGAAGCTCGTAGAATTGCTATTAGCTGCCTCTACTCGTTTAATCGTGATAGATGAGGTGAGCCATTACTCACAAAAAGTAATGGAAAGGCTGTTGGGATTTTTAACAGAAACAGTTCCCCATATCGGGATTGTGATTATCGATTACATACCAAAAATTCAATGGCGGATGTCGCGGGAACCGCTTTTGACGCGATGGTGCGATCGCTTCCTATTTCCTAAGCTAGAATTAATAGAAGCAGTGCAAGTTTGTCAACAATGGGAAGAAGAAGAATTGGGTTCTAATTACCTAGATTGGGACAGTGAATGGGGACAGCAAGTAGCGGCTGCTTGTGAAGGACATATTGGTACTTTGCTTCACATATTAAATAGTGCTTACCGAGATTTTCTTTTCCAAAAAGCTGAAACCAGAGTAGAAATCGAGCAAGGTAATAGTGAAGAAGAGGAACGCAATACTTTAATGAGTTGGGATGAATATGAAACCCAACGAGAAAAAGTATACGAGGCGCGTGGTAGTGTAACTTTTAATGGGGAAATCGATATTCCATCTCTTTCAAAAGCATTATTATCAAAGGCTTCTGAAACTTTAGCGCGTTTCCGAGAACCAGTATTTGCACCTCATGTTTCTCAAGAATTAGTATCAGAACTCGACGGAGATACTGAGGCAGCAATTATCGTTCATACGATTCGATCAATGGATTTAGACGTAATTCTAAGCGTCCCCAAAGAATATCAACCAAACGATGAATATGCTTTAGCAGAGCAGCTTCCCATTTTACTATTTGATGTTGACAATTATATTCATCCAGTTTATTATCACGAAACTGTAGCCAAGCTGGGAATTACTGCTAAGGAGATCGCTTCTTTAATGAACTGGTTTGTGGCTGACAAGTATACGCGGGATGGGCGGCGCTATCTCGATACTGCTAGAGCTAAAAAGAAACTGCGAAAATTGGAATCTATGGGCTATATAGCAGTTAAGCCTGGTTCATCTCCGGCTGCTTACATTAGTTCTGAAGTTTTTCAGGCTATTGTTAAACGAACCAGGCTAGATTTAGATTCAACAATTGGAAATTAATTAGAATTCTTTCTTCTTGGGAAAGACCTGGATAACCAAACTCGGCTGTCTGTGAGGTACTAACATTTTGATTTCCTGCATTCAAAATATTTTGACACGGTGCCCAGATTACGAGCGGAAACCAAGCTTCTTCCCAAGCATCATCTCTGGTTAGCCAGGGGGATTTTGGTTCTCCTAATTTAGCTTTTTCTAGAGCATCTAAAAACAGTTGTTCAGTTCTATATTTTTTGATTTCTTTGCTGGCTTCATAGAAAATAAAATACTCGTTTTTAGTTTCGCCAATAACGTACCCATTATAAAAGCGCCAGCGCTTAAGATCGGTCACAAAAACCAGTCTTTCTGAGTTCAAATCAGAGGTATCCCCTCTCAAGCAATCCCCATCGCCACACAAGTCCTGCCAAGCATCTGAATGGCTGATAACGTTACCACCGGGAGTATAAACTTCCCATTCAGCCAAGCCGATCGTAGCTACTCCTTGGTTTGGCACTAAGCAAAAACCAATAATCAAAGTTATAGGTAGAGAAAATTTATGTAGGATTTTCATTAGCCCCGACCAGTACAAATAAAAGCTGCCCAGAAAAAAGGATGTGAAAAAGGATTTAATTGCTGGCAAAAATATTTCAAGTTTGTCAGGGATTCGTAAATCACTTTACCAAGGCGATCGCATCGCTTATACTCTTCATCCCATTGTTGATATAATTCAGAGCTAGGTAAATAGCCATCCCGTTGTTTTTTAATCTCTTTACGCTGGATTTCAGATATTTTTAATTTCTGCCTTAAAAGTAATTCTAACTGTAGTTTGTAAACATTATTCAGTTGTTCACCAGTAAGATTACGCAGACTAACTTGAGCTTGCCTGAGAGCTTCAATTCGATTTAAACCTTGTTGTCGATACTGATAGTAAAATATAGAAAACAGTGCCGTTGCTAAATCATCAACTGACCAGAGTGTACTAATAACACTTCTAGCGCCAGCAGACAAAAATCCTGTTGAGAAAGTCAAGATATCGTCAGTTATTTCAGTTATACCTAAACCAGTTTCGCAGCAAGATAAAAATACATCTGATAACTGAGGCAACCGCCACCCAGGAGTCATTAACTGACCCAAAGTAATACAGCCATCTCCTAAAATCAACATAGATTCTAACGGATTATCGAGACGCGAACTAGCATGATGGCTAGAGTGAAGAACTTCAACCCTTTGCGCCAGTTTTTGATACTTACTCACCGTAGCTTCTTGACGACCTTTTAAGCGTCGATTATCTGGTATATTGTACAAAGCCGCTAGTTTTTCACCTTCAAAACTAGCATAAGGTAAATCTCCTGTAGCATCTTCCACAAGCCCGTATTTTAAATTATTTCCTAAAGAAGGACGCTGCTGACAAAATTCCAAAACTTGGCAGCTTGGAGTATAGCGAATCAGGAACTTATCTCCTAAATATTCACCGTCTGCAATGGGTAAGGCAGCGAAAGGAATCTGGTGAAGTCCCAAATGAGGAACAATAATTAGTTCGGAAATCTCATCTAAATGCTGCGCTATCAAGTCTTTAAACTTTAGAAATTCGGCTAATTCAGCTAACATAGAGCTAAATTTTTCTTTCCAAATCTCTTTATTTTCAATATATGGTATCAACCAGTCTGCTAAAACTTTTCTCCCCAAAGCATTGAAGGTTAATTCCTTGCAACCATGCAAACTAATCTGGTTTTGTTTGATAACGAAGATATGAGTAGCGTTGATAGTAGTATAAAAGCTCAGAATTGCAGTATTAGGCTGGTCAATGAGTTGCTGTATAGATGATAAGTTCAGGGAGTTAACTTGGATTTGACCAGCCAGCACTGGATCGAGGCGGCGAATCTGTTCCCATACCAACTGTTTTTCAGCTTCTAGAGAAGCTATAGTTTCGTTATAAGCTTGTATTGCCGCACGTTTTTGTTGATTATAGCCGATTTGATTTCCCTCAAAATTGCTGCTAACATAATGACGCTCTCTTTGGTTGTCAATCTGCTGTTGTAGTGCTTCAAACTTTTGCAAGTATTGTTGGATTTCAATAGGAATTTCTCCAGATGAGTAAAGATCATTACTAGCTATCAAATCAACAAGTCGTTTAGAGCGAGAACGCTCTACATATTCAATGGCTTTATCTAATTGTTTATTATTAATACAGGCTTGGACTATGTTTTGGTAAATGTCGATCGCATCTGTCAAAATCTCTTGACGACGAAATTCGGAAGTAGCCCAAGTACGGCTGGTTTCTACAGCTTCAATAGCGATACTGTATCCTTCGATCGCTTCTGTCCATTTCCTCAATGAAAATGCCAAGCTGCCCAGATTTCGTCCCGTGATGAGACATTGTTCGGGAAAAGCAGTGGGTGTAAAAACTTTTAAAGCTGACTGATAACAAGCGATCGCCTTTTCCTCTTGCCCTTGAAAACGATAAGTATTTCCTAAATTCATCTGGGTAGTAGCCCATTCTTGGGGAAATTCATCGAAGGTAAGGATTTCTAAAGCAGCTTGGTGGGCAAGTAGAGAGTTTTTTAGATTCTCAACTGCATTTCCTTTCTTCCGATGAAGATAAGCATTGCCCAAATTCATTTGAACGCCAGCCCAATCTCTGGGAAAAGCTTCTTTAGTGTAAACTTGTAAGGCGGCGAAGTTGGCAGCGATCGCTAGTTCCAAATTTTCTACCTCATCGCCTTTTAGCCGCTGTCGATAGGCAGATCCCAAATTCATGTGAGTTTGTGCCCATAGTTCGGGAAAATCTTCACGAGTACGGATTAACAAAGCATTTTGATAACAAGCGATCGCTAATTCCAAGTTTTCCGCCTTATCGCCATCAAGTCGATCGCGATAAACAATACCCAAATTGTTTTGAATTTTTCCCCATCCTTCCGGGAATGCTTCACGGGTGTACACTTCCATTGCTGCCATACCAGCAGCAATTGCCAATTCTGCATTTTCTAATCGATCGCCACGAATCCGATAGCCATAAGCAATTACCAGATTACTTTGAATCTCTGCCCAAAGTTCTGGAAATGCTTCGCGGGTACGACTCTGTAAGGCGTTCTGCAAATGCGCGATCGCTTTTTCTAAGTTTTCTGCTGTATCGCCTTTAACTCGACGGTGGTAAGCATTACCTAGAAAAATTTGGCATACAGCCCATTGTTCTGGAAATACTTCATGAGTTAACACCGTAGAGGCTACCTCGTATCCTGTAATGGCAATCTCTAAATTATTTGCCTCTTTACCTTGGGTTAATTCCTGAATAATAGCACTTAAAGCTACAAGAATTGCAGCAAAACCTTTTGCATCCTCTGGTGGCATCTCAGACAGCATATCTGTTGTCTTCAATCGCAATATAGTAGCAAAGCGTTCATCTAGCTTGTGTTTGTTTTCTTCTAGTAAAGGGTATAAACCTTCAGGATTTTTTTGATTTTCTAATATTGCTTCAAATAGCTGCATTTGAAATATTCCTCGCAGCGCATTCTGAACGTTTTCCCATTGTTCGGGAAAAGCTTCTTTAGTAAAAACAGTAGCAGCTATTTCATAACCTGTAATAGCAATTCTAAAATTAATTGCCCGTTTGCCTTGTGGAAAATGCCAAATCAGATTACTAAAATTAAAAATATTTGCAGCAACGTTAATAGCTTGGAATGATGCCATCCCTCCTAAATTTTTTTCAAAGTTCCGCAATTCCTGAACGAATTCATCGTTTAATTTATTGATGTTACTTTCTAAAATTTGATAGAGTACTTCTGGTTTTGAGTCATTTTCAGCAGTTGCTTGCAATATCTGTCCGATAAATTCTAACTTTGAGTAAATCTGTTGAATTTCATCAGTATCTAAAAGTTTTAAAAGTTGTGGAGAAGCAGAGCGTTCAGCATATTCTCTGGCTTTATCTCTCTCTCCATTGAGAATACAAAAAACTACCATGTTTGTGTAGACAAACACCTCTTCGGGAATTTCTTGCTTGTGGACAACAGTACCAGCCCAACGGCGGCTTTGTTCAACAGCTTCAATTGCAATTGCATAACCTTCAAAAGCTTCTGCTTTCATGTCAGCAGCCAAGGCTACTTTGCCTAAATTCAATCCAGTTTTTATGCAATCTCTGGGAAAATTGGTGGGAGTAAAGACTTGCAAAGCAGAGCGGAGACAGTCAACTGGCTCAGTAATTTGACCTGTTTCATAATAGGCATTTCCCAGACTGCTTTTTGTGCCTGCCCATCGTTCAGGATAATCAGAAATGGTATAAACTTCTAAGGCGTTAATATATGCTGAAATCGCTTTTTCTAGATTCTGTTGTTTATTACCTAAAATCCTTTGAGTGTAGGCACTACCAAGGTTAAACTGGCTGCTAGCCCAATAATAGGGAGATGCAGATCGAGTACGCACTTGTAGGGCAACTTGATAGCAAGCGATCGCCTTCTCTATATTCTCTGTTTTATTACCCTGAATTCTGGAAAGATAGGCATTCCCCAGATTATTTTGAAGCATACCCCAAAGTTCAGGAAGTTGAGAGCGGTTAACAACTTGTAATGCTGTTTCATAGCAAGCGATCGCCTTTTCTACATTATCCCTTTTTTCTCCAACAATCCTGTCATTATAAATTAGACCTAAATTGTTTTGTATTCTCGCCCATTCTTCCGGGAAACTATTACGGGTATATACTTGCAAAGCTTGCTCACAAGCCGATTTTGCTTTTTCCAAATTATCAGCACGATTTCCTCGAATCCTATGGCGGTAAATAGGGGCTTGATTTAATTGGTTTTTTGCCCATTCTTCGGGAAATTCATCCGGGCTAAAAACCAATTCAAAAAACTCGCATCCTATAAGAGCAACTTCTAAGTTGAGCGTTCTATTCCCAAAAGGACACTGCCAAAGGTGATTGCTAAAGTCGCCTATTAGTATTGCTAGGTTATGTAAAACTTCAGAGGATTGAGAATGTTTTATAGAAAATATCCAGTGACGAAACTGCTCAACAAAATTATCATCCAGTTTATCTAAATAGGGAGATAATAGTTTGTAAAGTCTTTGCGTATCCCCCCTGTTTTCCGCGAAAATTTGAAATATTTCTCCTAAATAAGATGGGATTTCTATGGGGTTTGCTTTTAGGGATGGTTCCTTAATAGTATTTTCTTGGTTAGTAACACTTCTCTCAAAAAAAGGTTCTAAAGGCAGGCGATCGGCAACGTAGTTTAAATAATCAGCGTATTGTTGATTACCTTGCTGTGCCATCATAGTAGCTATTTCTTTCAGAGCTTGCACTAACCCATCATCGATTAAATTTAGGTTAGCCATCATAATTTTTGACGGTTCTCCATTCCGACAGGTTAATAGCTGGTAAATCAACTGGTGATAATCTTCGCGTCGTTTTGAATTCATTGTTGTGTTTTTTTTGAGAGAGCGTTATATATAAGTCAGCGTACCGAGGAAAAATTACGCAGAATTACCCCAAATCTCTGCTAATTTTTCTAGTAGCATCTCGGCTAAATCTTGTAATTCGCTATCATCTTGTTGCATTGTTTCGCGAGTAGCATCAACAGCGATCGCATCTCCAGCTAATATTTCTCCCCCGGCGTACCGCCATTCATACTCGTCGCGAGTTCGATAAATGCGTTCTAACTGAGTAACAATATCACTCCAAGATTGCGTTTCTATCTGAGAACGCACCTGCACTGCTACTGGATCGTCTGTTTCTAGAAAAGCGATCGCATTTTCCAAGCGAGTAATTTGTTCGCTCAGAGCATCGATAGGCATAAGTTCTGCTACTGCTAATAACTGGGGAAGATTTAACGGATCTTGACTTGGCGCAAATCCCAATAGTTGTACGGAGTCTAAACTCTCTGTAAATTGCACGGCGACATAGCCTATAGGATTTTCTATTACATCTGATGATAAAGAGATAGTTGTTTCGCCTGGTAAAACTGGACAACACTCTAATTTACCTATCTCAGGAATCACTAAATCAGCTACATTTGATAAAGCAGTTTTTACTGGATTCCAGCTATCTGAACTATTCAGATCGGTTTCAATTTGCAACCATTTTAAGTAGGTATAAACTGCGTAAACAGATAAAGTATTCAAATAAACTCGCTTTCCTTTATTAACTGTTGTTTGTACAGCCGCCAATTGTCGTGCTATTTCGTGTACTTCAGGTTCTAGCATCACCCTTAGCAAAGGTGTTTCTGTACTGTTCATTATTGTTGCTCCTGTTGGTATCCCAAATTTTTAGCAATTTCTTGTAGCAGCGGTTGGCATTTTCTCTGCCAATGAGAATTAACTGTAGTGTATTTAATATTGAGTTCTCTGGCGACATCTGCAAATTTATCTGGAGGTTCTTTTAGTACTCGTCTCTGGCTGAGAAATTGACAGTTACATTCAGGGTAAGAGCGAGGATAGCTATTTTTAAGTTTTCCTTCTGGATCTTGCTCGATGTATAACTCTAATTCTAACCCTATACGTTGAGTCGTTTCTTTTTGGGCATTTTCAATTAAACTATCCAAACCGCTGAGTGTAAAAGCAGGTATTTGATCGAGTAGAGTTTTTTCACCAGTGTCTTCTTGAATCGGAGCATCTAAGCTAATTTCAGCATCTTTATCTGGAGAATACAAATCTTTTATTCGCCAACGGAGGTAGCCGTTAATCCAGTTTTCTAAACTCTTTGAAACTGAAGAAGAACGTGGCTGAAAATTAGCAATATCACGGCTGACCCACTCTAAGGTAAGGTTTAGTGCAGCCGGATAGTTTGGGTGAGAAGATCTGACTAATCCAGGGAGTTGCTGAATTTCCCGCAGTAAATGATTCATAGCCGATCGCCATTCCCTCGTTCGTGGTGGAGATTGCTGTAACTGAGTAATTAAATCAGTCAGCCGTTTATCCAAGTCACTCATACCATTGTTCTATTGTTTTAAGACATTTGGAGACTATTTAATTTTTCATTTTATCATCATGGTATAGAAAATTGACAAACATCCCCCAGCCCACATCAGAAATTGCTTTCGCTAGGAAGTGGTGAGCTATTGAACTTAGCTCAACTTCCTGTTGCATAAGTTTTTTCTAGGTGGAGGTAGAAGGCTGTTGCCTCGCAAGTTATTACAACTAAAACAGGCCAAACGTAGGTTCGATAGTGCATTGGAACCTCCCAAGCTTTTGGGAATTAGATGTTCGATGGTTCTTTCAGATATTGTCATCTGCTTACCGCACCAGCAACAATAGTTTCCATAGAGGGAAAGTAGCTGCCGTATCTTGCTGCGTTTGGAAGAGGGTGACATATTAGCCATAGTTACACTGGCCGAATTTGAGTATTTTTAAGGTGTTCGTTTACGTATCAGACCAGTGCAAAAAAATTACGCAGAAATTTTCGAGGTCAAGAAATCTTTGTCAAGGAGAACTCATATTTGCAAGTGTGGGTTCGCCTAAGACCGAGACTGGAATGTTGCTATCGTAATTCTGAAATGACGCTGTGTGGTCAAAAGTAGTTGGTTGCATCTGAGGTGGAGACGCTTCGACAAAAGGATGAGGAGAAATTTTCTGGGTATCACCAACGGGTTTTGACCACACCCCTCGCGGGGCATTGCGGTTGAATTGGGTGCAGCAGGGGCAACGGTTTATGTGACTGGGCGTACCACCCGGACTCAGCGCTCGGAATACAACCGTCCTGAAACGATTGAAGAAACCGCTCTTCAATTGGCAATCCGAGTGCCTGCACCCGCGCTAATATCCGCTGCCCCCATGCTTCATCCAGAACAGAGGGGGTGAACACAACGCGCGAGGGTATCCACAAACGCGGCTTGGGCTGGGTTGTCGATCCAGTAGCAAGGGAGTGGGTCGCTTCCGCAGAAGTCGATCGAGTCAAAATCGATTCTCCACACTAGGTCTACCTTCCATTGTGATTTCATCTCGAATGAAAAAATATCTCCACTTTGGAGATATTTTACTCTATCTAAAGCAGTGTTTTACATATTTCTTGTAACTAAAAATTAGTGATAAATTTTGGATTCGTTACTATTACGGCTCATTTAATTTCAATCAAATAAAACTGGATTTATCTAAGCAAAAATTTGAATCAATTACCAATTTTAAATAGAATCAGCACTTTTGGCTCTGACGAGCTTTTAACTGTGATGAATTGGGGAAAATCCCATGATTACTATTACGGTTTCTCACCATGCTGCTAACGTAGTTGGAATCCTTTCGCAACGTGCTATTAAGACTCTCAAACAAGCCGAGTTTTGTGTAGTCAAGCAAGAGGGCGATTATGGATTCACGGGAAGCTTGACGATTCCATTATTACCTGAAGAAGGCTTGACTTGGCAAGGTGTGAAAAGCTGTTTAGAAAATTCTGGATATCAAGTGTTAATAGTTTGTTAGTTTTCACAAGTCTATCCTGGCATGGCGTAAGAGCCTGCCGGGATTATTTTTTTATTAGGCTGTCGCCCATTCAATAAGAACAGTTCAATTGAGCAAAACTATGACTGAGTGGATAAAAAACTGGTTTAGCAACATGGAAAGGTTAGACAATCCTATCATTGTTGATGGGATTCAGTACCCAACAGTGGAAAACTTCTACGCCGCCTCCAAAACTTTGGATGTTCAACAAAAGCGTAAAATTGCCACGCTTACACCATCAGTCGCTAAAAAATATGCTCATACTATCCCATTACGTTCTGATTGGGAAGAAGTTAAGTTTGCCATCATGCTTATTGGATTAATGCAGAAGTTTTATCCTGGCACTAATTGGCACAAAGAATTGATGGAAACAAGAGGAGAAGAGTTGCTGGAATTAAACAACTGGCACGATACTATTTGGGGCGTACCAGCTAATATTGCTCCGGGGGGTCAAGGAAAAGCTATTCCAACTGGGCTACATGGAAAAAATTGGTTAGGGAGATTACTAATGTTTATTCGCGATGAACCATTGCTCTGGCAAAACTTTGCTAATAATTTAGCTTACGGGGATAACCAAGAATATTTGGCGAAAATTCAGGTATCGTTAGTGACTAATCCTAATTTTCCTCCCGTACCTAATATGTCTAGGCTGACGGGAAAAATCATCGATAATGCTACTCTACCTAGCCAGCGCTTGAAAGTAGTTATTAGTGGTTCTCGTAGGGTCACACAATTACCCGCAGAAGCGATTACCCGCATTGAGAAAATTATGGAACTCGGTGCTAAAATTTTGATTGGTGATTGCTTTGGGGCAGATTGGAGGAGTGCAAACTTTTCTCAAACAAGCTGGGTATAGCCGAGTAACTGTTTACCACACAGGCGCTTTACCTAGAAACAACGCTGGATTTGTTAGCGTGGGGGTTAATGGTTCTTATATAGACCGAGATCGCATAATGTGTTCTATTGCAGATTATGGTTTAGCGATTCTCAAGAATAACTCTCCAGGTACGCTCAAAAATATCCAAAGAATGCCTGGGAAAGTTCGAGTTATTCGAGTTTAGAGCATCACCAAACAATATTAGCCTAAGCAACAAGCTTAGGTTATTTTTTGGATTTTATCTGTCAATTTCTAGATTCTTAGCAGAGATTTTACCCAAGTTCAGTTGATTAAGTCTGGCATCGACTAAAGGCTTAACTTTAGAAACAAAGTGTTCGACTTCTTCGGACTTAAGACCATGTTTTTGTAGTTCCTCTAGGCTCGACGCGATCGGCAATGGCGTATAGCTACCACCCTCATATCTTACCCGCATTTTGGGAACCTCTGAGTCAGTAGAACCATTGTCATAAAGTGTCAGTTCAGATTTAGCTTTATCCCAAACAGCTGTGTTAGATTTGCCAATAGCTTGAGCGCCAGTGGGAGTGGGTTTACCTTCCAGGTAAAGGAAGCTGTGGACAATTTCTGCGATCGCCTCTGTGCGCCGTGCTTGTAACGCCTGAGCTTTGTTATACTCCATTTGTAGAGCCACACCAGGCGGTATAGGAACCACGCTAGCAGCATCATAACCATTGCTTTGGGAGACTTGTGGCATTGCTTGGTGGTTGTCAGGTGTCACCGGGGGGTGGGAAGACTGTGTATATTGTTCTTCTTGTTGTGCGTAAGCAGACTCAACTGACTGCACTCGGTCATCTACATCTACTTGTCTATGTTGTGGTTCCAACTCTACTGTTGAATCAGTAGCAGAACTATACAAGAGAGTTTCCGGTAATTTAGGCATCGATTCAAGGCGTTCTAGATAAGTATTAGATTCTCCTGAAGCCTGAAGTAGTTCGCCACATCGCTCAATTAGCTGTTGGTAAACCTCTGGTTTTACTGAATCTGGTTTAATGAATAGAACATCGTAACCCCGTTGAGTTTCTGACCAAACTAGAGCCTCGTCAGAAGCTTGTTGCCATTCTACTCCCTGTGCAGAAAGCCAACGTGAAGTGACATCACTCAATCTTTGGTCTACTGATAATCCTAAAGCAGGTTGTTCTTGTAGTTCCCCACTGGGGGTTTTCCACTCGTGGTCTTCTTTAGTAAAGAGTAACGTTGGTAATTGAGTTAACTTAGTGCGAAATCCACGAGAAATTTCGAGAAGCTCTGAAGGAATTTGTGATTTTTGTTCCGTTTGAATTAGCTTTGTCCAAGTCTCTGGGTATTCCACACTCTCTGGGTCAACAGTGATAGTTGCCGTGGTAGAATTACTGGTCAATATAGCATTCTGAAAAGTTTGTCCCTCAACCAATAATCCAGCTTTTGAGAGAGCTTCTTTGCTTTCTTTTTGGGTCAGGACACCCAAAATTTTCCCATCTACTAGGATAGCAGGTTCAGGCTTAAGCTCTTTAAACCCCACAGTCACAGTGGCTTTTTGGTTATTGAAGGCGCTTGACCAGAAAGACTTTCCAACTTTATTAATGCGGAAGGAGTTACCATTAGCAGTAGTAGCAATAACGTGGGAACCAAAGCCTTTTCCCCGACTATTAAGTGTGACATCAATAGTTTTTCCATCTACCAACCGACCTGCTTTTTCTATGATATTGATAGAAGCTTTATCCAATTCTCCCAAAACTTGATTCTCTACTTTAATTACTGGGATTGGTTCGGGTTTAATCAAAGCAATTGTCAATGATACTTGTTCACCCCTCCAGGCTCTGTCGGCAAAGCTATGCTGTTGAATTTTACCGATTTGAATGGGTGTGTTAATTCTCGGATGATTTAATTGAACTTGAATAGTATGGCCGGGGTCAGGATTAACAGTGGCTAGTGCTTTTGTTCCTATGGGTAAATGGGCGCTTCGAGACTCTATGGGAGCAAATTCTTTTTCTTCAATAAATACTAAGGGACGATTGTAACGAGGATGTTCTACTGGTAAATCCTGACGCACTTGGATTTGTACTGGTAACAAATTATCCTGGTTCCATTCTCTACCAAAATGTTGATTAGATTCGGCAGCATTAATTCCGGTGACGGTGAGTTTGGTGAATTGAAGTTGAGCTAGTTTTTCGATTACTTGTTCGGGGAAAGCTGCAAAGGAAAAGTTGGATATTTTATATTCTTGACGAGAGGTAGCTTCTGATTGCTCATTAGGCTTTTCTTCAAAACCTCTGCTTGTTCCTAAATGCCAGCAGGCAGATGCCATTGCCAATTTTTGCTCTTCGGGAATACTATTGTTAAATTCGTTTAGGAAATCATAGGCTTTTTTAAACATCAGCTTTACCTGTCTTTGTGATAAAGGTGATGCTACTTCTACTTTTACGTTGGGACTAAGCAATCCTTCACCTGACTGAATTTTTTTTAGAGCAGCTTCGTTCAAAGTTTCTTTGAGTATTTGGCGTGAATGTTCGCATAAATTTCCTAATAATACAAATTTTGGGCTACCATCTTTGTTTTTTTCACCTTCTACTTCTGCCAAAACATTCCAACGATGATGCTTATGACAATTTCTAGCTTGATTTTCGACTAACTTGATATTTAAATTCTCCAGTCGTTCACCTATTTTTCTCAAATCCCCCTTCTCCCCAAACAAGGCTGGGTGCTTGTATTGAGTTAAGTTACTAACTTCAATTTCCATACCTTTTTGAGTGAGGACTTTCAGCACTGGGCCTTTTTCGGTTTTTAAGCGTTTGTTTTGAATTGAGGCGGCGTTAAATAGTTCGTCGAACTTGACTTTATTAGCCTCAGCTTGTTTGAGTTGTTCTTCTGTATAAGTAGAGGGAAATAAGTCTCGGAACTGGACTGTGGGACGTGATTCTAAAGGGTTGGCTTCATAGATTTCATTCACAAGCTGTATCATTAGTTCTCTGGGACTTAAGCCGTTAGTCGAGATTCCTGATTCTCGAAAAACATCATGTTGTTTTTTGGATTTAATGTATTCGACATTTCGATGCAGAAGTCGGGAATTTTCCTTAACTACATCTAAATCGGGAGCGCGGTTACTTTTGAAAATATCTACTGCTATCTGATTTTGATATCCTGCTTCGCCAACCATTTCGTGGTACATTTGACGATTCAGCAGTAGCGCTTGGTTAATCAGTTCTGGGGTTAATTTTGTTTGATTGGCTATCTGGGCAAATTGAATAATATAATCTCGGTATTGAGGTTTAACGGGGATAAGGTTTTGGCGATTGTTCTCTTGGCTAATCAATTGGTTGTAGTGGTCACCGACTGTTTTTACATAGTCGATTTTTTGGGAAAGATTTCCGTATTCTTGTAGGAGGTCTATTTCTGATTCTAAAGCTTCTATGGCTGTGGCATGGTTGTTAATTACGCCGACGGATATTCCATCTGACATGAAGATTGCAATTTCTTCAAAGGTTTTATCTGGGGGGAATGATGCTTTTTCTTCTTTTTTGATGGGTGCGTAAGCGTTTTCTGGTAGATTTCGCTTTTTCACTTCTTGAGTGAAGTTGGGGTATTTAGTGGCTATTTCTGTGCCAATTGTGTCACCATCAAAGTCTCTGCCTTGCCGTTCTGATTCGGTTTCTGCTGGCACAATTTCATCTGTTTCGATACCTTTGGCTTGCAATGCTGCAAGTCTTTGGGCGATTCGTTCTCTGGTTTCGTCATTGACTACTACAACACCGACTAGGGGTTTACCGTTGGGGTCTAGTGCGTCGGGAACGTATTTATTTTTTGAAATGCACATCCCGTTGGAGTTAAGATATGGTGAGCGAAAGTTTAATATTTCTTCGCCTTCTGGAAATCTCATATCACAGATTTCGCCATTGATTAAGTCTTTGCTGGGGATTATCATGGCGCGATTGAACTTGATGGTTTTTCCTAATGCTAAATCTCGCCATTGATTTTGCATGAAGCGTTCTAGTTCGTCTACTATTTTTTGGGATGATAGTAGTTGGCAGTGACTTTCTAGGTCGGCTTTAATTAGACGGTACATTATGGGGTCTTGTTGTGAGGCTGTTTCTGATTCCGAAATGTCGTTTTCTTCGGAATTTTCTTCTAGTTGTCGATTTTTTTGGAATTTTTCGTAGGCTTCACAGTAACGTTGTGCTACTTTTCTGGGGTCTTTTTGAATGGCTGCTAATTCTAAAGCTTCTTGTTCGATTTGGCGGAGGAAGTCTTTGATGCCAAATGGCGCACAGTCTAGGGTTTGGGAGATGGCAACTAAGGAAGGTTGGGAACGGTCTTTTTCTCCTATGAATACCATTTGGTTGGTGTATAGTCCAGGTCGAATTGGGTGTTTTTTTTTGTCTCCTCCTTTGAAGGATGATGTGGGTATGATTAAGTCTATCTTGGTGTTTAGTTTTTCTTTTATTGGTAGTTCGTTAAGGCTCAATGGTGCTACTGTTCCTTTGCCAAAGCGATGGTCTAGTTCTCCGCCAAAGCATCCTAGTCGATGTTGAATTACATGGGATACAGTTCCACTGAGTTCTGTTGCTAGTTCTGGTGATATTTTGCCGTGACAGTCTCCTACTAATCGCCAAGCTATGTCGTTAGGGAGTATGTCTCCGTTTTCGCCTGTGATATCGTCTACAATTAAAATATTGATCGGATGTTTTATAGCGTTTTGGCAAGCGCCGATGAAGATGCTGCCATAAGCACCTCGGTCTTTTTGGTCTGGACAAATTGCTTGTATTGTTTCTAAGTATTGGGGAGGGCCATATACTAATCGACCGCCACTAGAGAGTAGTAGAATGTGGTTTTCTGGATGGTTATATAAATCTTCTGGCGCACTGTTTTCATCTATGTGACCGAAGGAGAAGTCGTTTTTTGCGTCTGGGAAGAATGCTTCTAGTAGGGTATTTTGGAGTTCTTCTGTTAAAATACCACTGGGGTCTGATGGATTTTCTATCCATTGGTTTAATCTGGTATCGAAGTGTTTAAATTGTAGTGTCATGGTGGTAAATAGATTTATGAATTCTGATTTTTTGGGACGGTTTGATAGGGAGTTTGCTTTGGATGAAAAGCTGGGTGAGGATTATGTTGAGGGTTTGGTTGTTCAGGGGTATTCTGATGACCAAATTGTTCGGCAGGCTGAAGCTTTGCGTAATGGCACTCCGTTGGATGAGTTGCCTTTAGGTATGGATGCTGAAGATTATTATGACTATCTCACTGGTGGTTTTGATTCCTTAGAAGACGCCTATGACAAGGAATATGTAGACCAACTTAACCGGGAAATAAACGATCCTAATTCGCCAAACTATGTACCACATAACCCCGATGCAACCATAGATTTTTGAGTTTGAGAGCGGCCTAGAAAGGCCGCTTTATTTTTACGATATTGCTGTGGTGGTTGCGAGAACAGGGTGCTGACTTTGATATAAGTGGGTTCAACTGCCAACTGGGTATCGAAAATTGACTGATGTTTTTCGAGATTTTCTGGATGTGCCTTCATGGAAAAATATGAAAACTAGAACTTATTTCAAACTGACACTAGAGCTTTAGTTTCCTCATCTTGCACCAGATGGATATCTTTTGCGACTTTCGACGCAGTTGAAATTTTGCTATAGCTAAGCTAATTAGATTAATCAATAAGTGGTTTTAATTGATTATTTCCGTTATCAAACACATCGCTAAACCAGGCCAGCTTCCTGTAGTAGGATACCTTCTATGCCTCTAGGCATAGCCTATAATACTTATTTCAATTGCTTTCTAAACCACTAGATGTATAGCCATAATCTTCGTTTTAGTTCAAATCGTTTTCATTTAAAAATTAACTATTAATAAAACTTGCTTGTAATTCTTATGGCATAGTTGATTTATATCTGTCGAGATAAAGAAAAGGTATAGAATTATTCTAAATTATTCCATCTAACGAAACATGGTTAAATTTAGAAATAAATGAGATAACTAAATAAAGTGAATGAGGAATATATCATGGGCATCAAAACCACAGAAGAACTCTTGGCCTTATTGGAATCCAAATTGTTTAGTGGCATAAAAGACGAAAAACCAGAAATCGAAATTTCATATACTGCCTATAAATTAGCAGTAGATTTTTATGAATTAGTAAATGCAATCTGGGAAGGCGAACACACCAACCAAACTATTAGTTATGAAGAACTTAAGGAAATTGTGTGGGAATACCAGAGGCAACATAAAATCAGCGGAGTCATCATAGAAACCGTACAGTTGGGAAATAAAACTTACCGATTTCCAGTTGCACTAAAGGAACTATTGGTTCTCGAAAGCGACTTAGATATACTAAAAGCGGCAGTACCGCGAGTAATAGAAGCTTTTACCGAGTACGTTAATAGCTGTCCTATCTACTTATGCTACACCGCCTATGACAAGTGGGATGCTGAACACCACATTGAAACAACTCTTGAATATATTAAACACGAAGCGACATACGCAGACTGGGCAGAAATTAGAGTTGACGACAATACAAATGTATCCTTATCTTTGGGATGGGGCAATCCAAATTCATTAGTAGATTTAGATGATTTAGAAGGAGACGAAATCGCCTTTAAAGCTATTACTGCGTGCGATTGGAGTATTCACCTAAAAATCAAAGGAATCTCTGAAATTAAAGGAGAAATAATTACTATTTCCCAAGAAGAAGATTTTGACTTTTTCTGATTTAGCCCTACTCGATCGCAATCCCCTAAAAATAGACCTTGAAAATGTTGAATTGTAAAGGGTTAGTGGAAGTTGTATTATAAATCTGTGTAACCTCCACTACCCTGGCATAACAAGCGTCTACTGCCGCTATACAGAATCAAACCCAAAAATCCCTAAAAAATTTTTTGGGTTATTATTATTTATTGTTTTCCGCCTCCGAAAATATGAGATAATCCATATTTATAAATCTCTATCTAAATAATTCTACCCACTCTATACATCCAGATGGACAACCTGTACACCTTCAAATTCAACCGCACCTCAACCTTAACCTCTCTTTGTGAAGGATTAATTGACCCAATTGAATATTATGAAGCCCGAAAAGAACTATTTTCCCTATCATTAATGGCAGATTACGACCAACTGGTATGTCTACCTGCACTCACCAAAATCGACAAACACTGGTATCAAATAGAAACTGCCAGAAAAGTCCTCAGACAACTAGGAGGACGCGCCTTACTTGCCGATGAAGTAGGATTGGGGAAAACCATCGAAGCAGGACTCATTTGTTGCGAATACCTCGCCAGAGGAATGATTCAGTCTCTATTAGTTCTTACTCCAGCTTCTCTCGTCTCGCAATGGCAATCGGAATTATTAGAAAAATTTAATATAGATACCGTCACCACCGACGACACCGGACGCCAATTTCCCCCAGAAGAATTCTGGGCTTCACATCACCGGATTATCGCCTCCCTCCACACCGCCAAATCTCCCAAACATTATGCCCACGTTACTCAAAGAAATTGGGATTTGGTCATCGTTGATGAAGCTCACCACTTAAAAAATCGTACCACGCTCAATTGGAAACTTGTCAACGCCCTGAATAAAAGATTTATTTTAATGCTTACCGCTACCCCCGTTCAAAACTCTTTAGTAGAACTGTTTAACCTTCTCACCCTCCTGAAACCGGGCTTATTAAAAACTGAAGCTGCATTTAAAAAAGAATACGTTGATTCTAAAAACGGACGAGTTCCTAAAAATTCCGAAAAGCTGCGCCAGCTAATGCGAGAAGTAATGGTACGGAATACTCGCTCTTTGGTAGACGTGAAATTACCTAAACGGTTCGCTACTACCATCACAGTTACTCCTTCTGCTGGCGAACAGAAACTCTATCAAGATCTCACCGAATTTTTACGCTCTTGTGAGCCAAAATTAGACAAATTATCGACTAATAATCTTTTAATGAGAGCGGGTTCTTCCAGTCGCGCCTTAGCCGAAACCTTGAAAAACTTATCTCAAAGATTACCTGACGAAGAATGGAAAACTTTTACCAGACGCGCCGCCCAAATCAAACAAGTAGAAAAAGCCAAACGATTGGTAGAATTATTAAAACAATCTAACACCAAAACTATCGTTTTTACTACCTTTAAAGCCACCAGTAGTTACTTAGCGGAAACTTTCCAAGCGGCGGGGATTGCTTTTGCTGAGTTCTTAGGAAGTATGTCTCTTAAAGAAAAAGATGCTGCCATAGACGCTTTTAGAGATAACGTTCCTGTTTTGTTGGCATCCGAAACTGGTGGAGAAGGACGTAATATACAGTTTGCTTCGGCAATTGTCAACTACGATTTACCTTGGAATCCAATGAAAATAGAACAGCGTATCGGCAGGATTCACCGCATCGGACAAACTCAGGATGTGTTTATCTTCAACTTTTGTCAAAAAAATAGCATAGAAGAATATATCTTGCGGATTCTCCATGATAAAATTAATATGTTTGAATTAGTAGTGGGAGAAATAGAGACTATTCTAGGTAATGTAGATGAGGAATTTGATTTTAGTGAAGCTATTGTCGATATTTGGTTAAAGCATCAAGCTCCATCAGCCCTAAATACAGCTTTTGAACAGTTGGCTGATGAGTTAATTAAAGCGAAAGATAAATATCGAGAAACCAGTGAATTAGAGTCTCAAATATTTGGGGAAGATTTTGAAGCTTGAACAGTTAGGAGCGATTCGAGAGGTTAGGTGCAATGAGTTCAGATCCAATTCTTAAAACTTTAGCAAAGCTTGTGGAATTACATGAGGGAGTAGCAGAACTTACTGAGTCACAAACTCTGAATGTATTGCTAACAGATAACATCGCCAAAGCTTTGTCGGTTGAGCCAGAAACTACTTTCAGTACGAAAGCAGATATTGCCGATACCTATTTTGTTAGCTATCATTCAGAACTACTGAATAAGTTTGCTTCCCTGTTGGGATGTAGAGGAAGTATTACTGCTTTAGGGGTAAAGTACGATGGCTATTTGAAAACTACTGGTTTTGAAAAAATAGTAGATTCTAAGATAGTACCGCAAAATGGGCTAATTCGTTATCTGTCAGCTACTCCATCAATTACTCGTTATATTTGGTGTCACGTCGCTTATACGGCTAATGCTGATGAAAAAAGAGTTGGTATGGTTGATTTTATAATTAACGAGTTAACGGGGGTAACGCCTGTAGAAATTGGTAATGCTTTATTATGGACAAGCGATAGAGTTCCGGTTGATAGTGATACTGTTAAACCAGAAATGTCGCCAGATGAGTTATATAATCTGATTGAAAATACGGCGGCTAAATTGATTAAAACTGAATTGACTAACTGGTGTAATAAGTTAAGTAGAGCTTGGCAACGTGATGAAGAAAGGCTGAATAGTTATTATGGCTCGATTAGTCAAGAGATTCGACGTAAAATTGAGTCTAAGGGTTTAGAAGGTGAGGATAAGGAAAAAGAATTAGCACGGATTGAAGCTACTAATAGAGAATTGTCCAGAAAAAAAGCTGATGTAAGGGAGCGTTACGCTATGCAAATAGAAGCTTATTTGCATAGTGCGATGATTATCCATTTACCAACGGTACATATTAAATGTGAATTGGTTAGGAAGAAGTCTAAACGAACTGTAACGTTGGTGTGGAATCCTTTTACTAAAAATATCGAACCTCTACGTTGTGAGATAACGGGAGAACCTGTTTATAACTTTTATTTAGACGATCGCGATGCTAAAATTATTTCGCCAACAGTTTGGGCAACTTTGTAGTGCATCCGAACAAAAATTTGCTACCAGCAGATAAGATAATGTAACGGTTTCAACGGTTTGGCCGATACGAGAAAGTAAAAAATTTACTTTACAAACTTGCTCTCACTTGCTTAGGATAGTTTCTAAAAGAATTTCTTTATAAATTATGACGTATACTTCAGACAGACCAAATTCTCTGCTGCGAGCTGCTTCTTTGGCAGAACTTCAGGAGAAAGGGCAATTACTCATCCGCCTTAACCAACAAACTATTGCGCTGTTTTACAGCCACGATCGCGTTTATGCGATCGACAACCGCTGTCCGCACATGGGCTTTCCGTTGCACGGTAGCGTGTGCAAAGATGGCATCGTCACTTGTCCGTGGCATTACGCACGCTTCGACTTAGCCAGCGGTGGCACTTTCGATTCCTGGGCAGATGATGTGCGATCGTTCCCCGTACAGGTTCAAGATGGAGAGATCTGGATCGATCTCGCACCGCAAATAAACCCAAAAGCCCATCAGCAACAACGATTACAGGATGGTTTGTCACAAGGTATTTCACTGGTAATTGCTAAGTCAGCGATCGCTCTTTTAGATTTGGGCGTAGAACCAACAGAACCGTTTCAGGTCGGTTTAGCCTTTGGTACTCGTTACAACAAAGCTGGATGGGATACCGGACTGACTATGCTTACCTGCATGATGAATATCATGCCTTATTTAGATGAGAGCGATCGCCCCCGTGCTTTGTATCAAGGACTGTCTGCCGTTGCAAGAGACTCTACCGAAGCACCTCCGCATTTTCGAGTGCATCCTTTACCTACTGCTAATCTTGACTTTCCTACCCTAAAAGCTTGGTTTCGTCAGTTTATCGAACAGCGCGACCGGGAAGCGGCAGAACGCTGTTTGATGACAGCCGTACAATCGGGAATGAGCCGAATTCAGATTGCCGAAATGTTATTTGCGGCTGCAACTGACCATCGCTATCTCGACGTGGGTCATGTGCTAGATTTTATCAACAAAGCTCTGGAAGCATTGGATGCGATCGATTGGCAAGAAGCAGAACCCGTGCTGGCAAGTTTGGTAGCTCCTTTAGCAAATGCAACGCGGATGGAGGAATCAAGTTCTTGGCGTTATCCAGTGGATTTGGTTGCTATTGTTTTAGCTGCATTTGAACAATTACCAGCTGCGTTGGAATCTGGACAATTGCAACTAGGAAATTGGACTCAACCGACAGAGTTGGTATCTGTTTTGTTAGGCGATAATCCCCAAGTGATCGCAGATAGTTTGTTGAATGCGCTGCGATCGGGTTGTACGGAGGTACAATTAGCCCAAGTTGTTGCTTATGCTGCTGCTCTAAGAGTCGCTCGCTTCAATACCAATAACGACCACGGAGATTGGAACAGCGCCCATCATCCTTTTACCTTTGCTAATGCGGTACACCAAGGTATCCGACGAGTACCAACAGTCGAACTATTGCGCGGTGTATTCGATGCGGCAATGAGCGTATATCTGAATCGATTTCTCAATGTACCACCTGCTCGATTACCGGAACCAAAAGATACTATTGTCGATCCAGAATCGTTACTCTCTAGCTTACCAGAACTGCTCGATCGCCAGCAGCAAGTTAACGAAACGGGACGATTGGTAGCACAATATCTCTACAGTGGTGGTAAGCCAGAACGTTTGATGGCGATGCTGGCCAAACTGATGTTACGAGAAAACCGGGATTTTCACGTAATTCAGTCAATTGAAGCTGCTTTCCGACTGTATACTCAGTTGGCAGATCCATTAGAAGGTGTGCTTGTGTTGGTGGCAACGGCGCGGTATTTGGCGGCTCATGCACCAACGATGCGATCGCAGGAACAAACTTATCAGATGGCGTATCGGTTGCATCGAGGCGATCGGTTGTTTGAAGAAACAGATGAGTCAGTTGGCGACGGCTAACGTTGACCGATCTGATAAGCACAGCGTTGTTCTCCGGCTATAATATGCTCAACACGCTGAATGTTGACCTCATCTCCCAGCACTGATTGAAAGGTTTCTAGTTCCTTGGCGCACAGTCCAGTACAAGCTGTTGCTGCGGCGCAAATGGGACAGTGATTTTCTACTAATAAAAACGATCCCTCTGCAATAGTTTGGACTTGTGCTATGTAACCTTCATTGGTGCGAATTTATGCTAACTTATTTAAACGTTGATTGAGCGATCGCTTCCCTTTGAGTTGCTGCTTGTAAGCTTCAATCTGTTGCTGAGCGCGAATTAAGAGCAAACGGTCTAACCCTGCTTCACCAAAGGCTTCTTTCACTGAATTAAGTAGGTGTTGAATCACCTGCAAGCTTGTCACGCTTAAAGCGATATAGTCGTAATATAATTCGTCAATTTAATGCGGCTGGCTGTACTGCTTCAAGACCAGGTAGGCAATAATCAAATAGTATTCAGATGAGATTTATTTTATATGGATTCGGAGAAAAAAATGAAATGTAGATTTCTATTTCGCTTGATGTTAAGCTTGACAGTTTTTAGTATAGTGCCTTTACCAATTTTAGCACAGTCTGAAGTATATCTGACACAGCGATCGCAAAATCAAGCGCAACTACCAGCTAATGCTAGATTAACTCAGGCACAAATTCGACAACTTCGCTCTCTTGGTATTAGAATAGTTGTTCCTAGCTATGTACCAAGGGGATTTCGGATAGCCAGTGTCCGGGCAGAATTGCAACCATCTTGTCCTCCCAGATTCAGAAGTCAGTGTACTCAGTACGCCATTATTTACAGAAATTCAGCTAATTATTGCTTTGCTATTGAGAGCGTAGGCGACGGTATTGGTGACGCTGTTGAGCGGGAAAATCACATTACAGTTGATACTCGGATTTTGGGTCGTACCACTTTGTATTATGGACGGTATCAAGATCCAGAAATGCGGCAAACATTTCCCGAATCCGATTTGTATATGGAATGGGTAGGAAGTGGCCCTTTCTACCGATTTACCGGGGCTGGTCTTGTCCGCCAGACTTATTATGGTGAGAGACTTTCCCAACCTGTCGCTCAATGTCGGCATAACATCAGTCCTCAAGAAGCAGCCAAAGTTATTAGATCTTTTTCCTTTTTATAATCCTACAAACTAGATAAAACTATGAGCTTATAAAGAGGTGATAATATTCTAATTAGAAATAATTTTAATAAAATTTTTAGATTAGGTTGCCAACTGTTTATGCTAGTACCATCATTTTAGGATAAAGCAAAGTCAATGAAAGCTCTTGCACTATTTATTTTTACGGTAAGCTTGGCAAGATTGGGAATTAGTCAAATTACTTTCGCACAACAGTCTCAGCGATACCCAAACAATACAGAAATACAGCGATTGATTTTCAAATAAGTTTGCGTTTGAACAAGTATAGCAGATCCGCCAACCATAAATCACCTGGCTATATAGTTGTAATACAGTCACTCGTCTTCTAGCACGTAACTATGCAAAAATACATCATGGTTGTGGATGCTTTCACATACAGTCCTTGCGCTGAAAATTTAAACTGTTACTTTATCAACAGATGAATTATACATCTGAGACACTCGCTTGAATACGCCGTAAGCATCTACCAACCGATTTACCATTGGATCGCTTAATTTTAAACCAAAAGTTTGTGCAATTTCCCGCTTGATACCACCTCCCCAAATCACTTTGGCATTACCAAACAATTTTTCTATTTCTTCCTTAAACGCCACAGATGCGCCTCCTCCAACCAGAACTTCGTCTAGTGTTACTAAATTCGGCCCCAACATTGTTTTTAGCCAGTTAGCTGTGGAATTCCAGTAAGATTTGAATCCATCCTCAACCGCTCTAACCATTTCTTCGGTGAGTTGTTGAATATGTTCTTCCTTCTCAACTTTGCCGATTAACAATGCTTGCAGTAAGCTCCGATCGTCACGTCCATAATAGATAGCCTCTGTTAGTTGAGCGCGACGAATTATGGAAGCATCTAAGGCCGTTTTATCCAAAACATAATTAACCAGATTGTGGAAACCGAGTGCGGGACTCTCTATTTTGACACACTGCCCTCGCTGATAGAGCATTGCTGTCACGTTGTACTGACCCATCACCAACACCAAAATATTTTTTCTGGCAAATTCAGCCTCAGAGAGTTGAGTTCCTCTTAATGCTAATTGTCCGGCTCCTTCAGCTAAAATGTTTAACTTAAAATAATCCGGTACTGTCAGATGGGTATAGTCTTGTCCGCGAAAATTGAATTGAATAGGTTTAGGCGCAACTCCTGCTAGTTCGCTCCGCAAAGAACTGGCATTTGGCATTTCCACATGGGGTAATAAAAGAGTGGCGTGAATTCGCAGATATTTGGCAGCATTATCTGTGCCTTTGGAAGCGAATCCTTTATACTCCATAAGGGCTTCTTTTTCTCGTTGTGCGATCGCACCAATTGCCGTCAGATATCTTACTGCTCCCGATACGATTTTGTATTTGGCTTCTTTGGTGTCACATCGAGGAGCAAACCGCGTTTCGGCCAAAAAACCGACAGCCAGCGGCTGAGTGGAAGGCAGCATCAACCAAGCATCATCTTCTGGCGCAGCAGTTCGGCTTGGCTGAAGGTGGCCCACTTCTTCTGGGGATAGCTCTGCTATTCCTGGTTCTATAAATAGTGCTTTGACTTTACCTTCTCTCGGAATTTGGTAAATTATTTTGAGGCGTGATTTCCCTAAGTCTAACACTACAATCAGGTCGGGTTGCAAGTTCATAAGCTGTTTGAAAACTCTACAAATACAAGCATTTTTGCTCTATCGTCGGTGATTTTTGGGGTGGCTACCCTCTTTCAAAAGAGCGAAACATAGAAGGTGGTTTTTTTCATTATTTAAGCTTCTAGTTCTGTCGGGAGTTTGATAAACTCTCTGACTTGAGGCATATCTGAAAAGTCGTCTTCCTCTTCTTCCAATTCATCTGGTTCTATAGTGGATGGCTGATTTTTTAATTCCAACTTCTCTTGTGGTTGGAGGATAGTTTCCCGATCCCAGGTCATATTTGGCTCAAGTACAAACAATTGGGTGATAAATTCGGCTTGCTTGAGCAGTTCTAATTTCGCTTCTATTGCTGCTGCCTTTATAGTTTCTTCATCGTAGATACCAAGCCGTCGCAACGCTAGTGGCATCCAAAAGGCACGGCACGCTGTTAGTACCATTTCGTCGGTTGACTTAGAGGGATAATTTTTGAGGAATTCCAACAAATTTCCTTCTGGGGTTCCTTCTGCTCGACTCATTCTTATTTCAACTGGTTTTTTAGGCATAATTACTTACTGCGGATTTTTGCTAAAATTAGCGGATTTTCGCAGATATTAGATTTTTACCGCGAAAGTTAAATCAACTTTGTCATAAACTGATAGGTTTACACTTGCTCCCTTTTGCGGATTTTCGCGAATTTTCGCGGATTTTCGCGCAGTTAAATTTGCCTAATTCCAAATGTGTACTCATTACACATTTTTATGCACGAGGTATTAGAAGCATTCTTTCCGTCGGTTGAATCTATTTTTAGAGTCGCGATCGCACGATCGAAAAAGAGAAACTTTCTACTAACTCTCAGATGGCTTTTGGAATTCTCAAGATCCAAAAAATCAAATCATGGGGAAATCTAGTTGGCAGTTCCGCGCACACTAGCAGAGACCGGGAAACACCTAATGCTAACCCTGATGTCAAAAATATCAGGGTGATTGGAAACAGCGATGACCCTACCCTAGAAACCTTAGTTAGAAACAAAATCGGTAATCAAAAAATTCGCACCAATGCAGTGTTAGCCATTGAGATGCTGCTTGGAGCTTCTCCTGACTACTTCCGACCAGATAACCCGGAGTCGGGAGGGAGGTACGACTTAGAACGCTTAGAGAGGTGGAAGCTTGCTTCGGTCAACTGGTTAGAGTCACAATATGGCGATCTCGTTGTCAGAGCCGAATTGCACTTAGATGAAATAACACCGCATATCCACGCTTATTTAGTCCCTTTGGATGAGCAAGGTAAACTTAATTGTCGGGCGCTATTCGGTAACAGGTATAAACTATCGTCGTTGCAAGATAGTTACGCAGCTGCGCTTTCACCCATCGGGATAGAACGAGGTATTAAGGGGAGTCACGCTAAGTACACGAAAATCAAGGAGTATTATTGGTACGTCAACCAAGAAGCTCCAGAACTGGACTGTTTTCGCTCTCTTCCCTCACCGCGTTCAACTGAATCTGCCGTTGGGTACAAGCAGCGGGTCGAGCTATTATTGCAACCTAGTGTGGATGTCATCGATCGCCAATTGAGCGATCGCACTCTCGCACTCAAGCAAAAACGCGATGCCCAGCAAAAAGCTTTGGCTTCTGAACGGGAAAGGCAGAAGCTAGAACAACGTCTCAAGGAACTAGAAGCACAAAATCGACTTTTAAAAGCCCAAACCGACCAATTACACGACTTATCTCTTTTAGATGTGGCTTATGAGTTGGGGCTTGACTGTGCCGAGAGCGATATTGCTAACGCAACGCTACGCGAACGCATTTGGCGAGGACACGGATACCAATTCAATATCACTGACTCTCAATTCTATGACCTTGCAGGCAGTAAGCACGGCAATAGTGCGATCGATCTGGTAATGCAGGTTAATCAATGCAGGTTAGAACAGGCTCAAGCTTGGCTGGCTGACCGCTTCGGCTTGTCAGGGATGCTTCGAGCCGTAACTCATTATGCTAGAGAACAAGCCCAACAGATTATTGCTGTTGAACCTACCCCCTCTTTTGTGCCGCCGGAGTCGGTAGAAAGTCGGTGGACTGCGGTTGAGAATTACCTGATACGGGAAAGACACCTGCCTAAGAATTTGGTCAATGCTTTGCACCAGCGCGGTCTTATCTACGCTGATGGTTCTGGTAATGCGGTGTTCGTGATGCGTGAGCTTCAGGGGCAAGTAACTGGGGCAATTGTTTGGGGAACTGAGAGTCAACGTTTAGCTCCTGGTAGTAAACGCTCTGCGGGTTGGTTTTGGGTGGGACTGGGTGGCAGCGAAGATTCATCGATACAAAGAGTGGCTCTAGCCGCTTCTCCAATGATGGCTCTCGAACTGCTTGCGGCTGAGTACCCGTCCGACTCTAATACAATCTATATGGCTGTTGATAGCGATCGTACTCTCCCGATTGATTTTCTTTCCACTGTGCCAGAGGTAGTTCTAGTAGATGACAACAATCCAGATAATCGGCAGTTAGTACGAAAAATTCAGAAGCTTTTGCCCCAGGCTACTCGTATCAAGCCAAAAACTATAAGAACAGTACACAAGCGTAATAGCCGGGAATTAAACTTAAATCAACTAGGATAACTTTATATGCAAACCAACACTTTACTTACCAGCACAAAAGATAACGTTAAAGTCATCAAAACAATATTTTATTGGCAGTCAAAACAAGGACTTTCCTGCCATTGTTTGCTCCGTATCTACATTGATGAAGTCCATGAGCGAGCCATAGTTATTGCCTCAGAATTAGATAGTAATAGGCACAACACCGCAATTACCCACGATATCAAAGGACTTGCCAGCGCCGTTGTGCAAACATTTGGCTCGCAGATAGGTGTACCTCTAGAACAGATTGTCTGGATTGTGCATTACGGTGACTTCTCACAACCTCGTTCATACGAAAATATAGGTTTCTCCGATGAGTTTTCCAGAGTAGATTTGCCTTGGCAGGGAATAAGCTTGGGCGAGGGTGAAGGTTTCTGGACTGTGTTGAGAGCCGCGCCAAGAAAAGAGATACTTGGCTGGATAAACTTAGAACCTGTCGATCTGGTTCTAACAGAACTCGCAAGTCATTGAGCAATATGGTTCAAATCAGAGGGAGAGAAATCCTGCAAGCAGTCAAAGCTAAATGCGAGCCGTTTCAGGGTAGCTTTTTCGGTAAAAGTATTACCATTCTCAAGTTCTCACCGCCTCTAGAAGCTTCAGAGATTGAACTTGCCAAATATCGTGCAGCGGAAATCTCGGCGGCTGAAAAAGTGAAGGCTTTTAGCTTTATGAAGTGCGAGGTAGATTATCGTCTCCTGTCTGAAAATACAACTCCGTTAGAGTTTAGGGACATTATCATTTCTGCTAACTCAGATATCGATACGGTTGGAGTAATTGTGCAGAACCCTGTACCCAGGCTACTGCTCCCTGAGTTAGAGTTATTGTTGCCAGAGAAAGACCTTGATGCACTCGTGGAGAACCATCCCTTGTTTGGTGCTTCTGCTACAAGTGATGCGATCGCTCGTCTAGTTCAGCCATTTACAAATGCAAATACTAAAGTAGTAGTGGTAGGCGGTCGGGGCTTCGTTGGCCAAGGTGTTGTTCGATTACTGGAACAAAACGGTATCAACTGTTTGATTTTAGATGTAGGAGACGACCTTCTCAGAATCACACAAGCAGATATTGTCGTCTCAGCTACAGGAGTTCCTGAATTGCTAGATGAAAGGCATTTAAGACCTTACCATCGGCTGGTAGTTGATGCCGGATTTGTCCCGATTGGAAATAACCTTTTTGGGGATGTCAAACGCTCAGCTTATGAAATTCCGCAAAATATTACGCCAGTTCCTGGTGGTGTAGGCCCACTACAAATGGCTACTTTACTGGAGAGGCTGATAACAGTAGCAACGGGGAGAGACATTGAAAAATGGGTCTATCAGTATGAGGCTTCGGGAGATGAAGTATGAGGCTTTCTTTAATTACTGCAACCCACAACCGGATAGAGAAATTAGCTAATATTGCATATCCTAGTGTTTTGGGTCAAACATCCCGAAACTTTGAATGGGTAATTATTAACGATGGCCCCGATCTAGCTACGCGAAATTTTGTGGCTCAAATTGAAGCAGATTTGGCGATCGCTTATTTGGAGATGGAGCATCGGTCAGAAGGATTTAGCTTATGTCATGCCCGCAATCTCGGTCTTGACAGGGCTAAAGGTTTTCTTGTGGCTTATTTAGATGATGACAATGCTTTGTTGCCTCAATTTGTTGAGTCAACCATCAGGTTTTTTCAAGTCAATCCGCAAATTCTATGTAGCATGGTTCGACAGCACCGCAGAAGAGATATGGTCAGAAATAGTCAGATTGTAAGGCAGGGAAAACCTTTTATCGCTCCAGCCCCATCAGCTAATAGTGAGTCGTTGCTCGTACAAAAGGATATTTTTGATAGTAACGGTTTCTCCCACCGTCGGGATAATTCACCCCGATGGAATCCAAACACCCGTGTCTTTGCTGATTATGAATATTTTCTTCAATGCTTAAGTCGTTGGGGCAAAGAGAGTTTTTTACTTAATCCTCTGGTTTTGGTTAATTACGTTCAAACATCGGAGGGAACGATCGGAAAATCAACCTATCAAGAGTGGGCATCCGATCTAAAAAAGATTTGGGAACACCGAGAGCAGTACAGTGTTTTGTCAGATTGGGATGTGAAATCCTGGTTGCCATTATTAATTAGCACCTATGAGGATAAGTATAAAAATGGGATGAATGTGCCGGGATTCAGCGAGAGTTGACATTCTGCTGAATGCAAGAATTACTATTACTACAAGTTTTGGTTCCGGTAAGCCAAAGTAAAAAAAGTCTGTATTTACCCAACTAAAGCTGTACTACCAACTGTTTTCATTATTTAATTCTGGGGTTTAGAAGGTTTAGGTTTCTTCAAAATCGGTGCTGGTGAGGGTTCTGTTGGCAAGGGCAAACTTAAATTTTCCACAGCTTGGGCGATCGCTAAAACTTGACTGCTTTCCAAAGAATTTGGCGATTCACCAATCATCTGTAACAAAGCAGTTGCCCCATGCAAAACTGGCACTGAACATTGGTTGGTTCCCAACCATTTCGCTACTGGAAATACCACTGGAGCTATGATGCAGTTGTTAGGTAAATTGGGAACCACAGCGTTTATCCATTGCTGAAACATCTTTTGATGGTAGGCGCTTTGAGAACTCGGACTGTTGGATAAAGCCACCCAATCATTACCTTCTCGTCGCTTCCAATTATCTTTGTAAGCACTAAATGACCCTTTCCAAGTTTTTACCTCAATTAAAAATATTCCGCCTGGGCCAATAATGAGATGATCGATTTCGGTAAATCTGCCTGAACGCATGGTAGGGATAACAGCATTGTTAAACATCACCCAAGTGTCTGGCAAAGATTTCAACAGCAGTGAGATTCCCCATTCTCCCACGCTGCCTTTAAACTGATTGGTAACTTGCTTGAACTCAAACATTGCCGCACCGATCGCTCCCAAAAAACCACCCCCTAATGCTTCTTCGGTAGCTTGACGATTTTCGGCTTTTTTCTGGCTTACTTGAGCAAGGAAACTATCTTTAAGTGCGGGTGATTGGTGGAGGATTTTCATAAGGCTGAAGATTTGTGACCGCAAATTTCAAGAAGATTTACTCTTAAAGTTCCCAACATCAGCCTATTCTTCACCAATCAATGCTTCCATTTCTGCTAGAAGTGCTTCCAACCGTTCCCACTTTTGGGCATCTTCCCAAATCTTGGCTTGCTTAACTCGGCGCACGATCGCTTCTACTCGCTCTTTTCGCTCTGTTGGTTCTGACTGCTGAGTGTAAGCTTTTAGTCGGGATTGAATTTGACTCAGGGAAAGATTTTCGGCTACAGCGGCATCCAGCAGTTCTGTTCTGAGCTTTTCATCTTTGAGACGTGCGATCGCTTTTGCCTTTGTATATGCAATCTGTCCCATCCGCAAAGCGCCTAAAACATCTTCTGGCAAATTCAGTAGGGGCAAGCGATTTTTAACAAAGGATTCCCAGGTCATTAACCCTAAACTTTGAAAAACCTCCTGCACTGCTTCAGATTCGGGTTTAACCATAACGTTATGGTTAACTCCTTTGAGCGTCTCATTATTCATTCGATAAAGCAGCGATGGCATCTCATCCACTGATGACCCCAGACGCAGTGCCAATAGTTGCAAAATACCTTCCGTTTCCTCTACTGGATTCAAATCTTCACGACAAAGATTCTCGATCAGGGAAAGTTGCATGGCTTCTTCATCGCTCAGTTCCCGAATAACGACTGGTACTTCAGTTAGCTGGACTTGCTTGGCTGCTCGGTATCGTCGCTCTCCAGCCACTAATTCGTACAAGTTATCTTTGCCTTTCCGTACCAAGAGCGGTTGGAGAATGCCATGCTGTCGCACCGACTCCACCAACTCTTGCATCGCTTGGGGGTCAAAGTAGCGGCGAGGCTGCTGTTGGGGAAGGTAGATCGTTTCTAAGGCAACCATTTCCGCCACTGTTTGAGCATCCCCAAACAGGACATCCAACGATTTCATTTGTTGATAAGGGCGATCGCGTCTACTCATGTTAATTTCTCCAAGCTAGTCGCAATCTTTTTCAGGATCGGTACGGCGGGGCTTTTGCGGTTATAAAGTGCTAATGGTACGTGGTCTTCCGAAGCATCGGCAAAGGCGGTGGAACGAGGAATGGGTGGGTAAACTACACCAACTTTTTGCAATTGCTCTTGGATCGCTTCCAGAGTGCGAGCATCTTGAATATTACGACCATCGTACATCGTGGGAATAAACCCAGCAATTTGTAGCTGGCGATTAGGACGCGATCGCACCCGCGCCACTGTACTCAATAACAACTCAGTTCCACAGAAGGCTTTGTATTGGGTTTGAATGGGGACAAGTACGTGGGTAGACGCGACAAGGCTGATGTAGCTCAACAGTCCCAGACTGGGCGGACAGTCAATCAAGATAAAATCATATTGCTCAAGAACTGGTTCCAAAGCTTCTTTGAGCCTACCATCCCGCATATCTGCCACTACCAATT
This sequence comes from Aerosakkonema sp. BLCC-F183, assembly GCF_041929145.1. Lineage (NCBI taxonomy): Bacteria > Bacillati > Cyanobacteriota > Cyanophyceae > Aerosakkonematales > Aerosakkonemataceae > Aerosakkonema > Aerosakkonema sp. BLCC-F183. The sequence goes on along the minus strand of NZ_JBHFNU010000068.1, from coordinate 83,302 downwards.
CCAATTCAGCAGCACTCAAGCTGATATTGGCTGGTGTCAGATCTATACCGTGAATGTTAGAGTGGATGGGCAAAGGTTTGCCTTGCAAAATCGATTCGTAAACAGTTTGTTTGAGTTCGGTTGGGTCTAGGCCCATGAAGGTAGTGAGAGAACCTTGGGGGTCCATATCAACCAAAAGTACCCGATGCTTGCGCTCTTGGATATGGTAAGCAATGTTCATTGCTAAACTGGTCTTCCCTACGCCCCCGGACTGATTGAATAGGGCAATGACTCGGCTCAACTTTTTTGTGGTCATAATAAAGTCTTGAAGTGAATAATAAAGTTCTGGAGTGAATAATAAAGTCCTAGAGTAACTGGCACAGCGAGATCCTAGATGGTTAGTTGCATGAGGAGAAGGTTACTAGCTGTTACGAGTGCGGTTAAAAATACCATTTTTTTGCAGCAAGATCCAGGCTATCGATCGATTCTGCTAAAGCTTCGCTTGTAGAACGAGCTTGGGCCAGCTATTGAGGCAGCTTTGAAATCTTTGTCTCCAAAAACACCTCATCTTTCTTCCCCCTTGGAGACCCCCACCATATCTGTACCCAGATTGGTGGTGGGAGGAAAAGGGGGGCAGGGTCTATGTAGCATAGGCGTAGCCATCCTTTCTGTGAATAGGCGTGCAATATTTGTGACTGATTCCTTGAACCAGCCCATCAGTTGTTGAGATATTGAAACTACCAGTAGCACGAGTAGCTACTCGACCAACATAAGTCCCAACCTTTTTTCCCGAAGTGACAACAGCTTTAACAATGTCACCCGTCTGAAAACCTTTGTGAAATTTGGTCTTAGAGCAATAACGAATCGGAAATCCCCATTTATCAGTGCGGCACTGTTGACGAGTTCCATGACCTTTGGCTGCTATCAGTAATGGCTTAACGCCTACTGTGATTAACTGCTCAGGTGTTGATTCTCCAACGCAAGCAGCATCCCAATAGTGAGTCTTGTCTAAACCTCGAAGGGTGCGGTTGTACTTGGTACGACCTCCTGTTCCAACTTCAACAGGTAAGCCTGTTTGTTTCAGGTTCTCGTACAAATTCCATCGAGTGACATTCACCGCTGCTGTATCAGCCAGAGGTCTTTTAGCTTGTGCCTTGATTCGTTTGAGCAGTACGGGTTTACCTTTGAGGAAATCCTTGATGTCTTGATTTCCTTTTTTCTGATTACAGGGAACACAGGCTAAACATAGGTTGCTGATGCGGTTAGAGCCACCTTTAGAACGAGGGTTGATATGCTCAATCTCAAGCTTGGTATTTTTTGCTCCACAGTAAGCACAAGTCCTGTCCCACTTTTCAAGCAGAAATTCACGAATCTCGTAGCCAGCTAATGTTCCTTGTTGATAGCCAACTCCATTGATTTGGGCGTCTTCCATCTGCTGTGTATCAAACCTAACCAATTCTTGAGAAATGGTGGTAATTTGACACAGTACGGACAGTCGTTTAACCCAAGTCAGGATGTTAGCAACTCGGCTCTTTAATGAGGTCGGTAACCATCCTTTGAAACGAGTACGGTTAAGGAATCGAGGCTTTCGATAACGAGTCTTGCGGTTACGACGTGACCGACGCAACTGGCGACGTGAGGTTAAAGCATCCCGAATTTGGAACCCACGATGCTGTAACTGTGCCACCCAAACAACTTCCCCTGTAGCATCGTTGACTATTGCTAATCCCGTTGTTTTAGCGCCTGGGTCAATCTTGACCCGAAGGGGTTCAACTTTATTATTTAACATCTCCTCTTTTAGTATTAGTGTGAAAGGATAGCGGCGAAAAACAGCAGCTTTCCCTTGTGATAACAGCATTCTTGCCCTACCAGGATGAATAGGATTAAGAGGCTGTTTGTTGGCGTCTAAAACGAAAACTTTGCTCACGAGTGAGCCTCCTTGCGGGTAATGTTAGCCTGGACAATGTTTTAAAAGTTTGTTGTGCTAACGACACTGACTTCGACCCGATATGTCTGTTTAATCGTTAGCCACAGAGCTACAGACTGGCTTCGTATCTGTAGGTGTGATGGCTTTCAAAACGTAGTACATAAAGTACTTAGTCGGGTAAACTTTGGGCTTCTCTTAAAAGCCCCCGCTATATTCGGTACTCCGAATTAGCGGCGGGTAGTTTACTCTGTGTGACGGTTTAGAACTTTATTGTTTCAGTATCAGCATTATTGTACGACCTATGGAAGCTTACTCAAGAACTTTACAAGTGTGCTGTGAGTGTTTACCGAACGTAGTTACTTGGGTTTCAGGCACTGGGACTTCAGAACTTTATTATTTTTGTAGAGGTGTTGCACTGGGCAGAATAAAATAGGGATTTGGAATAACCCAGGTATAAAGGGTTGAGAGTGTTTGCGATCGCATATCCATCTCCCCAGTTTCACCCTCAAGCCGCACTGCTATAAATACTCCTTCCCTGCCCAAAATAAGAATCGTAAACGTGCTGATACACCTCTTGGCACTTCTGCTCGTACAATTCGGCAGAATAACTCGGCGGTAACTTATCCAAAATTTCCTCAACTGTCACCTGTACCGCAGCGCGAGTTCGCTGTCGCTTGCGCCAATCCAGCACCAGTTTCTCCCGCTTGAGGGTTTCTAATAACTCTTGCGCGACTTTCTTAACTTCCAGTTTTTCCTTTTCAGTTAAATTAATATCTGGTTTAGTCAGTAAATCCAAAATCGCTAATTCTTCCTCTGCCAGATTTTCAGAGATTGCCCGTTTATCTTCTAGATTTAATTCTTGGGCAAACTCCACCAAGTCTTGAAAGAAAGTTTCAATATTGCGACAGCCAGCATTATATTCATCAATCATCTGCTGGAACTTGTTTAAATAATTCATCCGGCTTTTATTTAGCTTTACCATCTGGGTTAGCTTCGTGCTAATTGCACCTTTAATTTTTTCCGCTTCCGTGCGTTTATAACCAGAGGCAAACTGAGCTTTCAATGCTTCAAAATCAACCTGACTTAAATCGATGATTGGTTCCGATTCCGGGATAATATATTCTAGAGTGCCAATCGACTGGTCTAAAATCTCCTCAACCGTTGCTTTTACTTCCGAGATGTCCACTTCTGGGGTCAAAGAACGAATCCGATCGCCAATTACTGTAAATAGAGACTGCACCAAGGTAAAATCATCAGCAGCCGGATCTGGCAGAATAGCTTTGTAGAGTTTGGTTACGTTCCGAACAAGTGCCAAATACCGCTGCTTGGATTCGTCATTAACCAGAATCGCTTCCACCGCATCCGAGATTAACTTGATGCGTTCAAATCCCACCGCTGGTTGCAGCTTCTCTAAATCAATTCCCCGTTCCGTACAGAAAGCAGTCGTTTCTAATATCGCTTTCCGCAACTCCTCCACTAGCGCCGCCTTCGCCTGCACCGGGGTATCCCCTTCTTCCACTCCACCCCCAGAAGCAGAACCGTAAATTGCTAACGCTTTCTGCAAGTCGCGGAACACGCCAATATAATCAACAATTAGCCCATTGACTTTCTCCCCAAACACCCGATTCGCCCTCGCAATGGTTTGCATCAGGGTGTGGTTCCGCATCGGTTTATCTAAGTAGATTGTCGAACAACTCGGAACATCAAATCCCGTCATCCACATTGCACAGACAAATACAATTCGCAGCGGGTTATCTGCATCTTTGAATTTCTCGTCTAAATCTTCACTGACTAATCGTTTCCGGTGGAATTGAATCTCTAAACCTTTTTTCCGAAAAGCTTCTACTTCATTCTGAGACTGGGAAATTATCACCGCCATATCGGTGGCTTGCATATATTGAATGACAGCTTGCAGGCGTTCTCGGTCTGTGGCTTCTGCGGTGTCTAACTGACCTTGCAAGGTGGTTAAATGTTGCTGCCAGTATCCCCGTACTTTGTCGTACATTTTAACAGCAGTAAAGCGGTCAATCGAGATAACCATTGCTTTACCTTGGTGTCCACGTCCCAGAAAGTGAGTGACGATATCTTGGGCAATTGCTTCTAACCGTTCCTCACGGGTAATTAAATGATATTCCCGTGCAAATTCGCGTTCTAGTTTATTTTCTTCTTCCTCATCCAAATCGGCAGATTCAATGGCATTTGTAATATTTTCATTCAGTTCTGTATTAGTTAGTTGTAATTGCGGGATGCGGTTTTCGTAAAATAGCGGAACTGTGGCGTTATCTTCGATGGATTGTTTGAAATTGTAGATACTGATATAATCGCCAAACTCTCGTTTAGTGGCTTCTTCTCCAATGATTAAAGGCGTACCCGTAAAGCCGATAAATCCGGCATTGGGTAATGCCTGTCTCATATTTTTAGCAAAGATATCATATTGACTGCGGTGCGCTTCATCGGCGATGACAATCACATCATGGCGGTCGGAAAGTTGAGGATATTTTTCATCTTTTTTCGTGCGGAATTTTTGAATTAAAGTAAAAATATAACGGTGGTCTTCTTGTAAAAGTTGTTTCAAATGTTCGCCACTTTTCGCCCTCACTTCTTTTTCCGGTTCCGTAACTGCACCAGTTTTAGCGAAATTCTTATAAATTTGGTCGTCTAAATCATCTCTATCGGTGATGATGACAAAAGTCCAGTTACCGGGAATTTGGCGGTGAACTTTTTGGGAAAAGAACTGCATGGAGAAGCTTTTCCCGCTACCTTGGGTATGCCAGAATACGCCTAAACGTCCTTGATTTTCACGAATTTGTTTAACGGCTGCAATGGCATTATTGACACCGAGATACTGGTGATTTTTAGCAACCAGTTTGATGATTTGCCCTTTTTCTTCACTAAATAAAGTGAAGTTTTCGATGATATCTAATAATTTAGTTTTCTCGCAGGTTCCCCGAATGATGGTATCGAGGGAAATAATCCCTTCTTCACCTTCCGAGTTGATTTTCTTCCATTCCGCGAAGTGTTCCCAATTGGCGGTGACGCTACTGATGCGGCTATCTGTACCGTTGGAGAGGATGACAATTCCGTTGTACCAGAAGAGTTGGGGAATGGTGTTTCGATAATCGCAGAAGTTGTTACGATAGGCTAAATCTAAGCGTTTGTGATGGGCTTTTAATTCGATAAATAATAAAGGAATCCCGTTTACAAAGCCGATTAAATCAGCGCGGCGGGTGTACATTTCCCCGGATATCCAGAATTGAGAGGCGAGAAAAAAGTTGTTTTCTGTTGGGGTTTTCCAGTTGATGATTTGGACTGTTTCGGTGATTTCTTCGTTGTCGCTGTTGCGGTAGGTGACGTTTACGCCATCTTTGAGGAGTTTGTAAGTTTCGCGGTTGGCGTTGGCGAGACTTAAGGCGCTTCTGTCGCGAGTGAGTTCTTCTATGGCGAGGTTAATTGCTTCGGTGGGGAGGGTGGGGTTGAGTTTTTCTAGGGAGGGGCGAAGTTGGGAAATGAGGACGACTTCGGCTTTAGTTTCTCGTCCTAATGTGCTGTTTGTACCGATTTTTTCGTAGTAGCAATTAGCGGTAGTATAGCCGAGTTGTGAAAATAGGGCGAGGGTATCGAGTTCGAGAGCTTCTTCTGAGTCGGGGTGAGGCATAGCGATTTTAGATTAAAAGATAGGTTAATTTTTAGCTTGATTAATTATTTTCTCCGGCTTGTTTGAGGGCGAATTCAATTACGGTTGTACTTAACCGGATACCTTGGTTAATCATTTTTTGAATAGATTGTTTGATTGATAAAGGGTAGCCTTCTTGTTTGGCACGTAATAAAATCCCAATGGAACCTGTAACGGAAAGACCGCTTAATCTAGCAATGCGCCGTCCGACAGTTTCATCTATACAAACGGTTTGGATATTTTCATTTAAGGCTAATTGAATAACCGATGCTTCGCCGATGTCTAATGAGTTGAGGAGTAGAGGAGAAATATTCAGAGGGTCAGGCTGTTTTTGTAACCAATTGGCAGCAATAAATTCGGCAATCGCAAAGTTACTAGAACCGCCGCTAAGAATTTCTTGGCAGACTTCAAAAGGAACTAATATTTCTGTATAAAGAGATTGCAAAATAGTTAAGTCACCCAAGGCGGCGACGAGGGCAATTAGCGGGGAAGTGTTAATAACGATTCTTTCGGAATTAGGCATTCTCTAAATCAGATAGTAGTTCTTCTTCTGTCAGGTCAATCATGGGGATACCGTAATCTTTTAATTTGAGGAGAAATGTAACTCTATCTACGCCAATTAAGGCTGCTGCCATTCCAGAAGAAAGGCGTTTAAGTTCAAACAGTTTAACTGCCATTGCCCATTTAGCCTCTTGTTCAAATTGTTCTTTTGTTTGTTGTAGGGCATCGGGGAAGGTTTCGGGATAGTCAATTTTAAGTTGATAAGACATAGGGGAATAATGAGGTTTGTAATTTTAGATTTTAGATGAACTCATAAAAAATCAATTTTACTGACTTTGATATTATTTAACAGGGATTTCAATCATGATTTGTCTAATTTGTTTGAGGATTCGCATGATGTCATAAAGTTGATTGCGATGGGGGAGTAGCAGGGAGAATATATTAGATAAATCGTATTGAGGGTTAGGTTGACTTAAAAGTTTAATAAATTGGAATTCATCACCGTTTGTGATTAATCCATAAACGGGGCGTTCTGGGTTGGGGTTGGCTATCAAGTAGGTGAGGGCTTGGGGTAGGGCTACAGAAAAGGCAATTGTTGATTTAGATTCTACAACTAATACCCAGAGTTGCTGTTGAATAATCAGAGTGTCGATGCGTCCTTTGAGTATTTCGTCTCTGTCTTCTAGGGAGAGTTCAACTTCGGGTTCTGTGGTGACAAAAAAGGGTTCATCGTATAAACCAGCTAGGGTTAATAAGGGAGAAATGACTAAGTGATTGATGGTTCCTTCGGCTAATGAACCGCGTTCTCGATGGCGCAAAAATCGGTTTCTGATTTGGTCTAGGGCTGCTATTTCTGAGTCGGTGAGTTCGGGTAAGTCTTGGGTAAATTCTGGAGAAAATCGATCGTTGCTTGTTGGAGTAAGATTAAATCTTTCTCTCAGGTTAAGCAAACTGGTGATGGTTTTGGAAATTGGTTTAGTTTGAACCATAGCTAATTTTTCGAGGGTGGGTTATTGGTAGAGTGTGTCGGTGGAATCTATCTATATTATATGAGGTTAGGCAGCGATTTCTCCGGTGTTGATGTCAAGGTTTTCTACGTCTATTTCACCGGAGATGAGTTTGGGGAGGAGTAGGTCGCGGGTATGGCGGAGGTTGTTGTTTTTAATAGTTAAGTTTTTGATTTGTAAAAAAAGTGGTTCTGTATGCTGATTGAAAAGATCGAATATATTTTTAGCAGGAACTAAAAAATCAAAAACTTCTAGCTTATCTAAACTCAGGTTATCTTGAGCCGTTCCTCTTGAAAAGTTCTGCATTTTTTGTTTAAGTTCATCAATCTGATATTTGATAAGTTCAGGAGTAACTTGATTAAAATCGGCAACAAAACCTACAATACTATCTGGGAAGCAAGCAGACATCGTAATTATAGCTGTTTCAGCAATGTTAGCTGCTATGGTAATTAACAGCGTTCTAGGTTCCCAAAGTTTACTTTGAGCTAGCCCTTTCTCATTATAGGTTTGCTCATAATTAGTAATATATAGTAAAGCACTTTTGACTTCACCAGTTTGAATAAATGGATACTTACCTCCATAAAGAGAGGGGTCATTTCTGGGGCGATGCTTTGATTTACCTCTCTTAAGAAGACCAAGTTCAGTTAATTTTTTAAACTCCCACCCTTCAGGAATTAGACCCAATTCTGAATCAATCATTTTGACTTGTTGGTGTCCGGGGAAGCGGAAGTTGACGAACCACTCGCGGTAGAGCGATCGGGCCATCTCTTCCAATATCTTTATCCGTCGCGTATTGTTTTCAATTAAATCATCATAAGCTGAAAGAATAGCAGCAATTTTTCGCTGAATGGCGAGACGCGGTAGGAGAACTTGAAAATTTCTAAGTATGTCTAAGTTGATATGTGGAACACCAGAAGATATAGCTAAGTTGTGAATAGTTTTAATTGTACTAGGTGTGCGAAAATAGCAATACAAAAAATATGGTACAGCCTTAGCTTCATCAACCGTTAGTTTCATTTGGCTTTGGGAAACTACGAATCGCTTATAAGAACAATTTTTAGGAATAATTCCTACTTGGCCTAGAGTGCCTCGTTGAGTGAAAATTAGATCGCCTGGGTGTGCATTGTTAGGCATTAATTCATTGGCTTTTTCTTCAGATACAAAGACAAAGTTATCGAAGGAAAAACAAGAGTCTCCAGTAAGATTCGTGCCGCGAATTACTGGAACACCATCAGCTATGTAGTCACGAGAAACAAGTTTTGAGCCAAATGGCCCACAATTTAATGCGTATTTTTTTTGTGCTTTAATATCATCAAGGCGTACTATAGGCCAGTATTTAGCTTTCATCTAATAAAATTACCACCTTTTTAATAATCTGTTCTAACAAAATAAGTGCCTGACGTTTACTGATAAATCTATCACCTATTCATCCATCACCTACTTTAAATTGTTCTAGCTTTGAAAACAATTTTATAAATACTTCTTCACCATCCAGCTTTTCTCCTTGTTCAAGTTGTGCAATACCCACTGCTACCTTTTGACGAGTTTCTGCTAACCATTTTTCATAACGCTGTCTATTACCACTATCCTCCAAATAAATGCTTTCTTTTAACAACTCCAGTGCTAAAGCAATCATTTCATCAGCAGAAGGATATCTGCCATTTTGAATTTGTTCTTGAATAAACTTTTCATGCCTGCTAGATAGTTTGATGTCCATTTAATAAACCTCAACTTTTAACTAACATTTCCTCAGACAATCTCTGATAATGCAAAAGCATCAATTGATTAGCATTCAAAGTCTCTATAGCATAAGCCCGACCGTTTAAATCACTAAATTCTACCTCAAAAACACCCGGTTCGTACACTTCCACAATTGTCCCCACCTGACCCCGATATAAACCTAATTCTGGCATATCTTCAATTAACGCTACCACATCTAATAATTTCATTTGTGAATTCATCTTTCCATACCTCCTAATTACAGAACAAAACAAGTTATCAACCGAGGAAAATCTTCATCATCCCGCACAATCCAAACACTGCGTACCATTGCCTGCTTTTCTCCTCTCACCATCAGAAAATCTACTCTATATTTCTGCCCGTATGGACTGCGTTTATCCAGAACGGCATCAGTAGTTTGGATAGCTTGCATCAGTGCAACTCTTAACTCTGGGGAATCATCTATTCCCATACCTAAAGCCGATTCAAACACCCGTGCTTTGTGTTGACCATCTGAATGTCTGGGATTCAGACAATAACCAGATAGTTTTTCTTCATCAATGATACTTCTTTCAGGATTGGGGAGTCTCATATAACAGTTAACTCATTAATCAAGTTCCCAAAATCTGGGCGACATTCTCAGAAATCCGTTCCTCCAACTCCCTCGCCTCCGCATTTAAAATTTCCAATTCCTCATTTAATTCTTCCAACTTCTCCGCAAAATCAAAATCCTCTACCGGACGTTCTGCCACTCCCACATAACGCCCAGGATTCAAACTCCAACCCTGCGCTTCTATTTCCGCCGTTGTCGCCACCCGACACAACCCCGCCACATCTTTATAAGCACCCTCTGGAAAATTAGTATCCAGTAAAATTTGACTGCCATTTTTCGTTTCCGGTGCTTCCCCTCGGTACAATCTAACGATATTAGAAATAAACTCCACCTGTTCGTCGGTAAACTCCCGGTGGGCGCGGTCAATTTGTCGGTAAATATGCCGCGCATCGATAAATAACACCTTTTCCTTCCGCAGTGTTTTCGCCTTTCCCTTATCCAAAAACCACAAAGTACAAGGCAACGTTACCGTATAAAAGAAATTAGAACTAATCGCAATCATCACATCTACCGCCCCAGTTTTAATCAACCGCTGGCGCACCTCCAATTCGGAACCTCGCGCATCCGAGGCAGAATTCGCCATTACAAATCCCGCCCGTCCCGTATTATTTAAAGCGCTATAAAATAACTGAATCCAGAGATAATTCGCATTGTCTACCTTCGGTTTAGCAAAGGGAAACCTGGGGTCATTTTCTAACCGTTCCTTATCCACTCCATCCACATTAAAGGGTGGATTCGCCATCACGAAATCAAACTGCCCCGCGCAATTGTGGATATCCTCATAATAAGTATTCCCCTGGCGGATATTCCGCAAACCAGAAACCCCGTGAACCGCCAAGTTCATCTGACAAAGTTTAACGGTTCCTTCCGTCTTTTCTTGACCGTAAACGCTAATCGCCGTATTCGGGTCGCACCCTAACTTTTCCCTCACCCGCATCGCACTTTGCACGAACATTCCCCCCGCCCCACAAGCCGGGTCGAGAATCAATCCATGATACGGTTCGATGACTTCTACAATTAACTTAACCACAGAAATCGGGGTAAAAAACTCTCCGCCTTTCTGTCCTTCCTTCTGGGCAAAGTTACCCAAAAAATACTGATAAATTTCTCCAAACGCATCCTCGCCAATTTCTGATAATTTAATCCGATTAAAAGTTTTGAGTAACTCCCGCAGCGTCGGTTTTTCTAAACGGTTATAATCTTTCAGTAAAATTCCCTTCAATTCTTCATTTTCATCTTCAATCGCTTTCATCGCCTGATTAATTGCCGTGCCAATATCTTCTGCTTCTGGCAAATTCAGCAAATAATCAAACCGTGCTTTTTCGGTTAAATACAACGCCCCTTTTGCCTGGTAGTCCAACTTGCCCACACTGCGGCGGCGGGTACTCACCCCGGCTAACTCCCGTTCCACCAGACTGAATTTATAATCGGCGTAGCGCAAGAATATCAGCCCCAGTACGGGGACGGAGTATTCCGAGGGCTTGAGTTTGGAGTTAGCCCGGAGTTCGTCTGCTGCTTCCCAGAGGCGCTTTTCCAGTTCGGTATAGTTTGCTGGCATTTATAGACGTTAGTAGTCCAATTACTATATTGATTTCCTCTGCCGAGCCTGAAGGGAACAGCGAAGGCGCAATTTATTATGGTAGCACGATGCACTTGATCTATCCCTAGTGAGCGATCGACTGACATCTGTTTTGACGACTTCAATGATAAATAGCTGGGGTAAGCAATCATTAGAGGAAACAATTACACTAATCCAAATATGCCCCAGGAAAAGGAAGCAACGCTAAATATCCTGCTTTATCCATCGGTCTAACGTAGCAATAATAATCCTTGGAACTATCTACCGATGCTCGTTTCCGCCACAGTTCCAAATCTCCCAAAATTCTATTTTTCTCTTCCTTAGTCGGTGCATAATCGCTGGCTGCTTGTGGTATATTCGCACTCATAAAAATAGTAATGTATTGGTAAAGGTCATTTTTATTCCACCCATAAACACTCACATTTGGCAATTGCCCTAACGCCAACACTGTAATCCCCAACGACCGACCCAAACTAATAGCATCCCTGATAATTTTACCGACGAATGTCTGCCCATTTCTCAACTTTTCAGATTTGATGACATCCGGCTCAATAAACTCCCTTTCCCTCGACACTAGCAATTGCAATTCATCAATCAAAAAGAAAACTCGATTGAACTTCGGACAAGGCTTATTATCGGCAAAGCATTGTTGGTTGATACTGTTTCTTTCCGAGTACAACTTCCTCAGATAAAGGATGCCATCATAAGCACTTGGGATAGTTACTCCGTTACTAGCAGTTACCGATTCAAACCCAATATAATCAGGTTCAAACAGTTTACCGTTGATGGTAAAAGTAGCGTAATCATCTACTTTTGGCTGAATGTAAATTACTTCGCAATCTGGTTCGTTCCTAACAACTAAACCACAATAATTTTTTGCCATTTCTGTTTTCCCTTTTCCTCTAGCGCCAAGTATGGCTAAATTCTTCCCATCTTTGGCAGCATCTTTGTATAATATTTCTAACCAATTATCAGGCGCATCTTTAATTCTATCCAGTTCATCCCTCCTATCGATTTTTACCTCGATTCTTCCATTTTTAGCTTGGATTGTCGGCTGAGGAATGTCAACCATTCCAGGTAGAATCTTAGCTACTATCTCTAATTTAGATGGTTCCCAGTAATTAGTTGGTTTGAGGTAAATCCTTTCTACTCCCTCTATCACTCTTTTTGAAATGAATTCCGACTGGATTCCTTGTTGAGCTAATGCTGTCTGAATCTGCGTAACTAGCTCATCAGCATCCGGCTTTTTAGCGGTGTATAGTTCGTTGAATAGCTGCTCGTTCTGCTCTTTTAAACTGACGATTTCTGATTGGAGTTTTTGGATAATCACATTCTGAGCTTGGATTTCTAATTGGGCATTTTTGAGCAATTCTTTAGTTTGTCCGCGTTCGTCGCGTACATCTAATCGAATCCGCTTTTCTTCTAACCTGAGCGCTTTTTCTTCTAACTTCAATTGTTCGGAAAATTTCTTTAAATCGGATTCTAACTTAAGCACATTATCTCGCCACTGATTTGTAGCTGCTAAATCAGCATCCAATTGGGCAATTTTGGCAGCGAAAGCCAGTTCTAATTCGGCTTTTTCAGTCTCTAGCTGTTGTTGCAGTTCTGAGAGCTTATAAGCCTCGCTTTCTTTCAAGAGAGCGATTTCCTTATTTTTGGATTCTGAAAGGTCTTGTAAAGCTTTTTGGTCAGCACTGAGGCGAGATTCATAGGACTCTCGTAAAACTTGTATTTCCTCTAGTTTCTTGGCCTCGGAAGATTCTAGTAATTGCTGCTGCCAAGTGTGGATAGTTTGCAGTTCGTTGAGTTTGGTTTCTAGTTCGATGATTCTGGCTTGATTCAGTTGTTCGGTTTCTTGTTTAGAAGGAACTTTGGCTACCAAATAACTGCTAATTCCCAAGCCAGTAACGACGGACGGAATAGCTATGGCATAGTGACCGCTAGCGCTGGAGGCAATAGAGATAAGAAAAGCGGCTAAGTCAGCCGCGTAGAGAGGTTTTAAATCCATAGTCCGGTGATAGCTAAACCGCTAATTATTGTTAGTTCTTCGGCGGGAGATTTCCGTTTCAGGTAAGCTGCTGTTAGCAGTAATCCGACTAATAAAAATGCTTTCCCTATCAGGTAAATCAGGTATGGGAGATAGTGAGAGCGGTAGAGAAAGCTGATGATTTGAGAAAATGTGGCGGCGAGGAAATAACAGAATAATGCCTCTACTGCCAGTCTGTTGATGTCCATTGTTTCTCATTCTGTTGGGAGTGCTGATAAATCGGGGACTTGGCGATATTTAAGCTCGAACAATGAGGCGTTATCTTCTAAGTCTTTTTGAGCTTGTTGTAAAGCTAATAACGCGCTTTGACCCGCAGTAAGCAGGGATTGCTTATTGAGCAATTTCATCGCTCTTTCATAGCTCAATTGGTCTTGTAGTTGCTCGTTTTTCTGTTCGGTGATGTCGTTGGCAGTTCGGGCTGATTCGTAGCCAAGCTTGGCTTTTCTGATGCCTTCTTTACTGGTTTCTAAATCCCAGGTAGCTGCTTCTAATTGATTGGATTTGATATCGCGCTTAACTTCTAGGATTGAAATATCTAGCCCTCTGATATCTTGCTCGATACTCTCTTTTTGGTATTCGTACTCGAATTTGGTGAGTTTTTGACTCATTTTTCATGCTCCGCTCTTCAGTAGATTTTGTATCTGTGAGGATTTCATTTTTTCCATTGTTTGTAAAATTCCTCTACTTTTTGATTTTGTTTGGTGACGATGATTTGGACTGTTTTGAGTTGTTTGTCTTTTTCGGCCAGTTGTTTTTCTAGGTTGGCTATTCGGTTATTCAAATTGTTGATTTCTAATGTCTGTCTGCCTTCTACGAATAGCGTCCCGATGCCAAAGGCAATTATTCCAACGAAGATGATTTTGATAGCTTCTATTGGCATTTGAGCCTCCAATAAGCCAGTGGAGCGATGCCACTGGCTGAATGTGAGAGGATTTATTTAACTCCCTTTTGTTTCTTTGGGAGTGGAGCCAATGGTCTGTTCTTGGTTGGACTTGGGCCATTGGCTCTTTGGATTTGGGTGGGGGTGGATAAATTCGATCGCATCACGTTGGCCAAATTTACTGCTGTGAGTGCGGATAGAACAAATAAGACTCCCATCGCCGCATAAGTAGAGGGTCGGTTTAGCTCTCTGTCAATCCGACGTTTAAGAGCAACTTTGACCCGTTCGACGACAAGAGATACTTGGGGTCTAGGTCTGATACCTCCAAAACTGAGAATTCGGCATCAATCAAATCTTTCAATTCCTCAACTGCAAGGTCGTCTAAACTTCCGTAATCCCCTGACTCCAAATCGCGGACTAGCCCGACTACGGCAGCACTAACGACCTGCTTTTTCATGGAGTCTTTGAGGTTTCCTGCCAATTTGCCCAAATCATCTTTAATGGAGCCAGAAGGCTTATTGGTTGTGGTTTTGGTGTGATTGGTTGGCTGCTGGTTTTGGGCGTACCGCTTGCAGGCACTTTTGAGGGTGGCACGCCGATTCGATTTGAGGATGGACACTACGGCGGCCAAAGCCTCGTCTGTGGGGTCGATGCCGAGTTTGGTTAGCTCATCGGATATTTGTTGCTTGCGGCTGGCTGAGATTGAAATGGTGGTCATTTTAGTCAACTCCATTAATTCTTAGCGTTTCAATAGCTTTTTTGCGTCCCATAAGAGCGGCTAGTTCTCGAAATCGCCTTAAGGCTGCAAAAGATTTAGCGTCTAACCCCGGTTCGTAACGTGAGTTGTCAAACTCCGACTTGCCGAGCTTTTTTCTGAGCAGCGCTCGATCGCGTCTTAAGGTTTCCTCTGAAATCCCAAGTTCAGATGCAGCAAGCGCTAGCGGCACGTAATCCACTGTGGACTTCATGTTGGTTCATTGACTCAGTTGTGCTGACTTACTGAGGGCAAAGCGATCGCGATCTGGTTGTCCCCCGAAGGTGGTTGCCGTTCGGTCACAGTTCCCTTATGGGTGTTATCATAGCAAAACTTCATGCAATCGTGAATTCATGAATTAATACAAAATATCAACTTTAGAGTCTCGTGAGAAAATGAATTCAAGAAATCAAGAGAAGAAAGGAACTTTGGTAACCAGACGTGACGATCCAGGCTACTCTCAAGTGAGCGGCTACATTCCTAAAGAGCTTGCACTTCGATTCAAGGTTGCTTGTACCGAAGACGAAACCACTCAAAGTGAAGGATTGGAAGAAGCCGTTCAGCTTTGGCTGGAAAAAAGAGAACGGACAAAGCGCAATAGGTCAGGTGGGAGCTGAGTCCAAGTAAACATGGCGAAAATTAACCCTGTTGGCTTGCGACGATCGCCAGTGGCAACAGCGATCGCTGTTGCTTCCTCTCTATCCCTACAACAAACCCAAGCGATCAGAACTGCCCCGCCATGCGGCAATTACTTTGTCATGCAAAGCGATCGTGCCTGGACATAGGCAGATCGATCGACCTTGCACAGCAATGGGCAACCCATAATAGACTCAAACAAAGAAAACCCGCTGTCGGCGGCAACTGAGTTTTCAACTGGCAGCCGTGCTTATAGGCGAACCATTCTCAAATAGTACCTTCAAGTCAAGCTGGTAATTTAATCAAGACCCTTTAGCGGTCATCGTCTCTAATGCCACTTGAGCCACTTTAGCCGCTGCCTCAAACGGCAATGCCCTCACCTCTGCTATCAAATCGTCAATAGACCAGCACAACGCTTTGCTGGAATGTCCATTCCTTGCATTCTCCAACCAAATTGAGTCACCAGTACCATCCACTATCGCCTTATTGCGTATTTCTGACCCCTGCAAGTAGATTTGCAGTTGCAATAGCGTCCAACCTTTCAAGTCAGCTAGTTTTTGTAGATTCTTTTCATCCGGTAAAGCTGCCTGCTTCTCCCAACTCTGAACGGCATAGTAGCTCACACCCAACAGCTTGGCAAAGTTGCGCTGACTTTTGTCGCCCCGGAGATCTTTAACTAAATTAGCCAACCTTAGTTTAGGTGTTGTACCTGCCAGCATCTCTTATACTCCGTACTTCCCAAAAACTCTAGCTCGCCAGAGGGAGTACTCGGCGCTTGCCAAAATTTTTCGCCACAATTGACATTGACATCTGTTAAATGTCATCTTTAGAAGGTTATAAATGTCAGGATGTCACAGTAAAATGTCACCTTTACATTTTGCTACAGAGCAGATGTACCCCCTCATTTTACCTCTTATGCTCACAGGCACAAGGGGAAAAGGAAAGGACAACCGTACAGTTAGAACTGATTTTAGAGCAGAAAGAAGCGAACAGCCATCTAAAGGAGGATAAGATTGATGGCTGAAAAGGAAACCGATCGAGGGAATACAAACTCTATACAAGGTGCATCTAAATTAGAATTTAGAGGGTTGGAATTTTCGCACTTGGACAACACTCCCAAGCAAGTTTGCCAACTCAAAAATCTACCTCTAACCCAAGCACCACTGTTTGGAAGTAAATCCTACGAGATGACAGCAACAGGAGCACCTATTATTAGCGCCAGTCAAGCGTTCCTTAAATCTCCAAATTGGAGTGAGTACGCTCCAGGTCGTCTTTACTTCCAAAAACCTTTCGGAAAAGGGCGCTTCATAGAATTTTATATACTCAATAAACAAGCGGATCAACCTGAATCAATAGCATCTCAAGCTGAGGATGAAATTCTTGACCGATATGGTGTAATGGCAGCAAGACTTCATGTTGTATTTGCTACATACGCAGCCCGACAAACAGAACCTTGGAAAGAGCCTTTTGTTCTGCGAGGGTCTGAGTTGATCGAAACATTACAAGTTTATAAAAGCAAACAACTAACCAAATCGCAAAAACTGAAGGCGATCGCAGAGTTAGCCTTGGTGGTAGGAACGTTGGGTACTGTTATCCATTGGTACGAGGGAAATTTAAATCTATGTATCAAAGAACGCACTTTACTCTGGATAGTAAGCGTCCAAGAGTATAATCAACTCAACTTGTTCGGGCTTCCCGAAGAAACTTTAGAAGTTATTATTACAGTGCAGCCAGGACTGTGGACTCGTAACTTCCTCAACGTTGAAGGAGAAAAGAAAAGAACAGCGCTACATCAGTATAGCTTTATTCCCAAGCGATTCTTCGATTTAGATCCACATCGGCAAAAGCTTGCAACCAGTTTAGCTTTATACATAATACAGAACAGTCGCGCTCATAAAAGCGGCGTTTATACAATTTCAAAGCTATTAAATAGTGTTTTGCCTCAAAGTCAAATTGAACAAGCAGTAAATGACTATCGGTATGGCTGGAAACTCAAAGAAAAAGTAGATGAAGCATTACTGATTTTAAAAGATAAAGTTGGGTTCAATATCGATTTTGACGATGAGCGCTATCCAGTTTGGCTAAGACCTTTGTGGGCTATGCCGTCAGAGCTAAGTTGTCTTCCTACAAGCAAAAGAAATCAATGCCTGCTTAGAATGAAAAAATTTCCGAATAATTATATACAAAACTATTTTTTACCTGCATTATTAAAGTTTTCACTTCCGCTGGAAATTCAAAAAGATTTGGATTGCTCCAAATCTGGGAAATCTCATAAAGTTAAAAAACTTTCTCAGAAACACCCTCAAATTACATCTGAGGACACAGAAATCAGTGCTTTGGAAAGAGCCAATATAACACCATCAGCACTACTACCAGAAACGAAAAGCTCCAGTTCGCCAACCACAGAGTTATCCTCTTCAGAAAAGCTAACAGGAGCCATCGTAAAGCTGACAAGAATAGCCCTTGGTATGAATCAAAGACAGTTAGCTAAGGCAATCGGGATGAGTCAAAGCTGGGTGAGGGATCTAGAAAAAGTTAATCCAGATAAGCCGATTCACTCAAAACACCTGCCTAAACTCAAAGAAGTTCTGGGATTAAACTATCCCTGTCCCTAAAAAGTTGTTCAAAGATATTCAACTTAGGAAACTTTACATTCCTCAACAATACTGTCAGACCGCTGTATGTGAGATAACCGTCCCAACACCCCTCTCCCAAAGCCAACCATTGGTGCAAACCCATACTGGGCAAAGGTTTTAGCTCAACAAGCGTGCCATTCCACTCATAGCCCCCTCGCGGGGAGATAATGCCCCCTCGCGTGATGATTATTTTTTTGAAACTCTTATCTAGTAAGACTTTTAGCCTTGAGTAGTTTTCTGATCATATTGATCGGCGAGTAGTTTTTTGAGTGGAAAAAACCAGGACGGTAATCTAGGAAGGCTGAATTTTTTAGCTTTGGAAGCCAATAGCTTATGCGTCTATGCGTCCATAAAATACCAGTTCACTTATCTTGGTGCAGCGGGCAAGGGGGGAGCAATCGTGAGTAAGGGATTTACCCCCACCAGGCGCAGCGCTGCTTGCTCAATTTGCGGTGACTTCAAAGGAGACTGCCGGACAGGACAAATCACTCTCAGTAGCATCCCGGTGACTCTGCACTTGTGCATGAAGCAGCCAGATGGAGGTGATACCCCAAGCCACAAATATTTTGGGTTGACTAAAGATGGACTGTGGGGAAAGTATGTAGTATGGCAAGAACTGCCCCAAAAGCCATCTCCTTGGACAGAAGAGGAAAAACAGCGCTATCTCCAAGAAAAAGAAAGACACAAGCAGGAAAGAGAAAAAATAGAACGGCACAAGCTAGCCAACTGCCTGTCCGTAGAACAGCGAGATCGAATTATTCGCCGATTGCATAAGCATTGGGGACTATCAACCGCAGACCGCCAACGGATTCGCGATCGTGGATTGAGCGATCGACAAATTGACGAAGGCTGCTACTTTTCCCTCAGCGCCTTTCCAGAACTACCACCGGGTATTCCCTTCAACTTTCCCGGTGTTAGCGGAGATAAACTTTGGC
The DNA here is from genome assembly GCF_041929145.1 of Aerosakkonema sp. BLCC-F183. Lineage (NCBI taxonomy): Bacteria > Bacillati > Cyanobacteriota > Cyanophyceae > Aerosakkonematales > Aerosakkonemataceae > Aerosakkonema > Aerosakkonema sp. BLCC-F183. The sequence goes on along the minus strand of NZ_JBHFNU010000068.1, from coordinate 64,416 downwards.
TAAAACCAGGTGACGAAGGAATAGCTTGTCCGATTTCCGATCACCTTGGGCGGTCGATCGGATTCCAAATCCGCCGCAACGCCAACGACGATCGCGAACGCTATAAATGGGCAGGATGGGATGGTGCTTCCAAACTACCTAACGGCGAATATCCCTTAGCCTACTACCGTCCCGACAATGGGGTAATTCTCAGACCAGCCATTGGACTAGCTGAAGGGACAAACTTCAAACCCAAGATAGCGGCTAATCTGCTAGGACAAATATTCGTCGGTGCTTCTGGTGGACAATTCTACAATTCCCCAGAACAACTGCGAAACTATATTAAAGACAACAAAGAAGTTGAAGTATACCCAGACGCGGGAGATGTAAGCAACCGTCACGTCATATTAAGATGGCGCAGAATTAAAGACCTACTCGTAGAATGGGGCATCTCAATTAAATTTGCTTGGTGGGGACAGGTTAACAAAGACAATGACTCAGACATTGATGAAGGTGTTAATCCAGAAGAAATTAAGTATTTATCCTGGGAACAATTTGAAGCGATCGCTATCCAACATTGCCCGAATTATAAACCAGAACCAACTTCTGTAAACGAGACACCACAACAAAAAACCGAACCACAGTCACGTTATTCTCACCAAAAACAACAGAAAATTGATAAAGCGTGGTTAGATTGGCGAAATAAAAGGAAACTTTCCCCAACTTTAACTATCAATCAACGATATCTTTCGGTTCCCTTACCCGAACCTAGAAGTTTAAACTTCTTTAAGTCGGGATTAGGAACTGGAAAAACACATCAAGTTATTGAATATGTTAAAACTTTAAAAGACGAAGGATGGCTAGCTATCAGCTATCGCAACTCAATTCTACTACAGTTTTGTGCTAAATGCCCAGAATTCTACCATCTCCAAACCGAAATGAAAGGTCAACCAGAACAGATTCTTCTGCGAGATACTCAATCAAACATTGCTTTGTGTATAGATAGCCTGATTTATTTCGATCCAGAAGATTTTGATGGAAAAAACGTCATCATAGATGAATTAGAATCAGTAATTCTATCCTTATTTCAAGCTAATACATCTATTAATTATTATCGGCAAAAAGTTAAAGACCTTCTAGGAGAACTTCTCAATCGCGCCAATCGCATATTTTGTTTGGACGGACACCTTTCAGATTTAACAATTAATTATATTAAATCTTTGCTGAAGGAACCAAGGAAATTACTAATAGTTGAAAACCACTATCAAGGAAATAGAGGTAAAGTTGAATTTTATGAAGGTTCGGAAGATGGTAATGGGAAATTGCGGCTAAGCGACACTTCTTGCGTAATCTCAGCTATATTAAATAATCCAAATTGTTTGGCTGTTGGCTCAGATTCACAAAACGCAATCGAAACTTTGGACAAACTTTTAAAAGATAAAGATGCCAAAGGTTTTCGGTTAGACAGTACCACCATTAATCAAAGTTGGGCTAAAGAATTTTTTAAAGACCCTAAAGCTTTTATTCTCAAGTACAAACCGAAGTATTTTTTATATTCTCCCTCAGCAGAAGCAGGTCTTGATATAAATATCCAAAATTACTTCAGCGATATTTACTATCTCTTCTTTGGAGTAATTTTAACCAATCAGCAGCTACAAATAATGGGGCGGATCAGAGATGCAGAAGCTTCTCTCCATGTATTCTGCGCTTTCAGAGGGATGGAAGCTAATCATATTTCTAAATCTTCTAATACTCAAAAAGTAATAGAAGAAATAATAGAATATGTTGTAGATGACGCTAACGCTACATTGAGCGAATTAGACACAGAACAAAAAATATTAGGAATAGCTAAACAGCTTATAACTCTTTCCCAAGATCCTCACTTTAAACATGAATGCGAGTTAATTTCTCAAGCCAATCACGAGAAAAATTATTTAAGAGATTGTTTGAAAGAAGCTTTGGTAGTAAGTGGATATAATGTAAAATGTGTAAAAGGATTTAAAGTATCAGTACCTAATTATAAGGATGGTAAAAATACAGTTATTGATAGAGTTTCTTTTGATATTTATAAGTCCCAAGATATTTCTACTTCGGAAGCAAATAAAAAGTCTTCCAATTTTGCATCTAGCTGGCAAGATAAATGTGAAATTGCACGTCGCCGATTGTTAGAAAGGTTGCCAGGGATTGAAAAAGCTGTGGTTAAAACTATCATCCGCGAACCTGCTAAAAGCTCTAATTACCTAGAATCAAACCAATCAAATCAGCAACAACCTAATCTTTTTCCTCCATCTATTTTGGCAGATTCGGCTCAAATATCACAGTCGTTTAAATTAAAACCATTACAGCTATCACCTTCCAAAAATTTATCATTATTAACATCATTTATCCAACCTATGTTACAAAAACTATCGTCTATTAAGACATTTTTATATCAACCATTACAGCTTTTATTACTTTCATACTCAGCTTCAGAAAAAACTTCATCAATCCAATTATTTCCTTTTAAAAAGCCAAGAAATACACTATTTTTATACCAACTGCAAACAATTACAAACTTTTCATATACTTCAGCACCAGCAACTTCATTGCAATTAGCTGCGCTTCAAGAACCTTTGCATTCATTAACTAATTATCAAAACCAAAGAGAAATGAAACCAATTGTTCTAGATAGTCAAAGCCTGTCTGGTTTTATATCACAAAATAATGAAACTAAAGAAATTCCTAATTTAACATTGGCTAACAGTGGCAATACGATAATAGAGCGCGAAGTTTACAGTAATATTTTACGTCCTGAATTTATTCGATTAGTTAAATATGAAAAGCGAGGGTTAATTGCCCAAACAGAGATATTGTGGTTGTTAGAGCATCCAGAAATTGCTCAACAATTGCAACAAAGTAAATGGTTTAAACTGCTTAAAATTTTCACCGATCCAAACGAGCCTGATAGTTCTAAAAAAATGAATTTGACTACTCACAGGAGTAGATGGTTGAAAATCAAAACCTTGTTATCGTTGGGAATTCTACAATTTTTTGCACCGGGTAAGACATGGAATAAAGATTCCCCTGAAGTTATCGAACTCTGGGAAGCAGGTAAAAAGCCTTCTCTAGCAAGAGCGATTGGAATAAGAGTTGGAAAGTCTAAACCTACTGAGTATTTGGGACGGATTTTAGCGTCTTTGGGGTTGAAGACTTGCAGTAACCAGATTAATCGGGTCTGGGTGTATCAGTTAGACTCAGCTTGGCTAGAAGACCCAGACCGCTTAGCTATCTATAACTGCATCGGGGTCCGATATGAGGAATTGCTTTCTGGCGAAAAAACGGTGTTAAATTGGAACGAAATTTTGAAGACTCAAGTTCAGACAGAGCAAGGGTTACAGGGCTGCACACCTTCCCCATATTTTATCAATCAAACCAGCGGAAGGTGTGTAGGAAAAGTTGGCGAAGAAGCTGTGGCAAAGCTGCCGGAAAACCAGGTACATAGTGATATTGACCCCCATACAAGTGCTGAAGATTTAATAAAAACTAATGAAAGCTGTACAAATTCTTTAACTTCCCAATCACAGCAGAGCGAAGAATCTCCCATTGAATGGCTGATGCAGCTATTAGCTGATTTAGAGGCAATACCTACACCCCATCCCCGATTTGAATCCAGCGAGCAGCTGGTTGCTCTGTTCTACCAGGCAGAGGAGTTAGGCATCCAGTGTCAAGATCGGCTGCTCTCACATTGTCCGGAATATTGGGAGCGGCTTGCTAAAGGGATTGGCGAGATCTGCCAATTGTTACCAGAAAAAGCCATTCCCGATGATAGCCCGGAGCAATTTGAAGCCTGTGCTTTTCGGGTCATGGCAGCATTAGACTACGGAGTAGATCGGCTTAAGGGCATTCTCAAGCTGTGGTCGATCGAACAGCGCACAAAAGTGGTGCTGGCTATGCAAGAGTTGGCATCAGAGGCGGTCGATCGGTTAGCGGAGTTACTTCCTGATTGGTTAGCGCCTCTTCTAGGCTGATTTGGGAGGCGCTCTTAACTATAAGAATAGTCGTGATTAGCTGATTTTGAGCTTGACGCTTGTTAGCGGAGGTACTAAAATAATAGTAAGTTCTTTAAAATAACTCCGCTAACCATGAACGACCTTTCCAACCGTATCCAATACTTTCGCGCTCAGATCCAAAAAATACAATCAGAGGGATTTGTCGCCCCAGCTAAGGTATGGATATCGGAGTTTAGTGCTAGAAACAGACCCGGAGGCAAGATCTACCATTATTTCAAGCTCATGCAGTTAGCGGAGAATAAAGTTAAGCAGCTATGCTATCTCGGAAAACCCACTAATCCGAAGTATGGGTATTGGCACAAGGCGATCGAGCGGCGAAATCACATTCAAAAGTTAGAACGAATCATAGCAAGACTAGAGCAACAGTTGGTTAGCGGAGAATCAACAAAACAAGAGGAAAAAGTACCAATCCAAAAAAATACCTCCGCTAACAGCCCACTTTTGGCAGCGGCCATAGTACTGCGGCAAAAACTACTACAAAAACTAGGAGGTAAAACTAAGATACGCTTACAGGAGGTAGTGGTGTTGTTGGAACTAATTCAAGAAAACTCAGCTTAGAACTACATTTTTCTGACATCATACTCCTAAGCTGGTCTAGGATCTCTAATCAATTACATAAAAAAATCCCACGGTCTTTTAGGTGTGGGAATGTTAACTAGATTAGATGTCAAAGTTTGTATAACTTTTAGCTGGACAGCGGTAAAACGTAGTTGATCTGTTCTGCTGCGTTACACAAAAGCTGTTTAACCTCAATTTGTAATTGTTGCAAAATTTCTTCTACCCGCTTGCGTTCTGTAATCTCCTCGTAGATACCTAGAACGCCAATAACATTCCCTTTTGAATCGTGCAAAGGAATCTTGTTTGTACTTACATAAGACTGTTTACCATTTGCTTGGAGTTGAGGTTCGATGATATAATATTCTGGAGTATTTGTCTCCATCACGCGAGCATCGCATTCCCTAAACCAGTCAGATTCTTCTTTTTTCCAAGGGAGGTCATAATCGGTTTTCCCTATGATATTTCTTGGAGTTTCTACTCCCGCTACCAACGCAAATCTTCGGTTGCATCCTAAATAAACTGAATCGCGATTTTTCCAAAATATACATTGGGGTATATTGTCAATAACTAACTGGAAAATCTGGCTGAATTGAGCCAAGGTTTCTGAGGCTTTTTCTGCTTTGCTAATCAGTAAATTTGTATAGGAAACTTCGACAGCTAGATTGAGTTTATTTGGCGATAATTTAGCAATTCGACTGTCGAGTGATTCGCTAGCAAGTTCTGCCAGACAAGCGATCGCAACCTTAGCTCTCCGGTCGGCGAAATGCTTGCAGATGGCCAAGTAGTCACTCAGTTCGATTGTCTTACTACTTGCTATGATTTCAGGCTCTCCTTCATCGGTTTGGGTATGGTTATTTCTCGTGGTAATATAGTATGTTTCCTGCACGCTACTAAAGCCTTTTTCCTTCAATTGAGTGCGGGTTTTCGGCCTTAGTTTATCTAGCCAGCTATGAGATACTCCTATCAATTTTAAGGCTGAATCTAGCTCAATTCTATATTCTTCATAATCTTCTCGCTCGCTGAGAAGCAAAACTCGCAGTGCTGGTCTGCTTGGCAAGATACTGACTTCGTACACAGCCTTTAAAGTTTTAGAAGGTTTTGAAGCCGTCGAGCAAGATGCTAGTCGTTCTTGTTCTGCTAAGAATTCTTCAATTGCCTGACAACCAAGAGAAGCAATTTGTTTTTCAACGCCTGATTCATCTAAGTGTTTCCAGTAAGCTAAGACAGCAGTCAAAGGGGCAGCCGTTGCCCAAACGAAATTATTCAATTTAACTTCCATTCTGGGCAAGTTAGCTTTTTCTACAAAATTTTTAGCGTTGTTTTTATCCTGGCTAACCTTTAATGCCATTTGTCTGTACGACATGACATAAGAACCATCTGATAATTGGTAAGCAGTGGCTGAGAAATCTTTCCACTTCCATGTAGTGAGTTGAACCCGGTTATCAGATTTGAATTGGGTTTCTAGGGTGTTGGGTTGAGATAACATAGCTCCACAATTTTTTTAGGAAAACAGGAATTTAAAAACAAGCTAAGCTTTGCTAACCAAACTGTTTTAAAGTTTTGGACAAGTGTTTTTGACCCCTGGTACATTTAGTCCATATTTTTTCCTGAAAGATGGCCAAATTTGCTCAGTCTAGGGATAGAAAATTAAGTATTTATTGGGAAATAAGAAAAACTACGTAACAAAGTAGGAGGATCTTTAAAGATTTAATAAAAATTTTAGCATATTTAAGTATTTATACTTAAATATGCTGATTTTGGATGGAGAAGTTGGCCAAGTTGTCCAACTTCTGGGTAAAGTCACATCAGTGTTCATTGGGTATATTTTCGTTTCTCTGGCGGCTCGATCCACAAAAAACAGTAACCACTCAAGGCAGTCCTAGAGCCGAACTTGAGTTTGGCACCTAATGCTTGAGCATCCTTGGCACAAGCTTGTTCCTTGAGATAGTCTCGGTTCCAGTCCATGAGGTTTCGAGCGAACTTGCCTTCATCTGAGAGCGCCCAACGGAGAGTATTAGCTTCGTTCTGTGTTAGGTTTACTTTGCCTGCCAACCCACCTCCCAAAAATGGGGGAACCGTCAGCCCCATGAAAAACCCCATACCTATTGCACCGAGTAGCACGCCAGCAGCTGGGATAATGGCAGAGAATAACTTTGTGGCTTGAGTTGATTCAGTGGAGCGAACTAGCTCCTTGGCGGCATCTGCGATCGCAGCTTTCTGGCGCTCCACCACCAGCTTTTCAGCCAAATGCAAAGCCCGTTGGATTTCACCTGACCACTCTCTAAATAGATGCTCGAACGATGCAGGAGCATCTTCTAACATGAAAGCCAAGTTTCCTGTCAGAATAGCCATGATAATTGCTGGATCGTCCGGGCTTAACTCGGTTAGCTGAATATAATCCAAAACTTTGCCCTTAAAATTAGAGTCTCTACCTTCCAGCAATCTGTCCAATAGTACTTGCTGTGAGTTAGTAGATTCTGTTGAAGTATTAGTCATACAATCTCCGGGAACTACTGTTTGAAAAACTGTGCCTTTTATTTCTGGTTTTCCAGAGCGTTCGCCCAAGCGTGTACGAAGTACGTATCGCGTAAGCTAACGTCTCTGAAAATTCCTTGTCTATTAGGAAAGTGTCAAAGCAATCCAGTGTTATCTAACACCGCAGAGGCTTTTTTAAGGAAATTGATTACCCGTTGTCGCTCCCAGAGTGGCCAAGCTTTTTTTCCTTCGTTTGTCAAACCATCTTGTTCCGGTCGCAGTATCGCTTGTGCAAACTTCACTTCCTCCCTAGCTAAACGTTTACCTTCTTGTGAAGAAAGGGCGGGAAAATCAATTTGAATTGCTTTTTTGATCGGTAAACCGTGGCTATCCACAAGCTGAATGCCTTTTCCCTTATCTGTGGCAATCTCTTCTTCAGTTTTGTCCTTGGGGGATTTGCAGAACGGTTCTAAATCGGTACTTTCATCGACAATTTTCCAATTGTTAGTCATGCCCCAGTTTCGCACTAATATGTGCTGTACGCATCCACCAAAATGATTCAAACTGTCGATAAATAAATTCAAACTGGCCTGTTCCCCATTGCATAAAAACCAGTTATAAATTTTCAGGTCTACTTCGCGATTTTCGTTCTCTTGAAGAGAGGCATTTTCCTTAATTATAGGAACCAACGTGCGATCTATCCATGCAGTGACAAGTTCGTGAATTCCTCCTGGCAAGTTAATTAGAGCTGGTAAATTATTCTCACTTGCCCACTCCAATATTGCATCAGGGTAGTTTTCCGTTTCCTGATTTTCTGAAAAGTAGACTATTCTAGCTTCTGTATAGGCATTTGACACATCAGGATTAGTCCGATCGCAATCCACCAAAATAATTGGTTTACCTTTGTCTCCACAGTAATGGGCTGCTGTTTTTACAAAAAAGCTCTTGCCATCTTTACTTCTGTGACTGCTGACAAAATGCAGCTTAATTACTGGAATTTCAGACTGGTTGTTCAAATCATCTATTATCGCCATTTTTCCACCTTCTTTATCATCGACATCTTGTTGGTTTGAACCATTTTTTAAGGCATCGCTATCGGTTGGAATTTCGGTTTTTTCTCCGATGCTAATTGCGGTATTTAAAGTTTCTGAATTAACCGGCTCCGGCTGTCGTTTTCTTCTGCTCACAGTGCCTCACTAATTGAAATATAACTAGAGTATTTGAAGTAGCTAAGCTTATTTAGGCGTTTTCTTCTGTTCTACGCCTTTTGGATTTTTATTTTCCAATTGAATCTCCCCATAATTTGGAGACCACCATTGATTTCGGGAAGTCCACCAAAAGGCTACATTTTGGCAACTTTCCTTACGATTTTTCAAGTTGGAACATCTCAGCATGGTTTTAGGTTGTCCGGTTTTTTTATCGGCATATTCAAATTTTTCTAAAGGGGCATTGCAAACCGGACAAGGTAGAGAGGTTAAGTTTTCTGGATTAGAGTCTGGTGCTGGACGTTCTGAATAAGGTAACTCATAAGAGCTAGTGCGTTCATTCCAAAACATTACTGCCCCACATCCGTCTTGATATTTATCACAACAAAGGAAATGCCCCGTTTTAACTTTTGGGTTATTTGAATAAACTTTGACCATCAGTTTGTTGCACTTGGGACATTCAAGGTTTGTTACTTCTATTTGTTGGCTTGTTTGATTAGGATTCATCTCAATTTCCTTGCTAGCTTTTACTAAAGCTGGTTCAAAATATTCTCGGTTCCATGAAGTTAGCCACTGCTGCCAATTTTGTTTTCCGGTGGCGATCGCATCCAATTCCTGTTCCATCTGTGCTGTGAACCCGGAATCAATCAAATTGGGTAGAACTTGCTCTAAAAATTGGTCAACATTTATCCCCAGTTGAGTGGGTTGTAGTTTCTTCTTATTCATCTCCACATAATTTCGTTCTTTGAGGGTGGCAAGAATTGTTGCGTAAGTCGAAGGTCGTCCAACACCACGCCGTTCCAGGACTTGTACGAGTTTCGGTTCTGTATATCTGGGCGGTGGTTGGGTTTGTTTTTTATCTGCTCCTGCCCGTTCTAAAGTAAGACTCTCTCCTTCTGACAAAGCGGGGAGGAAGGTATCTGCATCAATATCTTTCCAGTAGCGGGTATACCCTGGTATGAGAAGTTGCTGACCTCTAGCTTCAAAGTTCGCAGTCAGCGATCGCGTGACTATACGAGTTTTGTTGAGTTCTGCCGATCGACACTGGGAAGCCAAAGTCCGGTGCCAAATCAAACTGTATAACAGTGCCTCTTCCGTTGACATTTGTACTGACATTTCTGCTGACATTTCCGCAGAAGCCAGTTGAGGATTGCGACTAATGTCAGTCGGTCGAATGGCTTCGTGTGCTTCTTGTGCTGAGGCTTTGCTGCGATGAGCAGTTACTTTTTCGGGAAGATTATCTGGGTCGTTTTTCTCCAGGTAATCCCTAACTGCGGCACGGAATTCATCCGATAATGCAACAGAGTCGGTACGCATATAGGTGATGTAACCGTTCTCGTAGAGTTGCTGGGCAATTTTCATGGTTCTCTCTGGGGACATAGAAAGTCTCACCCCAGCGGCTTGCTGCAAGCTGGACGTTGTAAACGGTGGTGGTGGGCAATTCTTTGTGCGTTTCTGCTGGATGCTTATTACTTGATGGGGATGGGTACGGGCAATTTCTACGAGTTGGTCAGCAGCTTGCTGGGTGGTTACTCGCTGTCCCATCTCGTTAGTATGCTCATCCCTATCTTTTGCATCATCGGTTTCCTCGTTACTGCTATCGTCGTCAGTAGCATTAATATGTGAGTTGCCGCAGTAAAATGCCTTGAATCCCTCTTGATAGATCGCCCAAACTGACCAATAATCTTGGGGTACAAATGCTTGAATTTCTCGTTCGCGCTTTACTAGGATATGCAGTGTTGCTGACTGTACGCGACCTGCACTTTTAGCTCCGGCGATCGCACCCCACAACAACTGCGACACTCTGTAGCCCACCAACTTATCAACGCAAGAGCGTCCAAGGGCAGCATTTACTAAACTCAAATCCAAGGTCTGGGGTTGAGCGATCGCTTTTTTGATTGCTGTTTCTGTAATTTCCGTGAAGCGAACGCGGTGATATTTTTTTAGATGCAATTGCTCAACGATATGCCAACTAATACTTTCCCCTTCGCGGTCTGGGTCTGTGGCTAAATAAATTTCATTAGCTTGTTGAATTGCTTTTTTTAGTTCAGCTAACACTTTTGCACCGCGAGGTTTTCTTGGTACATATTCGCAGCGCACACAGTTAGCTTCTAAAGTAAATCCCAAACGGTGTGGGCCAGTATCAGCTAAATCTACAATATGACCCATACTGGCTTTAACCATCCAGCCATTTCCCAGGAATTTTTGGATCTTATTGGATTTGGTAGGAGATTCGACAATTAGTAATTTCAAGGAATTTTCCTCCAGAAAGTTTTTTGTCTGTAGTACCATTAGCGTCTTGTTCTTAAATAGTTCAACCTTGAGCTATCTAAGATTAGTGAAAGCCACAATTTTTCTGATTCTTTGGAAATCTATATTGATGCAAAGCACTTGGTTTTGCGTAAGCGCCGAAGTAATTAGGAATCACCAAAATAACATAGCGCTCGCCTTACTTTAGCGATTGCTAATTCACTTTGTTACAAATTCTCGGCTACAAAGCGGGCAGCTTTTGTGCAGCTGTATTAGATGTATTGCACTAGCTTGAAAACTGCTGTAATTTTACTTTGGCTGAAATTAGATTGGGAAACATCTACTTTTGGGCATAAAACATTTTTTCTTAAATCATTGATTGGCAAACTTTTGTCTGTGTTAGCTTACAATCTCCCACAGATTTCGAGTTCTTTTTGGCAGGGTAAATAATGCAAGATGGTATGGCATACTTGCATTGGAGAAATGGTATTTGGTGTAGATTAGGTGCAACATAAAGATAGCTTTATCGCTCTAAGCCATGTTTTTGGTGAGAGGGGGAAGAACGAGTATTATCACGATAATTTTCCTGAGAATGTATCTTTTCTAATGCTTTTTCAAAGTAACCTAAGTCGCGAGCGCTCATACGGCAAAGCATTTTATCTCCAACTTGAGCTAAAATTAAACCTCGTCCATCTTTGGCATGAATTTGCACTTCTCCATCTACGGAAGCTTTCCACTTATAAGAAAACTGACCATCCAGCGTTATGTTCTGACCTTTTCTAGTAGCGTACTCCAATAAGCGAGAGGCAATTTTACGCGCCCGCATATAGTACTCAATTTCAGATGTAGCTAGATCTGCTCCTGGGTGAGAAAATGCTCCATCAGGCTGTTCTCCCCTACTTTGCTGTATTTTCAGCCGTTCGATATCTTGATAATTTTTCGAGGTAAGTTTAATGCCTTCAGCATCTACTCGTACACCTAATGAAGTGGAAGAAAACCGCATTATAACTTGACCCGAATGGTCGCTTAGAGTATACTTTTTTCCTGACCTTTCTATGCGGTATTCAGCTAGCTGAAGAAGCTTGTTATTACCAAAAGCTTGTTGAGTATATAGCTGACGAATTACCAATGCTGCTTGATGTTGTTGCTGGACTTGCTTCCAGTTATTCCAATTATTAAGTAGGGTAGTTTTTGCTTGCGACCACCAAGATTTATTTTCTGGTTGTGATAGACGTTGTTTAAGCTGTATTGTCAGTTCGCCTACAGAAGTTTGCAACTGGTTAATTTGGCGCTCTTGAGCTTGTAGTAACTGCAATAGAGATTGAATTTCTTGTGTGTAAGAGGAAGCTAATCGTTTGGTATTACTTTCTGGTAATTGAGCGAGACTTCGATTAACAATATCGCTACCTCGTTCTACTTGTTGTTGTTCGCTCGGTTGTTGGAATGCAGCTATTTCAGCATTATCTGGAATGTCTTTATAACTTACATTTTTAGAATTGTCCTGTTCGGGTAAACTAGATGCCCGATTTTGAATTATCTCTGTGGCTACCTCTGCCATTTGTTGAGGTGTTTTCGACTTGATTGATGGTTTTGGTTGTGAATTTGGGGGAGCGATCGTTCCGGCGAAACCTTTAGCTAAGTCTTCCACACTAAAAGATGGTGTGGCTTCTACTCGGTTTTGTCCTAATTCTAATAATTCATTGACAGTGACTTGACCATTGTTGTCGGATTGCATAATTACACGACCATCTACTTCTACTTTCTTGTTATTAGCACCCTCAACTACACCACCAACAGGAGTAGTGCTAAGTTGTACCATTTGACTGGCTAAATCTGAGTTAACTTGTTCTGATTGCGGTTCTCTATCGGGATATTCAGCAACCAAACCTTCGCCATCAAATATTCGCACTCCCGACTTTTTTTCTGACAAATCAGTGTCTTGTGCTGTTAATTGTAGTAATTGTTCAAGTAAGCGTAAATATTGCTCTTGAACCGCAGCAGCTTCACCTGGAGAAACAGCACCTATAATACCTGTCATAACTTACACTTCTTCTAAGTTTTTTAAGAAAAGAGCAGCAGTTGCCATACTTTCAAGGCGATTTACTAAAATTTCTGACTCTGTGTAAAACAAAGCGAGTTTCCCATCCAAATACCAAGCTATGAATTCGCTCTTTTGTGGAGATGTTATGTCTGATGGCTGGCTATTGGTAATGCGATCGCATTCGTAAGCCACTCCAAAAGCCACTCCACAAAGTAGGCCAAACTGATCGAAAATTTCCACTACTTCTGGTGTATAATCCAGTGGTAAAGTAGGCATCTTTTTTGCTTCTTCAAGCTCTCGATACCACTCTGGGTATTTTTCTATTTCTTGAATGTTGCTCATAGTTATCTCCTAAAATAAACTAACTAAATCGCTATCTTCGTCAGTTTCTTTTTCTTGTTTAGGTAGGGGAAATAGTTGCTCGGCTAGCGCCCGTCTTTCCTCAAACTGCGCCCGACGATCATCATCGCTAATAGCTGACTTTCTTGCTATTAGACGTTCGCGAATCATATTCCATTTCGACTCCGACCAATCCATTTCATCGATGTCACCTTGGGGAACTTTTACAGTTTGGAATAGTGGCACATACGCTTCTTGTGAACGCACGTAAGCTGGATTAATAATTACGGCTCGTCCGGTTTCCATTTTGGCAAATTGTGCGGGTTCGAGTAGATATCTTTTTTGGTGATTTTCGCTGATACTTCTCGACCCACCTCCCTTTCCAGTGCTGCGGCTTTTGGACTTAAATTCAATTTCTGTTTCTCCCAAATAGTCAGCAAATAGTTTGGCAGAGTCGGGATCTTGTGGGTTCAAAATAAATTTGCTAGCTGTACCTCCTAAGATGGCACGAGATAATTCTTTGCCGTAAGCTTTTTCGAGTTGGGCGATATTTTGATAACCTAAAATACCCACAAATCCATCCTCGCGGTTTTCATTTAACCAGTTCACTAATGCTGGTAAGTACAAGGTTGGTAATTCATCCAGGGCAACTACTAATGGATTTTGGCGTGGTATGGTGCGCGAAACATTTCGAGTGACTACCATGTGTAAAATGGCAGCTAAGAGTGGCCCAACTATGTCGCGGTTGTTGCGATCGAGTCCAAAGATAATCAGTTGTTTGTTATCTAAATCTAGAGGTAGAGTAGTGCTAGAGCAAAACGCTCCCACAAAATCTCGCTTAAGGAAGCGCTGAAACATTCGTTGCGCCGTGCCAACAATGCCAGCCACGGTTTTTTCCGAATCTTTTACACTAATTAATTGAGACAGAGGCCGACTTGTCCAAACTTTTAATTGGTTCTTAGATGCTGCTTCTAATCGCGCTGCTAGGTCAGGTAAACTTAAAATCGCCTGAGCCATCATTAGATCGCAGTATTTGTCAGTTCCAGTGAGTTGCTTGACAGCTTTAGTTGCTAGTAAAATACCTTCAACTAAGCTATCGCCAGCTTCTTCAAAAAACTTATCGCTACTAGCAGTACCGCCACTTCTATCGAAGTTTTTGCTAATTACTTGTGCTAGCTGACCAGCTGATATTGCATCCTCTTCATCCCGAATCAAATCCAAAGGATTGCAAACTTCAGATTCAGGAAAACCGGGAGCAAATACTCGCACTGTGTATCCACGTTTCAGGGCATAAGCTACTGCTCTTTTAGTCTGTGCTGGATATTTGAAATCGTACAAACATATTGGGAAACCTTGGTCAATGGCAGAACGGATCAGCGGGTCAATTACGGAGAATGTTTTACCGCTACCCGCAGCACCAATTGCAGCTATTCCTCGCTGGGCATCTGGAACCCATAAAGTTGGTGACGGACTGATAAGGCTCAAAAGCTGTTGCTGCCAAACTGATTTGTTTCCTACAGGCATACCCGCCTGCTGCCACTCTTTTCTTAACCGCTTACGCATAAAAGTTGGCGTACCGATGTAAAGCGCTACATTATTACGAGTAGTTTTAGCTATTTGCTTTTTGGCTTTACGTGCTGCCGCTGCCTTTTCTTTTCCCCCTCCCCAGTAAGAAGTAGCAATTTTCCCCTTCTTAGAGAGGTTACTAGAAATTTGAAGTAAGGCTACTGCAACTAAGCAGGCTAAAAGTGTTAACCCAGATTGAGTTTTCAAGTATGAAATTAATTGGGTTCCAGTAGTTGGTAGAGGATGTTGAAACTTAGGCGTTTTAGCTAGCACTAACTTTGGTTGAGATATTTTTATTGTCTGCAAATTTGACATATTTAACCTCTCGTTGATAGTTCTGTAATCGAGCTATTAAACCGAGCAAAACTAGAACCGGAATAGCAGTACAAACTTTTTGAAAGTAATTCTGTTTGGGATTTATTCTTCTCAGTTGTGTTGTCGTTGGGATTGATTGTTTGAGAAACAACTAAACAAGGATATCCAGATTGGGTTTTATCGTTGCCTGCAACTGCAAATAAAGGTACTCCTTTCGGGAGTTTAGGTTGCAACAATAAACGCAAAACGGGAGTTCCTGATTCGGTGTAAACCACATATAAACAGCCGCCAATCCCGCATAAGCTGGGAGTATTGAAATTAAAGATGTAAAGTTTGGAGCCTTTGCTATTGATTGGCAACACTCTGACTCTATTAATGTCAAGTTCTTCACCTGCACCTTGGTAATTTTGTTCGATCGCTTGACTGACTAATGTGGGTGGAGCCGCAACAGAAGCGGGTTTCCAGTTGGTAGCATTATTTTCTTGACCTGCTAGAAATGTCAGCAGTAAAAAAGCCAACACGACTCCACTTAAACTTGCTCCTATCGCTAATAAAATTCTCTTTCTGGTAGACCAAAGGAGCGATAATGATGAAAACATTAGTTAATCCTCCTTTAATAACTTAAGAACAACCCATCGATTGGAGAGCTTGTTGATAATTAGCAGCCGCTTTTTCGCCGTAAGTTTTGACTGTTAAACGGTTGTATGTATCGCTGGCGCTGGTATCAATTGGAATCCCGCTACCACCAAAGTGCATCTGGGCGACTCGCTCTACAAGCCGATTTCCACTAAAGGGCTCTCCGGTGATTGGATCGATTTGTTGGGAGGCGCGATCGATTAATGTGCTGGCGTCAGTTCTAAACAAAGCTTCTTGGTCAGCTTCTGAAAAATACAAAAGCATTTCTTCGCCACTAATAGGGCTACCAGAATCTAAGAGGCTAAGAAATTTATTTCCTCCAGGCTTGGTAGAAATAATCGATCGCACGTCAGAACGATAAGACATAAATTGCTTTCCTCCTAACCCCCGACCGCAATTGCCTGTTGAATCGCAAGTATAAGCCCCCACAGAGTTATAATTTCCTTCTATCTCTGAAAGAGATGCTGACAGCGCATCTAACACTACCCCAGAACGAGATACGGAACAGTCACCTTTTTTGGTTGTTGGAAATAGATAAGATAACGATCTGTTATTAGTAAAAGGAGCCTTATCCAAGGTAGATTTAGTACCACCATTGTCTGCACCAGTTGGTGTTGAAATACCACCAGAGCCAGGTTCAATCAGACCTAAAAATATAGGTTCCATTTCCTTGACGGTCATCAATGGCACTGGGCCAATAAAATACGGCGTGCAGCCTAAGAAGTTGATACAAATTCGGAAAAATAAAGCTAAAGTTGCCGTACCTTCCGGTTCCGAAACGTCCCAAATAACGACTTTGAAGCCTTCCCCAAAAGGGTGACGACCTGTTGGTTCTTTACCCCCGTTTACTGAGGCGAGAATACCGTGCCCGCCTCTTACTTCTTGAGACTTTCCAGAAATCCACTGTTTGCCCAATACGGTGGGGTCGCCAGCCAATTCGATATGAGTGCATTCAGTATTACAGCGAACTTTGAAACCTTCGATATCCGAACCACTGATTGTACTCATGCGCTGTTGTTCTGCATTTCCAAAAGCGATATCGACTGTTCCTACAGCTGTACCGATCGCACTAATTGGATTCGGAAACTCCGAAAAAGGTACATCTTTAAGTCCTGGAATGGCATCGATACCAACTGCTTGCCAATCTTTAAAAGCGCCAATCGGAGTTGTGTCTATCCCTGGTATAGAATCTAATCTGTATTTACTTAGCTCCACAGAAGAAAAGTCCAATTTACCCACAAGTGGAGATTGTTTTAAAAGTTGACCAATTGCTTGACTGGGGTCAAAGTCCGTCGTCAATTTACTTTTTAGTAAATCCATAACTGGCAGAATTTCTTGAATCGGCGTTTGACCCAAGCTTGGGATAGCTTTAATTAAACTTTCTAAGTTTTGAAAGTTCATTATCCCTACTCGCTCTAGGGTGATATTATTCAAATCCAATCCAACAACTTGAGCAATCTTACTCAAATCGAAGTTTTGCAACTTAAAAGAAGATTGAAAATCACCCAATTTCAAAAATTTATCTGGAGTTTGTCCGGCTACCCACTGACGCGACGGGTCGTAATCTAGTTGGGAAATAACCTCTTCTGGAGCCAGAAAAGAACCGTTAGAAGAAATCGGTGGAAGACTGTCAAAAGTAATTTGGCTCCAGTCAGGTAACTTGGCTTGTTGCCAGTCTTGGGTGGGAATAAGGGTTGTTGAACTATTTGTTCTTGCTTTGACTGCGGGAAGCCAAAAACCAAACCCTAAAAAAACTGTTACCCAAAATCCTAATACCCATAATGAAAAAAAGCGCTTCCATCTGTTTAACTTCACCATAGCGATTCCACCTCCTCTTGAGTTGCTAATAAGCCATTACCAGAGGGTAAAACTGGCTCGACAGAGCTACCAAGTTGATGCAATCGATTGACTAATTGAACGGAAAGTTGAGAACTAACTCGTGCTTGCTCTAACGGAATGCCTTGGCGTAGATTTGTTAAAAAATATGCAAGTCTATACCACAAAGGAGAGCCTTGGCGTAACCATTGGCGTTCAACGGATAAAGCGATTCCCTTTTCGATCCGTTCAATAGTTTGGTTATTAACTCTACTATTACTGTTAGCTACAAAGTTCAATCTTTGAAGGCTCACAGCAGCAGTTGTACGGGTAGTTTGTTGAGTGTCTTGTACTACCTCTACAGTATGGTATTGAGGTGGCGTTCTAGATGGACGATTTAACTGGATTCGGAATACGTAAACTCGCCGACCTTGTGTTCCCCTGGTCACTAATGTTAGGAGAGTGGATTTTAATGGTGATTGTGCTAATCCCGGAAAATTCAGTTGTTGAATTCGCCGTAAGTGCAGCACAGTTGCTCCTGGTTTATCGCAGTTATTGGTGGAGAGTCCCTCTAAACATCCGTCTACATCAGTGGTGAGCCATGAAGGGTCGTCAAGCCAAACTTTTTCAATGATTTCTCCTGTTGGAATAAAGCTGATGTTGAGACCATAACCAGATGAAATTCCCAAATTTAATGGTGTTCCCGTACTTCCTGTAGCCGCTTCTACCGAAATGCGTCGCACTGCTGAATTTGCCTCGGCTGGCAGATGGAATAAGCAAATAGCACTGATAGCAGCAGTAACTAAAAAAGTGGTTTTTAAAGTGTTTTTCATTAACATCCTCCTTGGAAAATTCAGTTTTTCGATATGATTTTTGTAGACAGAAATTTCATCACAAATCAAAGGAACGATTGACAAATACAACAACCTTTTGGTTGGGTGTGATGTACCAGAGATTGGGGCGTGATTGGATTTGGGCGATCGCTCTAGAATTGCGCCGCTGGATCTGCTGCAATAGCGGTGTAAAGCCGCCTTCCAATACCGCTCCCAATATGTTGGGTTTATTCCGGTCAACGCGGGTACGCCGCCTTGAACCAAAAACCGAATCTAAATCGTCTATTTCTTCGCTGCGGGGTTGGTTTAAAACTCTGCCTAAATTTGCTAGAGAACCAAAGACAACCGTACTTACATCCATTGAGGCAATTTCTAGCCCTTTGTCGTCGTATTTTTGAGCCATCAAAGGTTTGCCCTCTTCACCCCGAATACTAATAGAACCTGGAGGTAAAAGGTATTCTTTTTGATTGATAATCAGAGCGATCGCATCACAATCAACCATACCGCTCGGATGAACTGATTTCACCTCAAATACCGCCAGCGTTCCAGGTGGTAGTAAAGCTTGTCCTAAAGAATCTACCAACGATTGGTTAAGTTGCACGACAAACCGTTCTTCTTGTGCATTTGATGAAGAAGCTATATTGCCGGTAGAACGTACAGACGCAACTTGAATATCATTGTTCGTACTGGAATCAATCGTTGCAATAACAGGTGTAACTAATACAGCTTCTGCCTGTTGTCCTACCTGGAGGTTTCTGACTTCTGACAAGGGTGTTCCTGTGAGAATATTGTACTCTTCATTTGACACATTTTCTACAGGAACCCCTGCGATAATACTTGCTTCTTCAGATGAAGTTGTATCCTCTGGTGAAGAGCTAATTGCAGTTGTTCTCTCTACCGGAGTCGCCCTTGGTACAGTAGCTACTTCCACAGAATTCTGGGTAGGAGTTGGAGTAATTTGAGAATTTACTGGCGTTGCAGAAACAACTTGTTCGGTTTCTCTTCCTCCAATAGGAAGCGCAGCAGATCCATTAGTTGGATTAACTGCTACAGAAGTAGCTTGTTCGTTGTCGCTCTCTTCAAATGGAACTTCGCCGTAACTCCCTAACTTTTGCAAAGCCATCCATTGTTTCATTGGATCGATAGGAGCTATTTTTTGAGGTTCTTCCTTTCTTTCCTGTTGTTGAGGTGGAGTAGGAATTGGCCTAAGAGTCGGCGGTGGTGTAGTGGGTACAGGTGTCGGACGAGTTGTAGCAATGGGTTGTACAACTGGTGCTGATGCTAACCTGGGCTGTGGGGTGATAGCTACGGGTGTCGGACGAGTTGTAGCAACAGGTTGTACAACTGGTGCTGGTGCTAACCTGGGCTGTGGGGTGATAGCTACGGGTGTTGGGCGAGTTACAACTGGCGTTGGTACGGGTACTGTACGAGTTACGTAGCGAGTGATTACGCGAGGGGGTGGAGGCGGACTAGCTGGTGGAACGCGAGAAGGTACTGCTGGGGGTGGTGAACTGCTTATTGGCTTTGGTTGATTTGTAATAGTGGATGCTGTTGTTTGTTCCTTAACAGGTTTATTATTAACCTCTCTATTTTTTGGGCTTTTAGACCTATTTAAAGCTGCTAATTGCTCCTCTTGAGCCCCCAGCGCTAACTGAGTTTTGAGCTTAGCAGTTTCAGCATCCTTACTCTCTTGTTCTTTTTTTTCAGTTAGTGGATTTGGCAGTTGTTGTGCTGTTGGGGAAGGTTTAATTTTGGTGTTCATAATGTTATTTAGGAATAACCCACCCACAAAGAAAATGGCAAAAGTTCCCAACCCTACTAAGCCGAGCTTGGCTAAAGGATTGCTCGATAAAGTTGCTTGGCTCTTAGCTTTATGAGGGTCTGAGTCTAAGTTTTCTTCTTCAAACAATTCGGCTTGAGAAATAATGTTGCCACTTTCAGGCTGAGCCTTTGAGGTTTCAACGTTTTCATCAGCAGATTCATTTTCATTGTCAGCGGTTAATTTCGCAGTTGAATTCGCTGATTCTACACCGCGTTCTCTAAGCCCTAAAAGCTGGGCGATGCTATCCTCATCCCATTTGGGTTTAGCGCTAGAATTTTGCTTGGTAGTCAAGCTAGCTGACTCATGGGTATTGTTATTACCATTGTTATTGTTGTGTTCTGACATTACAAATTCTCCTTTTCTAAGTCGCGAATTGCATAAATTTCTAAGCCACTAGAACGCACTGCATAAATAACAGCCGTTATGCCAGTTGTTTCGGCAGGTGGGTCAGGGGCTTCTACCGCTTGAACGAACACTTCTTTGTTAAAAGGGATTACATTGCCGAGATTATCAGTGCGATCGAATACCACTAAGTTGGCAACCATTTTGACTTTCCACTTTCCTGATGCAATCTGTTGCGGTGGTTGCACGTTTAAAGGAACTAAAGTTACTTGAACGTTTCCTTGAAACACACCGCTAGGAGTCAGAGTCGCCAACTTATTTAAGAATTCTTTACGAAAATCTTCACTTAAGGCGAAGCTGGCCTGCCAAGCAGATGTCGATACTTTGCCTCTACCCACATTCACTCCTGGATCTCGTTTAGGATTGGCAGCTTCTTCTACTGTTGTTGCTGGTAAACTACCTGACCAATTCATCATTAAGGTCATGGTGTTGATCGCAAATTTCTGTACCACTTTGGGAGAGCGTTCTGTACTACCTAAAGGAGCTACAGTAATCGCTTTTCCCGTCTCTAGCTGCACTAAAGAAGGAGGTTTCTTTCTGGCTAGGGTCGAAAAATTCCCATACAGTAAAAATAATCCAAAAAGATTGACTATTAATAACCCAAAAGTACCGACTGCGAATAAGGCTAGCGCATCATTTTTTGAAGGTCGATTTTGACGCTCTAAAAACCGGAGGCGTTTTGATTCGGCAGATTCTTCTAACCTATTTTCCGAATTAACCTCTTGATGATACGATTTCATACTATCCCTCCTTTGTTTAACCTAATTTCAGTTTTCCTGTCCAAACTTGAATAGCAGCGCTAATGCCAAATCTAAACATTGAATTCAAACTACTAAACACAGCCCAACCGCCACCTGTAGCGATAACAACAGATAAGATCGGAGCGAGTAATCCAGTGGCAAAAGCAAAAATTAACGGGTCGCTATTTTCGGCATTGACTATTAAAGTGGCTACCAATCCACAAATAATGTTGAAAGATAATTTAGCCATCCCAATAGAAAAGAAGCCAGTTAACCAAGCAAGAATCGATTTTTGTCCCACTGGAAGCAGCGTTCCACCGACAGCTAGTGGCCCTAAAAGACCTGTTAAAAGCATGGAGATTTCAACAATCCATTGGAAGGCAATGCTAAAAGCGATTAGCCATCCCCTAACTGCTAACTGAAATACATTAGTACTAAAAAATTGTTGAATGCCTGACAATGGATTATTAGAGGAAGGATTGGCTATTTCTTGTGCTTGACGACCTGCATTTTGCAGACATTCACTTTGCTGTGCTGGATCGACTAGAGTGGCGCATTGTGCTTCCAATCCTCGTATAGCGCTTTCGGCTCCTAAATTTCCTTGAACTCGTTGATATGCTTCTTGCAGCTGCAAAGATCCTGTAGTGGAAGTGAGAACAGCTTGATTGACGGAATTGATAATGTTTCTAAGTTGAAGCGTACAAGCTGATAAAACTTGACCGTTATTCGTCAGTAGGAAAATGACGATTATAGGCCAAATTATCTCAGAGAAAGCCTGGGGATTATCTCCATCTACTAAAGCTTTAAACCATTGCACCATAAAGATGATTAGAGTGCCAATAGCGAAGAAAATCCCCAGCCGCACGAGTGCTGCGTACAAACCACCGCCCAGTATGTCACTCCAAAGACCGTCTAGTTGTGCAGCAATATAATCACTAGCTGCTGCACCTTCTTCAGTAATCCGAGAAACTTCTTCTCTCACACCCGGAATACCCGAAGCTTGAGCGATAAATAAAGTGTTTAACCTAAAGTAAGTCAAAGGAGTTAATAGCATGGGTGATGTTTGTTTTTAAAATAACTTGGCTTGGGATGTGATTCTGAGTGTTCCAAGTCCTGCGCCTACTATTTCGCTGGAACGAGCTTGATTTTGGCCGTCTATGGAACGGGAAATATTAGTGAGATTGATGTTAGCTAATTCTTGACGCTGTGCTGCTTGTAAGTTATCCTTTCGCAACCCACCTAGCATTGAAGAAATCTGAACGTTTTGCTGAGCGATCCGCTTCATTACATTTTGAGTAACGACTTCTTCAGCAGCTAATTCTGCTTGTTGTTGTACTGTATCAACAGATTGTTTAGTAGCAGCGATCTCTTCTTTGGTTTGTTGCTGTCCTTCTTGCCCTAATGTGGCAGCAGCAGAAGCTCTGGTAATTTGGCGATCGACTTCGTTGGTTGTGCGATCGATTGGATTAACAGCTACATCAGAATCACCTAAAGTTTCTTCGACACCTTGACGGGTAGCAATCGGATCTGGAAAACCTAAAGCTCCTTTAGCTTCATTAATGGCTGATTCCAGGTCTTCATTGATAGCTTCTTCCAGAGGTTTGATTTTGTCTGTAATCACCTGGCTGATGTATTGTTCGGCTTGATTAATGTAACGCTGAACTTGCTCTACTAAGTCGAACAAAGGATTGTTTTTGAGGAAATCTAGGGAGACAGCAGCAGCAGGAGACGATGATATTCCCCATAACAAACTACTGACTACAATTCCGGACACTATTTTTTTCTTGGACTGCATAAAATTCTCCTTGATTTAACTAAGTGGCTTTCACGCCAGCGACAAGTTGCTTGGCATATTCTGTAAGCGCAATCAACTTATCTTCGTGTTGAGCCATAACTTTGGTGCGTGCCGCTTGTTCTTCAGGATTATTAGCTACAACGCCTAACAAATGGGGTGATGGATAATAGCGGCAGTATGTATAAATTCCACTGTCATCTAGTACCCATTGCGAGTACATCCCGGCTTTTTTGGGAAAGAAACTTTCTGTAGAGTTGCGACTAATAATTTCAGGTGGATATTTCAGAATTTGTACGAAGCTGTCAACGGCTGTTGGTTGAATTCGACCGATCAAACGAGTAGTGAGGTTTTGAAAAATTTTGGCTCCGCTAGGAGACTTAGCAATCGTGTCTGGGTCTTGAGCAGATAAAATGACTCGAATTCCAGCTTTGGCTCCGTTCGCACAAAGCCTGCCTACCAGAGCGGCAATGCTATCGTATTCAAATAAAATCGGGCTTTCATCGATGAAGAATATGGAGGCAGGAGCCGCCAAAGCTCTCCTTAAAGCAGCTGAATAAGCTGATAGGGAAAGGATAGCTGCATCTTCATCGTTGGAAAGATTTCGCAGAGCAAAAACTAATAATCTGGCATCGCTGCGAAAAGTTGAAGGGGAAGAAATCGCTTTACCGACTCGCGATGACATCCAAAATCGCAATCGCAATTTAATTAATGGCAGAGCGCTTTGAATGTCTCCGGCGATCGTATCTAGTTGCAAGCGCTCCGAAGAGCAATAATTTAAGAAGTCAGCTAAGGTCGGCGTGGCTTGCCATTCGGGAGAACCAAAGCCGTTGATAAATGCTTTGGCATAGCGATCGCGAATTTGCCAATCGCCAAAAAACTCTTCCAAAGCAAGTGCCAAAATTGAGCGAATGGTGTCCGATAAAGCTTGCTCTCTAGCACCTTCACCACGCTTGGTTCCCACAACCATTGCCATGAGAGCGGAAGTGAGAAACTCTTTATAGTCTTCAAATCGCTCTTGCTGAAGTTTCGGTTCGAGGGTGCTCAGATCTGGTAACTCGAATAAATTAGAGCTTTCCTTACCAATGTCGAAATAGGCACCATCTTGCCCCATGAAATAGGTGTAATCGGTAAAAGTGCTAGTCCCATCTGGTTTGGGGTAATCGAGAGCGACAACGGGCATCCCCTGAGCTAGGGCTTGGGTCAGAATTCCTGCTGCCGTGACAGACTTACCGCTGCGAGTCGTACCAAATAGCCCTAGATTTTTGTGTTGCGTGAATAAATTGAGGAATACTGGCGTACCTCCTTCCTCTGCAATCAACTCAAAGCCACAATTGTCACCAGAACGGGTGCGAACTAGAGCCATAAAACCAGGAGCTTCGCTGCTCAGGTAAGGCAGGCGGCGGTTAAAAGGAGTGGTTAGTAGCCTGTCCCAGCAGATGGGTAGTGTTTGCAGCCATAGTTTCCAAGGGTATTCGGTTTCCCGTAGCACCCAAGCTGGACGCAGAAACAGCGACTGAATGTGGCGGCAGTCGTCATCCAGCTTGCTGCGGCTGTCGCGGTAGACTAGGAAAGCGACGGCGGTGTGGATAGTGACAGCACCTCGATATAGTTCGGCTTGGGCTGCGATCGCATCTTCTACTTTGAGCAAGGAACCAACATCAACCGAGTTTTGTTCTTTCGCCAGCTGTGCCGATACGGTTGATTGCTTGGTGATCCGCTGCATATTCGTCTTCACCAAAGTGTCATTAGCCCGCATCATCTGGCAGAAAATCTCAGTATCGTAGATGTCCTCCCGGCGCATCACGTTGTCCCAAAAGTATCTCAACTGTTGTTCTTTGCTGACCCAACCTCCTGGCTTATCAACAAAAGTCAGCACCCCAACGTATTTACCGTTAACGTTTACCCACCGTCGGTCGGCAACAGGTACGCTAGAATGCGATTCCATTAATAAAGTGACCGGGTGAACTTCCGAACAAACGTCTTCTCGCAACCCATCTTCATCTAGCACCAACAACTGGGGTACTGGAATTGTTGGTGTATTGTTAAACCTCTGCCACAAATGCCCCCATAATTCAACAGCAGTTAATGGGCGAATATCTAATCCCATTTTGTTAGCCAGCAATTGTTCCCAGATTTGAAATCCATCCGTAAAAGATGAATAAATTAGTTTCTCAACTCGGATGTATTGCAAGTGCTGCAATTCACCTGTAAATTGCTTCCACGATCGTTCAAGTTTGGCTAAAGCTTTCTCAATCAAATCCGTTGTTCCCTCAGTATCTGGCTCAACGGTATAAGTGCCATATAAGCGTAAGAACTTTGGCTTGCGAATGCCCATATCAGTCAGTTCTTGTACCCGCTTGCGTTCACCCATGAGCAAATATTGCAGTTCTGTATTGGGTGCGTGTTGGCACAAGTTTTTCAATTCTTCTTGTCTGGCTGCATCTGACGTGAAAGAACCTAAGTTGATGGTTAACCGTTCGTTCTCCGGTAAGTCTTTTAAACTGGCTTCAATCGCATCAAAAATTGGATCGATTTGTTCAGTTCTTAGAGTGGTATGAATACCTTGGCATTCAAACCCGAACTGAAGCATAAAGCTGTTTTCACCTTTTTTGAGCAGGTAAGCACCTATCTTTCTACCTCTCAGTTCAATTTGCACCATTGACGCTAAATGGCATTCATCTTCAAAGGGCGTGGCTCTAACCTTGGTTTCTCCATCATTTATCCAGCGCTTGCCAATCTTAGTTTTGGTTTTTACCTTAATTGGTTGAGCCTTCTTTTTGTCTTTTTTCTTAAACCCAAACACAATCTCCCACCTTCTATCGTCGATATTTGTTAACTTTTTTGAATTGTCGATTTGGCGTAGGTTTTAGCATTCTGCGATACTGTCCAAATCCTCTAACCCAAAAGGGAGTGGAAATAAATTTTGACAAGAATTTCCAAGCTTTACTCCCTGTCAGTACCCACCAAGTAGAGATTCCCCAGCCAGCAATCACCCCAGTCCACAACCAAGAAAGACCTAAAATAAGTTTGCAAACCCAGTAACTTGTCAAACAAATACCTGCCCAAGGAAATATTTGATCGGCTGGGAATGGCCCCACTTTGGGAGCCTTTCCCAAAGTAGGGTTAACGGCTCGAAATCTTTTGTTATTTGATTCGGGCATCGATTTTTACCCAAAGTGGAGTTAACTAAAACGAAGATTAAGGAGCAGCACCAGGGCCACCAGCTGCACCACCAGTAATTAGTCCAGCTAAGATATCCCCTAAAGTTACTGTGACCAGAATAATTAGAGGAGTTCTGGCTAAAGACTGCCAATCTTCGTCATTTCTGGCTGCTGCAATTACTCTGACTAAAGCAACTGCTAAATACAAAACAAAAATTGCTCGTAATGTGTTAAAAACGACGCTGTAAATATCAGTTCCACCAGCTCCAGTACCACCAGTAGCACCGTTAATTGGAAAAGCGCTACGCAGCCAATTTTCAGTTTGAATAAAAAATTGAGCGTGAGCAGGAGCGCTAGTAATATCCAACCACCACAGCGTTACTATCACTGTGCAAAGTAAAGGTAGAATGTTGACTTTATGGCGACGCTGCCAGTGCCAAAACCCATTAAAGAATTTGTTGATTTCGCGAGGCCATATTACCGATGCCGTTCCGATAATGCCAAGCCCAAAAGCAAGGAAACTGGTAACACCGCCATCTACCACCATGTCAATTAAAAGTAAGACTGTTGCTGTTGACATGAGTGCGCTAATAGGTATCCGTGCCAAAAAGCTTTGGTTTTTAAGCTGGCATGAACGCACGCGATAACGCGCAAATTGAGAAGTCATAAATTCTATTTTCAACTCCAATAGCTCTAAACAAGTCAGTGAAACAGCTAGTTATTGTGAATTGCTGTTTTAATTATTCTTTCTATTTAATAGCCCGACATTAACTGACTATCCATCTTTCTAAAGGCAGTAAAAAGCTCCGCTATTTTTGTGTGCTAAATGGGAGAAAACTTATGCAACTTGAGGCGGAAAAACCACAATTACTTTTGGAATAGCGCTTCTCTGTCTTTAGGCGTAAAGCTTAGCTAAATTTAGCGGTAACTGTCGATTTTTAAGACTATACCGCCTTAGAAAAATTTAAAGATATTGTTCCCACTGAAGGTAGGTATTATTTTTGGAAAAACTTTGCTAGGAAATAGGTTATGACGTAAAAACTCAAGCGGACAAAATATTATGGACTGGCAAGACCTGGATTTATTAATAGAAACTGTTAAAGTCGTTTCCATTCAGTGTTCTGCTATAGAGCAGCCGAATACATTGAAATGGATTGATGAACGGTTGGCAGTTCCCAGGAAGTTGCCAGTATATGTTTGGAATTATGGACAAGAGGTTTTTGAAGTTTACGGATCAAAGCTATGTCAAAAAGTCTGGGATAAGTTTCAACCAATTAATGACTGCTTAATTGACCTGGTTAACTTTTTGCTACAGTGCGAAGAGCCTGGTATCTTTGTGGTAGAAAATTTACAGTTTTTTATAAATATTCTACCTCAAACAGACTCGCTCTGGTGCGCTCGCGCTCTAAAAATCAACGACAAACTCAGAACTATCTTTAATACCTGGCGCTTGAGTCAGTCACCCAAATACCTGATTCTGCTCTCGACAATGGGTGTGGATTTACCTTCACATCTGGTAAATCTTATCCCAGAATTGTGGAAGCCTCTGCCCAAACCTGAAGAAATCTTCTCAATAGCTAATGAGGTTTTAAATGAAGAGAGTGTAGATAAAAATGCTTCTGACATAAACACTTTAACTTTGGCTGCTTCTGGATTAACTGAAGAGGAAATCAAAACTGGGCTTCGCTTAGGTTTGAAGCGTTGTAGCACTAAGGAAAAAGACGCACTTTTCTTTTTACTTCAATATAAAATCAACCTACTTCGCAGCCTTAACTTAGAGTTCATACCCAAACCGGAAGTCAAAAGTTTTGGGGGCTTGGACTTGCTTAAAAAAGCATTTATCGAAGTTAAAAACAAGTACTCTCCAGAAGCTCGTGCAAGCAATCTTCCCCTTCCTAAAGGATGCTTGCTAGTAGGTCCACCGGGGACTGGCAAAAGTAGGGCTGTCAAGGCTTGCGCTGTCCTACTGGACTTCCCGCTAGTCATGCTAGATGTAGGGACGATAGTAGCAGGCGGTCTAAAGTTCCTTAAAGAGGTGCTGCGGCGAGTGGAAGCACTTGAACCTTGCGTCATAGGATTTGACGAATTTGACAAACTCTTTGCCGCCTCAAATAATTCAGGAGAAGACATTGCCAACAGGCAAATTCTCGGTACGTTACTAACCTGGTTGCAAGAGAAGAAAAGCAAAACCTATGTAATTGCCACGCTCAACCGCCTCAAATCGCTACCACCAGAATTAACTCGTGCGGGAAGGTTTGATAGAAAATTTTATGTTGGTTTACCTCAAGCGATCGAACGGAAAGAAATCATCCAGCTGCACGCTTCCCGATATGATTCCCGGTACGCTACGGGCGATGGCCCATTAAGTGAAAGTGAGTGGCGCACTCTGCTGAATAGTTCTACAGTTAACTTCAGTGGCGGCGAACTAGAAGCAATAGTAGAAAGAGCGGTCAACAAAATTTTCCAACAAGCTTTAGCAGAGAAACGCCAAACAATGCAAGCAGGACTGGCGGATGCAGTGACTCCTATAACCTTCAAAATAAATGCTGATGATTTAATAGAAGCTGCCTCCTCAATTCATTCACTCTACTCAATAGACCCCGACAGAATTATTGCAATTCAAAACCAATCTAAATACTTTTGCGAACCATCGAGCACTCCTGATAGTTCTAAGTATGCACCTCCAATCCAAACATTTTGGGGTCAACCAGTTTCGGTTTCCACAAATCTTGATTAGCCATGCAGCATAGTAAGAATCGGATTGATAAATTTATTGACTTGGTTGGAGTTTCTATAGGCTGTGTTTTGGTGGTCGGTTCCCTGACTCAAATTATTACCACCATACAAAAGCGATCGACTCGTGAAACTGAAAAGCCAATAGCTTACTTGGTAGTGGATAATCGTAAGGTTCCGCTACAGATTGCCCGGACTCAAAGAGAGCAGGCGCGAGGGTTGATGTATCGAGACAAGCTCAATGGCTTGGGAATGTTGTTTCCCGTCCATCCGCCAAGGGTCGTGTCCGTGTGGATGAAAAATGTTAATGAGCCTCTTGATATTCTGTTTGTCCGTCAAGGTAAGGTAGTTGCGATCGCACCCTCTGTCCCCCCTTGTCTCGATCGGCGTTGCCCATTATACAAACCGCCCGTTCCTGTTGACTTGGTAATTGAACTACCTGCTGGTAATGCAGATCGATTTAAATTATCTGTTGGTTTGGAGCTTGCTGTACTCACACCGACGCAACCACTAACAAAACAACGAAGAGAGCCAACCTTATTCTCAGGTTTTATCAAAAAATGTGTACTCATTACACATTTTTCCACCGAGCCAAATTTTTAAGGAATTTGCGAGGATCTTTAAGGAATTTGTGAGGATTTTTGAGGAATTCGTGAGGGACGTTGTTGTACTTCTTTTGGGGTGTTTCCTCAAACATTCCTAAAAATTCCTCAAAAATCCTCAAGTATTCCTAAAAATTCCTCAAAAATCCTCACTATTGTTAATAAGTATACTTGCTTATTATTTGGATTGTAACCATAGAGCGATCGCTACTACAACCGGGGAAGTAAAAACCCATGCCTAACATTTCATTTAAAATTAATTCCAACGCCAGATTGTTACGATAAAACAGTCCTGATAAATTTTAAATAACCAAATTACAAAATACTTCTGTTATGGAATACGCTGCATCGATTAGATACGGAGGCCAACTATTTAGCGCGTCTGACTGCAACCACGGGGATTTTTTAAACTTAGGATTAATCTGTCCTAACTGCAAAGATTCGGTGTTTTTAAGAATGGCTCATTCACGCTTAACTTCACAAGGCAAAGCGGTTGCAGTCCGCGCTCAATTCGTCCATCGTGCTGATACTAATCCTATCTTGGTAAAACAATGCGAAGCTAGGGTATCCAAATATAGTGTTTCTGAGATTCAACGCCGCACCAGAAATGCAGCCAACCAAAGGTTGAAACTCTTACAGCAATGGTTTTGGAAAGTATTCCTTACTTACAACAGGCATTATGTTTGCGAACTGCCACCTAATCCTTACGAAATAACTAACGAATGTCTTGAATTATTTGTGAAATTTCTAGATAATTTTGCCACCAAAAAAGTGTTACTTTTGACAGCTAAAGACCATTTTTGCGAGCTATTCACATCCAAAAGTAACCGAGGACAACTACATAGCTGGTTAGACACTTTTTGTAACGAATATGTCACAGGAGTCAAAAAAATAAATCCCTATGAGAGCTGGGAATCCAAATTTATCCTTCAGCAAAAGCTAGAAATATTTAGGAATTCCGTTGACCTCAATATGCACCGTTTAATAGTCAAGGAAGTTTTGGAGTTTTTGAGCGCCAAAAGCTCCAAACCACTGCTTGAAAAAGTGTTTTGGTATCAGGAGTTTTTGCTTTCAGGAGATACACCACAGCAACAAGCGTTTAGAGAGACATTCCAAGAGATTAAAAATAAAGCGCCCCATCTGAAAGAATACGAAATCAGAGCTAACTGCCACCTTTGTCCAATCCTTCGACTTCTGTCAGAGGTAGCTTGGGCAGACGCTTTCTCTGATTTGAGCCAAAAGCCAATCAAAAATAATGAAATAATTCAAAACAAGCCACCAAAGCAAGTTTTTAGTGTTGGTTTGCAGACAAATTGAAAATTTTTGAATGTATTTCCTGACGGGGCGACAACAATCTGTGAAACCCTCACTCAGTAATGGTTTTACAGATTGTTGTCAAAAAAAATAGGTCAGCTAGGCGGGAGCTTGGGTGGAATCTCTTACGTTGTTGGCTGAACAAACTATATCGACAGGGTATTAATTTTTGGGACTTTTGTGAAGAGCGTTCGTCCCCTCAAGACACGAAATTCCCACCAGTGAACAAACGAGAAATGGTGTTAGAAATAACTACATAAACAACCGCCTAGCTAAATTTTTTCTCTGGTAAAACGATACCTTTTGACTGCTAATCCATTCCTGGCTTGTCGAGATTCTATGGCTGATATCACTGCCATATACAACTCATATTCATCTTCAAACATTTGACCAGCTAATTCATCTTCCTTAATTCTTTGCCATTCGTTTTCGATGTGATTCAATTGGGGCTAATAACTAGGTAATAAGAATATATATAACCCCTAGTGACGCCATCGTTCATAGTTAGTTTTAGTTACCCCTCTTCTGTCACTCTCCGAGTATGATGAATAGAAGAATCAAAAAATAAAACTCTACAAGGCAGGTAGGGCAATGGATGTAGAATTCCAAGTCCGAAAACATTTGGCTTTCTTATGCCCAGCCAACAGTTGCGCTCGTAGATGAATACTGTGCTGAGTATAAACACATATTTAAAGAAGTAAGAAATTATGAGTGTTTTAAATATTTACATTTAGGAATAATGTCACCGCTTAAAAGAAAATCGCTGCCGGAGATAGCGAAAGTTGTAAGTATCAAGTCTCCTCAGTCATTACATCATTTTCTAGCGAAATCAGACTGGTCAGTAAATAAATTAAAAAGGCGGAGATTAAACAAAATCAAGGAAACATTAAATGGCCAGCCAATTACTGTAGTAGTAGATGAAACAGGAGACAGGAAAAAAGGCAAAAAAACTGATTACGTAGCCAGACAATATTTAGGGAGTGTGGGCAAAATAGATAATGGTATAGTTTCAGTAAATGTTTATGGAGTTTACGCGAATATAACCTTTCCTCTAATTGTTAAAATAAGCAAACCTAAAGGGACGCTAAAGGCCGAAGATAAATATCAGACCAAAATAGAATTAGCGGCAGAAATTATTACTTAAGAACTTGGGTAGAATATGGTTTTCGTCAGTGTAAGCAGGAATTGGGTTGGACAGATTATCGGCTGACTAATTTTCAGCATATTGAGAGGTGGTGGGAAATTATTTTTTGTGTATACACTGCGGTTTAGTTTAAATTACCCAGCTTTTTTAGACTTGGATCAATCCGCGCAAATTGGTCAACTTGTACGAACGCCGTAAGGAAGAAAGTTGGAAACACCCGGTTACTGGATATTCGCTTACCTATCGCCGTTTGTTTGAACTAGAAGTGCGACTGCTAGAAAAACAATGGAACGGTGAAGGCGACTTGTTTGGTCGGTTAGTGGTACGGTGAGGTATGGCAATGGCAGAAGATCGACATTCGTACTTAGTTGCCTATGATATCCGTAGTCCCAAACGTTGGCGCAAAGCTTATCAGTTACTCCAGGGATATGGTGAAAGGCTGCAATATTCTATCTTTCGTTGTTGGCTTACTCAACGGGAGCGAGAAAAATTACGCTGGGAGTTAGAAAAAATCTTAACTGCCGACGATGACCTGCTGTTGATACGTTTGTGCCATCGCTGTGTAGAAGGAATCAGGTTATACAACCGACCCGGAGCATGGCCAATAGAAGCGCAAACTTATCGGATTGTCTGATGCAAGCACCTGTTCGCGTAACGGAAACGGTGGGCATTGGATTGCTCAAAACCCTGATAGGAACTAGCGTAAGCTCGTTTTTTCGGTGTGAGGAGGTACTTGCAAAATGCTATGACTTAGATAGGATAAGGGTTCTACGATACAACTTCACCCCGGTTTTTTGCTAAACTCGACTGCTTCGTTGCTACTGTTACAAGGTGCTTGTAAAATTGTGTATCAGCATCCAGTACGCTCGGATTTCAGGCGACGCCGTTAATAACCTTTGATTGCCGTAAGGCGTTGATCACAAATTGACCCTGACAATCAGTATCGCTTAATCATGTTAATAACCTTTGATTGCCGTAAGGCGTTGATCACTAAACCCCATCGCCGTCATCGATCGTCCGGTACTGGCGTTAGACTTTGAAAGTTTTAAACAGAGGGCTAAAGCCAAACCAACTAAAGCAGCGTAAGTTTAATTTATGATGGGAGTATTAGGTCCTTTGGAAACTTATACCAATTTCCCACAATTGATAGGAGTTTCTAATTAAAGATTTTAAGAAGCCTCTATCTCAATTTCATTGAATGGTAAAAGCAATGTTGATTGGATAAAATCTCTAGTTTCACGCTTGACATAACATGGCGATTGAAGGCAATCTAACAACAATTTATTAGCGTAGCAATATGCTCGTAACATTCCCCATTCTTGCTCGGTATCTAATTGCCAATCATAATCAATATTGCGATATTTACGATTCAAGCCTTTAAGCTTATCACCCCAAGCACCACTATCATGCTTATACCAATGGTAATATTCATCCCAATGATCGTAAACCCCTTCTGGCAATTCTTCATCTAGGTTGATAAGTTCTTTCTGAAAATCTTGATTATCAGTCAATGCTATGGCTGAATATAACGCATCAGATAAGGTGTAAAAATTAGTATCGTCAATCGGATGCTTGTTATACATTTCATCAATTTCATAATCCTCATCTCCTTCATAAAGGCTAATAGATGTAAATTCCTCATTTTCAGGATTCCTATTAGCAATGCGATTTAACAAAGATGCTTGAGCGCGAGCATGAGCCAAATTAAGGTCTAAAGCTAGATTTGGATCGTCAAGAGAAGCACGGAAATTTCCCATACCAAATCCTGAAGCACATCCTTCATAGAAGCTTAACTGAATATTGGAATCTAAAGATTGTAATAGATCGCTCATCTCTAAAAATTCCCAAGGTGAATAGGGAAAATAGTTTGTATTATCTAATATGTCAATACCTACAGCCAGACAAATGTAAAATGCTCTAATTGCATTAGGCTGATGAGAGCTAGATATTTGACGCGATTTTTGACTAGCCCAAGTTAACAATTCTTGAATAGTTCTATTTTGTGCAGCGGCTAGATCGATTTGATATTTCATTGATAGCAAAAGCACATCAGCACTTCTTAGCATCTCAGTAGTTAGCAAGAAAACTTCACGCCATTGTTTATAAAAAGCGTATTTAATTAAATTATTCAGACCAGAATCGTTAAATTCGTTTGGATTAGCTTTTGATACAATCTCTTTGGCAGCAAAATACTCGTGAAATGTTAAATGAGAGAATGAATAAACTTCTCTAGCTCGTTCTACTAATAACCCATGCTGTGCCTCAATAGATTTTAATACAGCTTCGCTATCTAGCGCTAAAGCTTCTGGAAGTTGGGAATATTCTGGCAAGTTTTTAATATAAGAAGCTATATATTCCTGCACATCCTGTTTTCTCCAGAAATATTCCCCTTTCTCAAAGGTTATTAAAGCTAAATAGCTAAGTAAATCTTCTTTGCGCGGTACAGAGAGATGTTTATAAGCGTTATCCCGTTCAATAATACGAGTAGCATCCCATTTCCTTAAAAGTGTATGAGTTGCCCTTTTGTATAACTCAGCACGACTATTAGGAAAGTCTCCAGCATCTTCAAATTCAATACATAACAAAGTTAACAGTAGTGGGTTATTAGCTAGTTCCTTGATTGATTGGTTTTTTTGGAGGTGTTCCATAAACCGTTGGTCAGAATTAGAGATATTATTTTTATATGAAAACCACTTACTGACAAAGGTTTGGATTTGTTCTTGGTCGAAATCAGCAACTTCTACATCTGTAAAATGCTCAAATGTATATTCCTTGGCTGCAATTCGGCAAGTCAGGATAAATTTGTTATTAGGGAATCTTTGAGAAATATCACGGATCTCTTTTAAGACATGGCGATCGTATTCTTGCCGAACTTCATCTAATCCATCTAGCAATAATAGTATCCGTCCTAGCTCAAACAACCGAACTATTTGGTTATTGTCAATGTGGTTATTAGATAATTCCTTCCCAATGTAATCAAGTAAACCTATTTTAACATCAGGGTTAGCAAATTCTTTGAGATATATGAATATTGGTACATAATTATTAAAAATATTTCCTGAAATACATTGAGTTGCTAGATACCTTAAAAAGGTCGTTTTCCCTGCTCCTGGTTTCCCTAAAACCATCAATTTGTCATACTTGGTCACTGCCTCTAATCCAGGCACTCTTTCTTGAGCAACTTTAGGAAGTCCTAAGCGCTCAAAATAATTTACTGAAAATTCTTTGGTAAGCTCATCAATGCTTTTTCGTTGTTTATTAGTAATTTTTTCTAAAATATTGACAGTTGTATAAATATGATTGACCTCAATAGGGTACTGCATATCTAATACCCGCATTATCCCACATTTTTGAATAATGCTTGATTGACATTTTTGCCGAATATCTACAACTAGCTGCTCGATTGATTCAGTAT
Source organism: Aerosakkonema sp. BLCC-F183 (assembly GCF_041929145.1). Lineage (NCBI taxonomy): Bacteria > Bacillati > Cyanobacteriota > Cyanophyceae > Aerosakkonematales > Aerosakkonemataceae > Aerosakkonema > Aerosakkonema sp. BLCC-F183. The sequence continues at coordinate 29,227 of NZ_JBHFNU010000068.1, read as the reverse complement.
TTTGAGGTTCGGATAAATCAGCAACATCTTTTTGATTTATCTCAAGGATAGTACAGATTTTGATAAAATTCTCTTTATCAATAGGCTGACTAGAGAAGAATTTATAGATAGTTGAACTAGATAGTTGAACTTCAACTTCTAATTTTTCCTTAGTCCAACCTTTTAGGCTGAGAGCAGCTTCGGCAGTTTTAGAACCTTCACGAGATAATCTCAAAGAACGTTTCGACATAATTAGTTTTCATCTGATTTATGGACTATTTCACTGTAGCAATAAGTTTTACAAGGTTTAGCTAAGAAATCTCTGACTTGTCTGTGACTTATCTCTGACTTATTTTTAAAACGATTACTCTTTCGTCTCCTAATTGGAATGGCCCCGCAAACATAAATAGTCAGACCTGCTTCCAAGGGGATTTTCGACCCAAATTATGGTGCAACTGAAAAGGTTCAGGGGGCGACAAGCGCCCCCAAACCAAGATGGAACAAGGGTTGTAGGATTTAGACTGGGGAAAAAATTTAGTAGCTTATTGAGAACAGACTTTCTTGAGAGAAAAATAAACCTAAATTCAGTCACCTTCTTGTGGTAAAAAAGAACGATTATTATATTTCAACAAGACCGCGATAAATATGCTACCTGAATTCTATCAAACCCATCTGCAAAAATATTTGAGCGAAACGCAACTGATTACATTAAAATTATTAGTATGGCTGCTGCAAAGCCACAAACAAGTAAAAATAGAAAGGCTGGCCGCAGTGCTGCCTTTACCAATTCAACAGAATAGTCGCCGTCGTCATATACAACGTTTTTTGAACTTGACCAGATTAAGTGTAGTTCTGGTGTGGTTTCCTCTGATTAAAGAAATTATTACTCAACGTATACCAAAAGGAAAACGATTGATTATTGCCTTGGATAGAACGGCTTGGCAAGAGAATAATATCCTGATGGCCAGTGCGATTTACCAAAAACGAGCTTTCCCCATATTTTGGATTTTATTATCCAAAAAAGGAGCGAGTGATTTGAGAGAACAACAAGTCGTCTTGCGCCCTGTGATTAAATTATTTAAAACTCATCAAATAGTGATTGTAGGGGACAGAGAGTTCCACAGTGTAGACTTGGCGCAGTGGATAGACCGCCAAGGTGTCAAGTTCGTGTAGAGGCAAAAAAAGGATACGACTTTTCGCCTGAAAAGACGGAAATTTAATTCCCTATCAAGTATTCAGCTAGCACCCGGTCAACGAAAATTTTTCTTGGGAATTAACATTACTCAAAAAAAAGGGTTTGCTCGTTTTAACCTGGCCGTGTATTGGCGCAGGAAATATAGAAATAAACAAGAAAAATTACCTTGGTATCTGCTGACTAATTTAGGTGATTTAGAAATAGCGGTAAAAGCTTATAAACAACGTTGGGGCATTGAAGCGATGTTTAAGGATTGTAAAACTGGTGGTTATAATTTAGAAGGTTCTCAAGCTTCACAGGATAAGTTAGTACGTTTAATCTTATTGATTGCTATCGCGATGACTACGGCTTGGTTACAAGGGGAACAAATAAGCACTTTAGGGAAATCAGCTTATATTTGTCGGCCAAAGGAAGCAGGCAGAACTAAACGAAGACATAGCAATTTTTGGGTTGGTTTGTATGGCTATAACTGGATAGCTGCCTTTCATGAGTGTCAGGAGTGGGTGGAGGAATTAGTCACTTCTGTTCGCAATAAGCGCACATTTTATCAACGGGGGTTAAAAGCTCTAAACCTCATCCAGCAAGCTTCCTAGCCCCCTTGTCGCCCCCTGAACTGAAAAGGGTTCAAAATCCACAGCACTTTTAGGCCACAAGGATGTCGGTTCGCGCATAAGTTGAAAAAGGAGCAACGGCAGATATACCCTTTGAGCCACCTCATTCGCACATAAGTTGAAAAAAATCCGGCTCATTCGCGCATAAATTGAAAAAATCTCCAGCAATTCGCGCATAAGTTGAAAAAATCAACAGCCATTCGCAGATAAAGTGAAAAATAACCCTTCCGTAACCGCAGCCAAACAGGTTAGCACCTTTCAACTTTCGTAAACAAAATAGGGTGAGGGTCAAAATCCACAGCACTTTAGGCTACGAGTTTGGCCAAAATCCACCCAATCACCGCCAGGGTCGTACCGACAATGTATAGACGGAAATGGTGTTTCCCAACCCGATATACTTGCAGCGATTGCTAAGGTACTGGTGATAGTTTTAACTAAATATTGGTACTATGGCATAGTTTGTTTCTTTGTTTACTTGTACCAATCTTGTGTTTGAGTATAATCAAAATTTCAACAAATCCACCGCTTTTCGTTTCACCTGTTCTCCACGTCTATCATATTTAGAAGTAATCGCTGGGTTAGAGTGTCCCGCTAACTTTTGGACGGTCACGATATCGACGCCTGCATCTAACAAATCAGAACAAAAGGTACGGCGAAAATCGTGTGGCGAAAATCTTGTAATGCCTGCATCATTGGCTAGTTTTCTCACAATCAATAATACCGCTTGGGGAGTTAGATGTCTTAGTTCTACTTGTCCCCCTTTCTGAATCGGACACAACAATGCTCCGGCTCTGTGGCCTCTTTTGGTTAACCAATTATTTACTAAATCAATAGCTATTTTGGGTAAATAAACCGAGCGGTCTTTGCCACCTTTACCGTTACATATTTCCAATTCGCCAGTCAGGGGATGAAAGTCTTTCAAAGTTAGATTAACCACCTCAGCCCGACGCAATCCCGCACCGCGCAGAATCCCAATTAGCGCCGCATCTCTCGCACCAACGGCACCTCGCTGTTCCTGACAAACTTGGAGTAGTTTAGTAATTTCAGCTTGAGTAAGCGCCCTACCCTTAAGTCCTTTTTCTACCTTGATACTCTTAAAATCTACAGCCTTAGCGTAGTCATTAGCATCAATCAAATCAAGCTTAAATGCTTCATGTAGCACTCGCCGCAGGGCAGATAGCATCTTATTCACCGTCGCCGGGGCAAACTTTTTCATTAGAGTAGTCCGAATCGCCGCCGTATGCTGATAACGCAATGCCGCCCAATCAAGCGTAAGTGCATCGCATTGCCCATCGGTGATGAGTTTGGCAATCGCATTGAGGGCAGGCTCCATCGTGGCCCTCGACCCCTTGCTCAATCCATCCAAGTACACCGCCGCCGGGTGCATCGTCAAAGGTTGGGGCGTTATCATAACCAGTGACTTGAAAGATAGACGGCTCATAGGATTATCGGAATAGCTCTTATAGATAATAATCAATTCTGCCACGAGTTCACCCCTGAATCTACGTGGAGTGGGGAAGCCAGGGGGAAACCGAGCGCAGCTTATTGAAAGAATCAACGCCACACCCAGAGACAACTTCTCCAATATTTCCCTTAGAAATTCCTACGATCGCTTATCGGTTTGCTATTGCTACTTTTGTTCTGACTGAGAAACTTGATTTTGCAAGTTAGCTAATTGCGTTTCTACTGCTTGTTTGATAGAAGCTTCCATAGAACTTTGCAAATCTTTTAATCTTTGTTCTAATTCATCCATACGTTGTTCTAAAGAAACATCATTATTCCTGTCTATACTAAATCTTGATACCCTGGTTGGTGGGATATCCAAACAACCATCAATATACTCAGTTAACAGAGCAGAGGCATTAGTTCCGCTACGCTTAGCCCACTGCTGAAAAGCTTGCCATTTATTAGGATCGATCCGAAAAGTTGCCAGTTTCTTTGCTGCCATAGTTCCCACTAATTTGTTAATCTCTAACTAAAGAATATCACCCGCGAATGTATATACGCGAAGGCGTCACCGATTGATGTATGTACAACGTATAGAATTGTATAGCGAAGAAAGCGACCTTTTCAAGGAAACCCAAGCACAGTAGACCGTTTGCGGAATGGAGTAGCGCCTCTGGGAAGCTTAACTGTAGAGTTACTGCTGAGAAACCTCATCATACAAATCGTTCGGCAAACATCCAGTCGGCTGCTCGTGCGATCGTATCCTTGGTTAATCTGGATGTTCGGAGTCGTATTTACCGCAGCTGGCGTGATGATGAATCCTGCCTTGAACGGTCAAACCCTGACTTGCGATCGCAAGCAAAGTATCTACCCCCCAGACGGTTGAAGGTTCTGTATCCGGTCGCTGTCAGTTAGAGAGTGGTACTTTTTGGGATAAAACCCACATTCCGCACCCTCAACTGTCACACATCAAGAAAAAGGGGATTCAGTAGTACAAGTGAACTAAAGCAGAAACAGAAAAAAGAGACTTAATGATAATAAATAGCATTAAGCTGGGGAAGTGGGAAGGAAAGGTAAGAAAACAACATTCATAGTTAAAAAAATTAATTTATCACCACAGAATAAATGGGAAAATTACCTTATTTGGTTCAAGTTGTGGAGAACTCTGTGGTGATGTGAATGAATAACGAAATAGAGATTCAAAATATAGACCATTTAGGGATAGTAGCAGGCATCATAGACGCGATAGGATTAGTAGAAATAATTAATGAATTAATCCCAGAAGAAAAAGGAGAAAAGGTTAGTTCAGGTCATGTAGTCAAAGCGATGATTTTGAACGGACTAGGATTTGTATCTCAACCTTTATATATGTTTCCTAAGTTTTTTGAAAACATTGCCTGTGAGCACTTGATAGGAGCCGGAGTCAAGCCAGAATATCTCAATGATGATAAACTGGGTAGAGTCATGGATAAGCTATTTAGCAAAGGACTGGATACAATATTTTTAATAGTTGCTTTGAATGCAGTCAAGAAATTTAACGTATCTTTATCATCCTCGCATTTAGATTCGTCCTCAATGCACGTACATGGAGAATACAATTCGAGCTTACCAGAAGTAAGCTTTATGAACCAACCAACAGTCAATGGACAAGGGTCAGAAGAATTAGCCAGAAAATCGCCCAAAGAAATAACCATAACCTACGGTTATTCCCGTGACCATAGACCAGATTTGAAACAATTTATCATCGAACTAATCTGTTCGGGAGATGGAGATATACCAATCTTTTTGAAATTAGCATCGGGAAATCAAGCTGACTCATCATGTTTTGCTCGAATCGCAGTAGACTATCAAAAACAACTAGAAGTTGATAGTCTCATAGTTGCAGACTGTGCTTTATATACCGAAACAAATATTAAATTGATGTCAGATTTACGCTGGTTGTGTCGCGTACCTTTAAGTATAAAATCAGCGCAATCATTAGTATCAACCTTACCAGAATCGGAATTCGTTGCTAGTACTTTGACCGGATATAAATTTCGAGAAACAACAGCAACTTATGCCGGAGTAGAGCAAAGATGGCTGGTAGTGCAGAGTGAAGCTAGAAGGGAATCAGACTTACGAAAGCTATCCCAAAAAATTGAATTAGCTCAAACCAAAGCCTTAAAAGAATTGAAACAGTTATCCCAAGATAACTTTGCCTGTGAAGCTGATGCAATCAAGGCATTAGCCAAACTGTCAAAAACGTTTAAATATCATCAAATAGAGTCGAGTAAAGTTACTGAAATTACCATAAATAAACCAGGTAATCCACCAGAAAAAGCTTACTCTATCTGGGCTACAGTTGGCCGGAATGAAGCTAAAATTAACAGCGATGTTCTGAGTGCAGGACGTTTCATTATTGCCACAAATGTTTTAGACTCAACTGTACTCAGCAATGATTCAATGCTTATAGAATATAAAGCTCAACAGTCTTGTGAGCGGGGATTTGGCTTTCTGAAAGACCCATTATTCTTTGCCGATAGTATCTTTCTAAAAAGTCCGGAAAGAATTGAATCATTAGCCATGATTATGGGTTTATGCTTGCTGGTCTATACACTGGCACAAAGACAATTACGAGCCGCTTTATCTAAATCCAAATCTACCATTAAAAATCAGTTGGGTAAAGCTACTAACCGTCCCACTTTTAGATGGATATTTCAATGTTTCCAGTCAATTCATTTAGTTCTACTTAATCGGGAACTTCACATTTCTAATTGGACTCAAGATAGAGATTTTATCCTGGATTTATTACCTGATGATTGTCTTCGTTACTATAAGTTAAATACCTAATTTTTGTCTGTTTATTTAACAATTAATTCATTATACTGATTACCAAGAGCTAATTGCTTTGACGAGTAGCTCTCCTTTTTTGAGTCAAAAAATCCGGTGGCTTAAGAGCATATATTAGGTTAACTGATTATTTAGACATTCAATATCCTCATTCATTTATCAAATAACTAGAGATCTGCTTCTGATTCTTATTGCTAATTATTGAGAATAGGTTTTGATGCCATTCTGGATTATTTAGGGCTACTCAAATGTCTTTTTTGACTGAATATGTCTCTTTTTACTCTTGCGAGTGCCTTCTTTTCTCCGTAATTTCCGATTGTGACAGTTGAGGGTGCGGAATGTGGGTTGTTATGGTCAACAGTCAAATGCTTAGCTCAGAAACCAGATTGAGAAAAGCACGGACTCACCAGACTTGCACAATAACTAGCTTATTGCTGTGGAGTTAGACCATACAAAGGCAACGCTGAACATAGGTACTAATACGATGAGCAACAACTACTGCATTGTCTCAAATACAGCTGAGCTGCCAGAAGCCAACCGCATAGCCTTTCTAAAGGAAGCTGAAGCGATTGAAATTCAAGATGGAGTAGATCCTAACAGGGTTCTTTTGTCAAAAGCTCCGCAGCTCGCTAAGCACCTAACGCCTATCAAGCATTCGCTTAAACTAATGCAGCAACCACACGGGCTACCATATACAGTCTTGCAAAATATGCTGATTGACCGGGAACTGCCTTCTCCCCCCAAAGACGGCAAACGGCCCAAGAATAAGAAAACTTGGGTTAGCGAAACTACTCTGCTGGTAACCGCCAGTGCTGCTGGCTTACAGCCTGTTGCTTACAAGCAAGAGAAAGGAGAGTTAGTTCAGCAAGTCACACCAATTGCGGGTCAAGAACTGTCGCTGTCTAATGGAGGCCGCATTGCTCTTGGCTTTCATACTGATGATGCCATCCTGGGACGAAATTATCGCCCAGAATACCTAATGCTCTTGGGACTGATTAATCAATGCAAAACGCCAACGTATATCGCTGTGTTAAATGAAGCTTTGCAGGAACTCAGTTCTCGCCACCAGCGTATTTTACGCGAAGACCGCTTCCGGATCGAACTCCCAGAATCTTTCCAGTTGTGGGGTGGCAAATTGATTCAGTCCGAATGGCGATCGCTGGTTAACAACGACAGTTACGGTGAACCCGAAATTGCAGGCAACCTTTACTCTATCAAGACTAAAGATAAAGAAGCCCAAACAGCGCTAAATGCCTTGGTTGATATCTTACCGTATGTGGCAAAACCAGTGGTACTACAACCAGGAGATTTACTAATTTTTAACAATCATAAGTGCTTGCACGGAAGAGCGGCTGTTGAGGGGGGCAATCGCTGGCTACAACGTTTATTTGCTAGGCACTCGCTTGAACTGTTGCGCCGTGTGACAGGAACCAGCGATGACACCTATATTTTTGATATCCAATCCCTGGTTCTTGAGTGATTAAACCCAGTCTTGGGGCAGTTCACCAACTGCCCTTATTTTATTGAGCCATTTTCTGTGAAAAACAAAGGATTAAAACAATGAATACTACCCAGAAAATTTGCCATTTATTAGACTGCAACTCAGTCAAATATAAGCTATTCTCCCACCCCGAAACACGAACTAGCGAAGAAAGTTACAAAGCTCGCCAACAGGCGGCAGGTGAATCTGTAATCGGGGCAAAAGCTTTGTTAATGAAGATGACTTCTAAAAAGGGTGCAACTCTGTTTAATGTTTTCGTTTTACCAGGGGATAAGAGGCTTGATTCCAAAGCTTTGAAAAGCCAATTAAAGGATGTAAAGAGCTTCCGGTTTGCGACTTCTGAAGAAATGGCTGAACTGACAGGGGGGTTAGTACCTGGCTCAATGCCGCCGTTTGTTCAACCGATTTTTGAAAATCTGAACCACCTGTTCATTGACACTTCTCTGTTGGAACACGAGCGAATCGGATTTAACGCAGCCAGCTTGACTCAATCCCTAATTGTCTCTTGCAACGATTACATTCGAGCGGCAAATCCCACCGATATCTTCCCATTTGCTTGTTAGATTTATTCCTTTGTTCTTAGAACCTATATCCCGCATATTTCATGGGGAAATTGCGGGATTTTTAAAGTAAAAATAGCACAACCAGTTGCCTTACAAGTCTTTAGTATGGGGCATGGGTTTACTAACGGAACTTCAACAAAATTTAGTTGAAGAATTGGCTCAAACACAGTTTTTAAGAGAATTTGAGGTAGATTTATGTTTTCCGGATTCATTTATTTCAAAGTAAAAGAGAATCGATATAATCGTTTTTCTGTTCAACCGCTCCTAAAGCGATCAGCGTGGCTCTTTGAGCTTTTGTTAAACCAGTAGCACCAGTAATGTCCATACCTTCGTAGGGTCTTTCGGCTCTCATAGTACTTTGACACTCGCCTGTCTCAACTTTCCAAACCCTGACGATCTCATCTTGACCGCAACTAGCAAGGATTTGTCCATCCGGACTGAAAGCAACCGACCGAACGAAATCTGTATGTCCCCGCAAAATTTGGCAGCTGAGATCGCTGTGGACATCGCTGTGCAAATTCCATAGTCTCACCGTTTGGTCATCACTAGCACTGGCTATCAAGCGACCATCTAGACTCAAAGCAATCGCCCAGACAGAATTCTCATGTCCCCGCAAAGTTTGCAAACACTCCCCAGTACGGACATCCCAGAGCTTTACTGTTTTATCTGCACTAGCACTGACTAATGTTTGACCATCTCGACTAAAAGCCACTGACAATACCCAACTGCTGTGTCCCTCCAACGTTTGTAGGCACTCCCCAGTGTTAATAAGCCATAGCTTCACAGTCCGGTCTAAACTGCCACTTACCAGAACTTGACCATCCGGACTGAAAGCCACTGACCGTAAAGCTCCCGTATGTCCCGACAAGATTTGACGACATCGCCCAGTGCTGATTTCCCATAACCTCACCATTCTGTCGTCACTGCCACTGGCGATTGTTTGACCATCGGGACTAAAAGCCACTGACCATACCCAATCAGTATCTTCCTTAAAGGTGTGGAGGCATTGCTTAGTGTTAATATCCCACAACTTTACCGTTTTATCTGCACTACTGCTGGCGATTGTTTGACCATCGGGACTAAAAGCTACTGACCGTACCCAATCACTATGTCCCTTGAAGGTATAGAAGCACTCTCCAGAGTGGATATTCCATAGCCTTACCGTTTTGTCTTCGTTAGCAGTGACAAGGTTTTGACCATCGGGACTGAAGGCAATTGACAATACCCGATTGGTATAGCCCTGCAAAGTTCTGAGACATTGTTTAGTGCGGACACTCCAGAGTCTCACCGTCCGATCGAAGCCTCCACTGGCAAGGGTATTCCCATCGGGACTGAAAGCCATTCCCCTAACCCAACTGGTGTGTCCCTTGAAAGTGTGGCGGCATTGCCCGCTATTAACATCCCATAACTTTACCGTCTGGTCAGCACCGCTACTGGCTAGTAAGCGACCCTCTGGACTAAAAGCCACTGACCGTACCCAATCACTATGTCCTAACAAAGTTCTCAGGCATTGCCCGCTATTAACATCCCAAAGCTTTACTGTTTGGTCGCTACTACCACTAGCTAAAATTTGACCATCTGGATGGAAGGCGACTGACCGGATTGTTTTGGTAGCACAAGACACTTCCCAAAGACTCAGCAAAAACACAATTAGTGAGATCGGAATAAGCGAAATTTACACGAGGCAGCTTGACTTCCCGTAAATAGGCTTGCCAAACGCTTAGATGAGAAAAGTCAGAACCGCTTAAATCCATCTCTAAGTAACAAAGCAAATTGAGAATATTTCCCGCTGCATATCCTGACTCTTGTGGAGATTGCTCTCGCAGAGTTGTTAAAATTTTTAGTAGCTGATTTTTAAGCTCGATTTTGCTTTTAAAATAGGTTCCTAATTTTTGCTTAATTAGCAAAAATATGTGACGAATTTGAGATTCTCTAACATAGTCCTTCGCTTGAGAAAGCATTAAAGAATAATGATTTAATAACTTAATTTCATTACCTTTAATTTCTTGATATATTAGCTCAATTAGTTTTTTATTTAAGTACTCCATAACAAGAGGTTGTAATGTAAAACCTGCGGTACTTTTTTCAACTATAGAGCGTCGCCGTAATGAAGACAAACTATCAATTAATTCGCGATTTGATACTGTGGGTACAATCTCCTGTTTCAGATCTGACAGTAAAGCAGGTTCACGGTTAATATTCAGCCAGTACAGAATCTCCTGTTCGAGTTTTGACAAGCGAGCAAATTGCTCCTCTAAAAGATAGTTAATTTGACCAAATAATGCAGTTTCTTGCTGTAAAAATTCAGGAATATTGCCATTAAAAACTTCTTGAATTGTACTGGCAGCTATATTCAATATAAAGGGATTAGCTTGGTAGAGGTCAATCAATATTTTATACTCATCATTTGAACCGGAAAGATTCCTGGCTCTAAAGATTTCCTTTGCTTCTTCTCCTAACCCTGATAGCCTAAATGAGCGAATGGGTCGCGTTTCTCCTTGCAAGCTGCTAATTTCCTCTGGTTCCTCCCGACTGGTCAATATCAAGCAGCTTTGATGAATTGCTTCTCCTACTCGTTTAAAGAATTGCCCATACCCCTCATATCCCTCGCGATACTGCCCCGCGCACTCACCAGAACGCAAAATTGACTCGACATTATCTAGTACCAACAAACAGCGTGAGGAGCGTAAATAATTAATTAGTAGTGAAACTTTACCGCTTATGTCGTCCGGAAAATCAATTTCTTGATTGTTGCACAACAATTGAAGCAAGTTGGTCAACATATCTTGGACTAATGGGGCGTTACGTAGCGATCGCCAAATAACGTAATCAAACCGATCTTGAATCTGTTCGGCCAATTTAATAGACAGGTAAGTTTTGCCAATTCCCCCCATCCCCAACAGTACCACCAATCGGCAGCCATCTTGCACAATCCACTGCTCAAGAGTTGCCAGTTCTTCTGTTCGTCCATAGAAAACCGAGACATCAACTGCCTCTCCCCAATCCACCTGTGGATGAGTACCTGTCTGAAGCTGCTTAGATGTCGTTTCTTTTAGGTCTTTTCTTGGATCGGGTGGTGGAAGCCTCTCCTGCGCTTGCCTCAGCAATATCAGAAGCTCGTTTTTTCTGAGTCTAATCAGTTCTGGGTCTAGTACGCCTATAGCTTTAAGCGCTTCTGTAACTTTTCTCCGCATACTGGGGCTGACACATTTTTTGAGGTATTCAACACTAACATCCCGTCTGGCTTGGCGTTTAATCTGTCCATAGTCCCAACCAGCTAAAGCTCCTTTAAGTACGTCTTCTTCTAGTTCATCCAAGGATTTTCCGTATTGGCGAAAGACTAACTCATTCGCCAGATTTACAAGACTTATAATTTGCCTGGAAAATGGATCTTTATTCATTAGCTAGCTCACTTCAAAATGTTATATAAATTTAACATTATTAATAACAGTGTGATTAAATTTAGGAACTTTATGAACTTTATGAACTTAACTTTATGAACAAAAATTGAAGATTATGTATTGAAAAGCTTTTTGACTGCCTAGTACATTGCTATTACGACAATAAGAATGATTCAGGATTTCATCAATGAAAGTTACCTCCTGAATCATAGGGAAGCAGCAAAACAACCAGACCATGAATTTACTTACCCGCAGCGAGATTCAGAAATTTCCAGATCCACTCCCAGGCCAAGTCGAGCGTAAGATCGCCCGCAATCAGCCCGGACGAGTTAAGTTTCAGGGGACTTACTGGCCAGCCCAGTTTTATTACCCAGATTGCCAAGCGACGGTTCTTCCTGACGAGCCAGTTACTGTAGTTGGTATCCAAGGTATCACCTTACTGGTAGTTCCAGTTAACACCTTTTCCCAAAGTCAATCATAAAACCTGGACAGATTGCATATTAGACAACCTTTGAATATTTAGCGAAATAAAAAAATGAAAAAGCTTGTCATGCTGTTGAGAGACCAAATGCTCCCACCACAGATACTCTGTAGTACCTGTCTAATGGCTTCCCAGCAAGGGCAACCCAGATGGCAAGACGGTCAACTGCGATGTGGTCGCCCGGTGCATAATCCTAGCAACAATGCCGTTGAATTTCGATGTATTAACGACGCCGAAATCATTGAATTTGAATATTCCGCTCCCTCTGAATAAGTACTAATTGCCATTAATGCCTAGTGTGATTTTTTCAAAAAATTATACTACTAGGTAACTAAATGTATATAGCTGTGAATACTGTTTGATTATGTAGCTGCAATTGAGGTAAAAAGAATGAAAAATCTCACAAAAAATCAACCGTTTTGTCGGCTCGTTGAAGTCGTTCAATTTGATAATAATGAAACTCATTCCTTAACTAACAGCTTTTCCTCAGATGGGCTACCTTCGTCTATCAACAAAACTGAGCGATTAGCAATGAGGCTGTTTAAATCAAACGATTATGAGGCTCTTTCTAAGATTTACAGCGATGAAGAGGTCATGCGCTATATTGGAGCGGGTGCAAGAACAGAAGAGCAGACAAGAGAACTTTTAGAGTCTTACATAACTCATTGGCAGAAATACAACTTCGGCCCCTTTGCCATACTACTTGAGGGTGAACTGATTGGAAGAGCGGGACTCTATTACCATTTTGACAGCAGCCCAGATGTTCAGATAGGGTACGTCCTGGCTCGTAAGGTATGGGGTAATGGCTACGGAACAGAAGTAGCTGCCGCCTGTCTCAAATATGGATTTGAGGCATTAAATTTCAACAAAATTGGTGCTTGTGTAAGAGTTGAAAACAAAAGATCGAGCAATATTTTGGATAAGCTCGGTATGCGTAAGCAGTTTGAGTTTTGCTATCTGCCGACTCAATATCAATTTGCTTACTACTGCGTCTCCAAGAGCGATTACTCAGCACAAATAATGCTAGTGTCGTCTTAGTTTATTTCCAGTGCCAAGTATCCTAAGCATACAAAGCCAAAAGAGGGATCTGTTGACCGAGTAAGAGCAGAAGAATATCTGCTAGAGAGCAAGGAGAAAACCAAATAGGGTTAACGTGCAGTGAACCATCATAAGTTCGTTATGCTTTGTACGGCTCACGTCACCTTGGAAAAGCTCTGCACAGTGTGACACCGTAGCAAATACAATCAGGCTATGACGCCAATTTACTCAAATGCACTTACCCAAACGGGGGTGTGGTCAAAACCCGTTGGGAGGAGAGGAGCGGGCGAGCGACCACTGATTTTTAGTTAAAAATAGAATTACGATGAGTTTAATTTCCTCGCAATTAAGGCCACAGGAGCTACTCGACTGTGGCCAACGATATGTTCAAGCTGGTGAGTATGGATAGCCATTGGAGAGCGACTACCAGACTAATGTGCCTTCTTTACACCCCAAAAACTGAGAAATATGGCAATGTCTTGAAATATCATCGTTTTCAGGACATGGCCATGAAACAAGATTACGATCATCTTATCTCTCAACTAGCCACCCAGTTATTCTCGGCCATTGAGGAATCGGAAAAAGACAAGCAACTTCTATTGGCAGAACTAGAGCGGGTAATCGCCTCCATACTGCGACAGGTAGGCTTACAAGTAGTAGCAAAGGTTTTCCAGCAATTAAGTTCAACCCTAACAGCACAAGCCAAGAAAGAAGGTTTAGCTGTACACCGCCGCCAAGTAGTCAAATACGCAGTCTTATTCGGGTGTCTGGAAGTTGAATCGCCCTACCTGTGGAACCAGAAAACAGGCGATTCAGCACGCCCACTCAAAGAGCAATTAGGCATTGAACATGGTGGTTAAGCTGTACACAGCTCCCTAGAGCAATTTTCTGGTTGTCAAATCACCCGACTGGAAAAGTTGGTTTTTCCACCGTTGGATGTCAAATTATATTTTTGGATGGTCAATGCCAATGAGATAGTAGTTTCAGTTGGCCTTGATTAGCTGTGGCCTACTTTCATTTTTTCAAGAGATGCCTTCTCAAACTATTATTGTTCGCGCTCACACTCGCACTATTTATACTCGCCCGGTCACTTTTGTCTGTTGCAAGTGTGCAGAAATGACTACTCGTGAGTGCTATCCAGGGAAGCTACCCAAGTATTGTATCAAATGCAGGCCACCTAAGAAACGCAAGCCTAATGATACTAGACCCGACGAAACACCGATGTTTTGCCCTACGCATAACCTGGTCGCATTAACTACCGGACAGAAAACTCCGGTTGCTTTAGTACCCTCTCAACAGAAAGAGAATGGTTGGTATGAAGTCAAAACTGCGCTTGATTGGTTCAGTGGTGAGTCTATTATTATGTATCACGAAGAACAAGGATTATCTAGTCGGGGTGTTTGGTTAATCAATTATCGGCTGGAAAAAGTTAACTAAGGGACAAATATTACTTTGAGCTAAGGAAATTTCTGATTGGAGAGTTCCTCCTGTGGCCTCAATTCTGATGCAGATAAAATTCATTTTTATTCTATTTTTAACTAAAAATCAGTGGTCGCTCGCCCGCTCCTCTCCTCCCAACGGGTTTTGACCACACCCAGTCAATCGTCTTAAGATGCTCAAACGTCAAATGTATGGCCGCGCTGGTTTACCTTTACTCCAACGTCGTTTTCTCTTGCTCTGCTGAATATTTGTTAAGAATTTTTCTCATTTATCTGGTTTTTTACCTGTTCGCGATCAGTATTGGGGTGGTTTTTCCTTCTCTAGTCTGTACTACATCCGGCAAGCTTTTCCTCTGGCTGTTTCTATCTGGTAGTCTGAGTGCCAATTTTCCTAGAGTGCTGCCTCAACAGGTTAGTTCTACTTTTTCCTCATGTCGGGTACTACATCCCTCTAACCCTTACCACATCTACCTTCTAGCTTATTGCTTCTCTTCACCAAAATAGCGTAAGAACCAACAGGCTAGTTCTACTTTTTCCTCATACCGGGTACTACATCCCTCTAACCCTTACCACGTCTATCTTCTAGCTTATTGCTTCTCTTCACCAAAATTGCGTAAGAACCGAATTTTTGCGATCGTCCCGCTCTCCTCCTTTGTATTGTTTTGCCTATTTTCAATCCTTTGTCAAGAGTCTGTCGGGATGAAGATGAGGGTTCATTTTTTTTGAGTCAAACTTTAAAACATCCTCTCAGTACTGACGCAAAAGATTCAGAAATTGTCTATCGGAAACGTCTCATAGAAGAAATCGAACAAAGATTAACCGACAGGAGAAGAAGATACATGAAGAGCGTTCGGGCCTTATCAATTGATGGTGGTGGCATTCGGGGCATTATTCCTTTGACAGTCCTTGAGTACATCGAAGACCAAACAGGACGACCAATTCACGAGCTATTCGATGTAATGGGAGGAACGTCAACTGGTGGCATTATTTCTCTAGGTTTAAATTCAAAATTACCCAAAAAAGACCAGTTCTATACTGCGCGAGATTTATTGCAAATTTACTCATTAGATGCTAACTACTTATTCCAAGTAGAGAATAGCACTATAGATGATAAAATTCTTAATGTATTGAGAGAGATGCTTGGATTGTTACCACCCGATCATGGACCTGGATTCACGGCTTCAGAATATTCTGCTCAATCAATTGAAAATTTTCTCCAAAATAAATTTGGTGACACTAAAATGTCAGCATTACCGCCTACACCGGACGTGACAGTTTTCAGCTACGATATTGACAATGCCTGTCCATACTATTTTAATAGTAATAAAAGTCGCGATGGAATTCTTAAAGGTAGTGATGAAGATGATTATTATGTATGGCAGGCAGCACGGGCAACCTCAGCAGCTCCGACCTTTTTTCCAGCAGCAGATTTTTCCAAGCCTGGGCAGAAGCCACGAGTCTTCGTCGATGGAGGAATTTTTATTAATAATCCCACTCTGGAGCTTCTGATTCGCGCTAAAGAGTTGTATCCTCAGTCACCATCTATTCTGTTGGTTTCGCTAGGAACAGGTGAATTTTCAAAATCATATTCTAATCTAAAAAAAGCTGGTGTTCAGGATTGGATATGGTTAGGTGCACCTCTGTTAAATGTCATGATGAGTAGTGTTTCTGCTGCTATTAATGAACAATTAGAAAAAATTAAAGAGCAATTTCCAGGTCTAACGTATCAACGCTACCAAAAGCGGTTTGAGAATGATATTGGGATGGACGATATCAAACCCGAGATAATAGCAAAGCTGCAACAATTAGGAGAGGATTTAGTTGCTGAGAACCAAAAGCAGCTTGATGAACTTTGCCGAGAATTGACAGGAAGTATTTCTAAGCCAGAGAGTACCAAAAAAGCTTGGCTTAACATTAAATACGGGAGAGATGTACAGAGACATACCAGTGGTGGATGGAATAACAAAGTAACAGTTTACCAACCTGTTCATAAACAAGGGTGGTTTTGGGTTGGTCAGTGTGCCCAAGGTGATGCACAACAACCCTACGAAAGGATGTTGCTCGTGAATCCCCTTGAACCTGAAGCAGTAAAACCACCGATAGACTTTAAGAAAGTTTGGGATAATAATTTCATGACTTCAACAGATTACGCTTCTTGCTGGCGACCGATTCCACCAGAGGGCTACGTAGCACTTGGTTACTTTTTACGCTTGGGTGCTAGAAATTATGAAAAACCTTCAGGGGAAGAAATTGAGGGATTAGTTTGTGTGCATCAAAGTTTAGTCACTGCTGCTGAAATTAAAATTGACAAATCTATATGGAATGATCGGGGGAGCGGTGCGGGAGTTCCTGATTATAGTATTTGGCGTATCAAACCTAAAGCGGGTACAATCGACCCTGGAACTTTTTATGGTGTTGCAGGCCATAACCCCCCAAGTACTGCTGAAGTTTACTGCTTAAGTGCTGATAAAGTCAACGTTCAGTGGAGTTAATGCTTTTAGTGTTGAGAGATGAAAAATGCTGGCGATCGCCCAGCCATCTTGAATTGAAGCCATTTTAACAGGAGCGCGATCGCCCTACTTATCCATCAAGCGATCGCATTACCTCTGGTGGACGAAACCTCCACTTGTACGCAACATAATTCTTTGGAAAAATAGATTATGCCTGCTCACAAAGTAACTCTTACCATCAAAAACAATAAACCATTTGAAATGACAGGTGGTAAATCCAATCAGGGGAACAAATACCATTGGGATAGGGACTGAAGATAGCCAAACTGTTTGGAGAAATACAGATGACCACAATTATAAGGAAAAATCTAAAGAATATAATAACTCAAGTTGTTAGTTATCCGAAGCGATCGCACTACGCGGGCACAGAAGGTAAAACCGGGTCTTCCGTACAAAGGTGTGCCAAACGATTAGTTTTTTAGTGTCATAACCATTGTATAGCCGGGATTTCAAGGCCATTTATCCTAAGAAAGTAAGTTGTGATAGGCAAACCTTGTGTAAATGATCTCAAAACCTTACGTAGCAAAGCCTGGGCGCTCAATTTAAGTTAAGTTAGCACACCTTTGTACGGAAGAGCCCTTTTTGTCAACCTCTTTTACTGGACTGGCGCTCTAGCTCCCATTTTCTCTAACTCTCTCACAAATGAGCGAACCGTAAGTTTCTGGACGTAAGTACAGTAAACCTTATTGCAAAGGGCTACAAATCTTTGTGATTACCCAAATTCCTATACATAACTTTACTGAAATACACTAAGGTTAATATTAAGTTTATTAACTTGCATTGACACGCATTGATCTAAAGAGATAGATTTTTCCTAGCCTAAAAAGACTGATAATTGCTTGCTCAGACAAAAACTATAGTTAGAAGTCAGAGAAAGCATGGTTTAGTCAATATGTATAAATTCCTAAATCAAATTTACTAGGATGGTTCTTCAAGCATCTACCATTTCCAATCAATTCGAGTACCCAGGATATAGCAAAACTGACAAAACAATATATCTGGACTCATTTTTTTGGCAGCAATGGCAACAATATCAAGATTATCTTTATCGTTGCTGCGTCAGGTGGATGGGCGGAAACGCTACCGATGCTGAAGATGCGCTTAGTCGGGCAATGCTTAGGGCCTGGGAAAAGGCGCAAAAGTTTGCGAGAGAAATTACTAACTTTAAGGCTTGGTTGACGACGCTGACTCGCAATCTGTGCGTGGATATTCATCGAGAACGCAGCCGGGGGGCGAATCGAGTTGAGGATATAGAAGGTTACGCAAGGAGTGAAGAGGAAGGATTTGTTTCCTGTGAGAATACGCCAGAAAGTGTACTCGAAGCTGACGAAAAAAGAATTGCAATTCGTCGCGCTATTGATAACTTACCGACAAGGCTGCGCGAGACGTTTATTCTGCACTTTTATCAAGAACTGTCTTATCCAGAGATTGCCCAACGGCAAGAGATTTCCTACCAGAATGTCTGCAAGCGTATTTCCCAGGCGCGGAAGATTTTGCAAGAGGAGTTGAGGGGATATTTTATCGGGGAGGAGGGGACGGATAGGGATAAATCAGTTCCACTGACTGCAACTGAGTCAGAAATAGGGGAAATGTCCGAGGGGAATGAGGGAGTTGAAGCGATCGCAGACGAGACGGTGACTCTATCCGAAGCGGTGGAGGAAGTGGAGAGTTGTGTGGGAGAGGAAGTGATCGAGGTAGCGCGTGATGTGCAGCAGTCTAAGTCGGCGATAGTTGCGGCGACTTCTGAGGAGAAGTTAGAGATAAAGAGTGATGGTTGTCGATGGGTTGAGATGGTGCTGGGTGAAAGGCTATTTACACCGATTTTGGCGTTGGCTCAATTTGATGAAGAAACTGGACGTTGGGGGAATTTCTGTCTGGTGGTGCAGGGGAAAATTGCGGGAGAATTTGTGCTCGTGCGATCGTCGTCCCGCTCTCCTCCTTTGTGCTGTTTTCCCTACTTTCAAATCTAAATGAGAGTAAAAGGGAAAGAAACATTAGAGGCAAAATTCAGAAAATAAAGGCTGAAGTCGTCCTTCAGGTATATGACCAACTAATGCCAATTATTGGACAGTTTGGGACGCTATTAATTACACAATGTCATGGCGAATGGAGCGGAAAAGATGAAAAGGATACTAATCGGGATATTAATGATGGCAGTTATTTGTCTAATCAATCCAATGTCTGCAATTGCAGATCAGGTGGTAGGTGTCGATGCAGACGGTTTTACCTGGAGTGTTACTGATGAGTTTGCACAAAAGCATTTTGAGAGTGGCACTCTGAATAACTTTAATGCAAAAAAACATTTGCTGGCAAGAAACAATGTTACCACTGTTACCTCTAAAAACAGCTGGCCTACCGCAATGGATGGGACGGTGAACACTATCATCAAAAAGAATGATTTAGAAACAGCCATTAGGAATTTAGGAAACTACCGCGGAACGGTTGACGACGACAACCGAGGCCGATTTACCGTAACAATAAGTGGAATTAGTGCAGCAGCAAGGAGAACAAATAATTATACCGATTGGAGTATCAGGTGTGCCACAGTAAGTGATATTACTATTGATGGACGAGTTGATGGACGAGTAGGGCAGAACAAGTTTTTGGTAGACCATTTACAAGAAGCAGCTGTAGCAAGTACAGCACCGGAATGTAGTTAAATCTCGCCTCTGTTTATTGCTGAATCGGCTTCTGTAAAATGTTGAAATGTAGCAGTTAGGCAAAAACGTAGTTGGAATGATAGAAGAAGTTGTCTGTTTCTATTAATGCAGACAAAGACAATGCCTGTCTATTTTTATTGAAACAGGTAAAACATTTTACCTCAACTGCTATCCTTTCAGATCCCTATTCGGCTGTTATTAACCGCTTTGTACCCAAATCTACCAATAAACTTTTATCACCAGCCTGACCAATCGGCGACATATTCCAAGAGCGATCGCTTTTCTGATTTGTGGGAGGCGATCGCTTTTTAGTTGAGATGGAGATGAAGGGGTGCGATCACAGTTTGTAGGGTTTGAGGATGAAGAGGCGATCGCTTCTCTTTTTGTGGGAGGTGATCGCTTTTTTTTGAGATGGAGATGAGGGGGTGCGATTGCTTTTCTGATTTGTGGAAGGCGATCGCTTTTTAAGCCTACGGAATGCTTCTTGTACTTGAAGTCGGTTTTAGAGAGTGCATCAAACTAGGACAAACAGTTTATACCTCAAAATATCTCAGAAATTGTTATTTGGAGCCGTCTTATATACAGGATAATTTTGGCTCTTCCGTACTTAGTGTGATTAATTTTGCTTATGAGAGCCAAAAATTTGAAAATCTGAAACCACTCAAAAGCTTACTAAATAAGGGAGTAAGGCAAAAAGGCTGACTTTGGACAGCGATGGATAAGCAGAAAGTTACAATATATTAGGAAGTTTGCCTTGAAGTGACTAACGACTATGATGAAATCGCCCTTAGATACGCTGCTAAACATAGCAGGGACTACCGTAGAAACCTTTCAACAAATTGAGGGATATATTTGCCTACATCTAAAAATTTTAAATCGGGGAATGTCGTGTCCTCATTGTCAAGGATATACAGAAAAATTACACCAAACTACCTACATATTAGCCAGAGACCTACCCAGTTTTGGTCAACCAGTTTATTTAAAAGTCCCACGCCGTCGGTTCTATTGCCGACCCTGCCAAAAGTATAGCACGGAAAGATTAGATTTTATTGACTGGCAGCAAGTACATACCCAACGCTACGAACAGAACATTTACCAAAGAGTTTTAACTAGCAGGTAACCGTTTAGGGGGTGCGTCTGCGACGCACCACCCCAAGAAAAGTTTGAGCATCAATATGTTTGATCTCTCGGCGTGAACCAACAATAATGAACGCACGAACTCTCTTGACTAATGAGCCAAATCCTCAGCAGAAGTTATAGCTAGTAATCAACTAACTAGGGCTTGCTGAATAAGTCTGCGATCGCTCTCGTCAGAATGACAGAAGGAATCAAGCCCTCAGATAGATAAGTTGAGATGGGCTAATAATCGCCCAAAGATAATTTTTGCTAATTTGTGAACCCCAAAAAGGAGTAGTTTGGAAAAATTGAGACAAAAAAGCACAAAAAACCCGCCGGAGCCAGGTAGAAAGATTCATCACTAAAAAAGTAATCGCAATCGCAGTCTCAGAAGTATGGGAAAGTTTAGCCATCACGCGAGCCAGAGAAAATCTACGTTTAGCTTGCCCAAACTTTCCCTCAATAGAATTGCGAATTTCCTCATCTTCTTTCGTCTGCTTTTTTGGGTTCTTCCGTACTTAGTATGCTAAATTTCTAGGAAAATGTCAAAAAAGTAAAGCTCGCATTTCAAAGTTATTGAAGTTTCTAAAGCCAAACCCACTACGTTTTAAAAGTTTTAGCTTGTTATTAATTCCCTCAACTATTCCGTTAGTAGTTCTTTGTTCAAAATATCCTACTACTGAGGAAAACCACCTTTCGATCGTCGGTACGCTGTTTCTATAGTATGGTTCTGCTCTTTTTAACCAATCAATTAACTCTAATGTTCCTTCTCCCAAACTATCACTATTTTCAAAAAGCATAGAAAACTCTTCTTTTAAGGAGTGCATAATTCCTACTAGCGGTGAAGCAGTTTTTACATCTAGCAATTTCTTTTTTTGTTTTGAGGATAAGTTCGGCTCGGCTTTTAGTAAGTAGTCGGACAAAAGTAATCGACACTGTATGAACTTTTGTTAAGGCGCTGGCAGGAGTGCGTTCGCGCAGCTGACGAACGGCATATCGCTATCCCCAGATAGTACAAATGTATGGTAAGACTTGACAGTGACTAGGAATTTTGGGCGAATTTTGAACCGATTGGCTCGATAATAGATCAAAGTCCCATAAGCGAGGTAATCACGAGCAATTAATGCCATCACCACCCTTAAGAGTATTTTTAACGAAAGCCCAAGACCAAAAACTCTTGGAATTAAGTAAATCTGCAATAGTTTCTCAAAAAGCCAAAAATCGAGCTAATATGATTAGGCTCTCAGCCATAGGCTGGAGAGTCGAAAAAATTGCCCAATATTTAAGGGTTTCAAAATTAGTGGTCAGAAATTCTCTGCACCGCTGGCTAGACAAAGGATTTATGGGGTTAGAAGATACTCCTAAGACAGGGAGGAAAAGAAAATGGCAGCCGTCAGATTTAGCGGTTGTGGAAGTGAAATTAGAAACAGAACAACGAGCTTATAGTAGCCGTCAGTTATGTGAAGTTTTAGCGAATTCCAGAAAAATTCAATTGAGCGAACGGCATCTGAGAAGAATTTTGAAAAAAAAACTATAGATGGAAAAGAACCAGAGAGTCTCTCAAATTTAAACAAAACCGCACTCAACTAGAAGTTAAGAAAAACGATCTAGAAATGCTGGAATTAGCGGCAGCAGCCGGAGAAATTTGTTTGAAATATTTGGATTGGATGAATCTGGTTTTAGTTTATGGCCAGAACCTGTATATACATGGGCGAAAATCGGCCAGCAGAAAAGGATTGAGCAGACTAAAAAGAAGGGGAAACGATTAAATATATGTGGCTTGTTAGAAGTAGGCCAAAGTTTTGAATATGGGCTATCTTTACAAAGTTTTAGAAGCGAGAGTTATATAAAATTGATAGATTGGCAAGCATCGCTTGCCGAACAGAGGTTAAAGGAAACAGGTAAAATAACTGTTGTCGTTCAAGATCGAGGTTCTCCACATATTAGTAAATTAACTAAAACTAACTATGAACGATGGGCAGACCAGGGATTATATATATTTTTATTACCTAGTTATTCACCAGAATTGAATTACATTGAAACCGAATGGCACAGGATTAAGGAAGATGAATTAGCTGGTCAAATGTTTGAAGATGAATATGAGTTATCTATGGCAGTAATATCAGCCATAGAATCTCGACAAACCAGAAATGGGTTAGCAGTCAAAAGATATCATTTTACTAAATAAATAATTTAGCAGGGCAGTTGGTTCTGTGATTATTTTTAACACCAGTTCTCGGTTATTCACTGGTGATAATTTCTTGTCTTGAGGAGGCGAGTAATCTTCGCAAAAATCCCAAAAATTAACATCTTATCGAGTAAAAGCAAGTTCAAAAACTCACCAAGCATTCCAGCTAAGCCGTCAGCTATATAGTTTTTTTGTACTAAGCTGATGCACGATATGCCGTTCGTCAGCTGCGCGAACACACTCCAGCAAATGCCTTAACAAAAGTTCATACAGTGTCGATTACTTTTGTCCGACTACTTATCAATTCAAAATTATCAGGAATTAGAGGTGGAAAAAATGAAGAATCAACCGCAAAATTCTAATGATAATTAAATTATTTAATCATCAACTAACAGGTAAACAAATCTGCTATACTTGAGAAGTAACAAATCTAATGTCAATCAGCTTATGACTCCCAATTCTCGAAAAAAGCCAGTAAACATAAGCAATTCAACTTAGGAAAAGTTAAAGGTAAAGAAATCATCGCTAATTTTTCAGGAGGGAGAATCACTTCAAACGCTGGAATTGTCTTAATAGCTGAATTAGATAAAAAATTAAAAATTAGTCAGCGATTCGCTGATTGTTTTCAAGATTATAGAAATTCGTCTTATATAGATTATTCAGTTGAGCAATTAGTCACCCAAAGAATTTATAGCCTCGTATTAGGTTATGAAGATGTCAATGACCACGACAAATTACGTGATGATCCAGCTTTAGCAATCGCCTTACAAAAACTTGATAAATTAGAATCAAATCAAAGAAGCTTGGCCGGAAAAAGTACAATTAACCGATTAGAATATTGTCCCGAAACTATTCTCAATCAAGAAAATAGTCGTTATCATCGGATTGAACATGACCCCAAAAAGATAGAAAAACTTTTTGTTGATATCTTTTTACAGTCTTATCAAAAGCCTCCTTCTGAAATTATTTTGGATATGGATGTCACAGACGATCGAGTACATGGCAACCAAGAAGGAGCTTTTTTTAATACTTACTACCAAGGCGTTTGTTATGCTCCATTATATATTTTTTGTGGGCATCATTTATTAGTAGCCAAGCTCCGTCCATCTAATGTAGATCCAGCAGAAGGAGCATTAGAAGAATTGCAAAGAGTGATTGGATTAATTAAACAAGAATGGCCAAATACTCAAATTTTAGTACGTGGCGATAGTGCTTATGCACGGTCAGAAATCTTTAATTTCTGCGAAGAACAAGAAGGCGTTGAATATGTGATAGCTATGGCAACTAATAGCCAATTAAAGTTAAGAGCTAACCAGACAATTGAGAAAGCTAAAAATGAATATTCAAAAAAGCTTGAACCAATTGTTGAATTAATGTCAAGTTTATTTGAGAAAAATGAAGACTTAGAAGTAGTCAGAACGTTAGTTCCTAGTTCAACTTGGTATCGTTCTTTATGTTATCAAACAGAAAAATCATGGAGTCGCCTTAGAAGAGTTGTTACTAAAGTTTGTTATGGGAGTGAAGGCTTAAAAATTCGTCATGTTGTTACTTTTTTACCCGCTGCAAAAATTTCCCCATCAGAGCTTTATACAGACAAATATTGTCCGAGAGGAGAGATGGAAAATCGGCTGAAAGAACAACAGTTAGATTTGTTCGCCGACCGCACTTCAACCCAAACATTCCAAAGTAATCAATTAAGACTTTGGTTTTCATCAATAGCTTATGTTTTAATGCAAGCTTTTCGTCATCATTGTTTATCTAAAACTTCTTTTGAACGAGCAACAATCGGTACAATTCGTCTGAACTTCTTGAAGTTGGGAGCGAGGATTACTGTGAGCGTCAGACGAATTTTAATAGCGATTACCAGCGCTTGCCCATCTCAAGATATTTTATCTATTGCTTACTTTAGAATACAAGTAATTCAGGATACTGGCTGATTTTTTGACGGTAACTTGCTCAACTTCAGATCTGCGTCAATGACTGACCATATATGCAGTCTATTTTCTGATGAGAAGTTTTTTTAATTAAGGTGATTTTCTCGGCAATTTAGTAACGGTTTGGTGATTTTAGATGAAAATTTTCTCTGGCGACTGTTCTCATATCTCTTGTTTTTCAAAAAGTTCAATTTTTTTCCAAAAATTAGCTTTTCAAATCAGTTTGTGAGAAATGCGGGGAGTGCTATTGACGACATTGGGTATCGGTGCTTTAATGGGATGGGTTTGCTTTGGTCGCAAGGAGGGTTTGCGCCTCTTAAGGCGGTTCATCTGACTCAGGAGCAGGCGAAGGCTTTGCAGTGGGCGACTAGCGCTGAAGGGAAGTTTGCTCGGAATTTGATGAGGTGGAATTCGGATAGTCTGACTAATTTAGAGTGTAAAAAGGATGTCTTGCGTCTGGGTGTGACTTTGGAAGTTGCAGGGCGTGCAGCTACGTCCGGATTTTGCACTATTTGGGTGGAACCTGTGGAAAAGCGTAGGTTTAGGAATTAAATGTTTGCGGCTTTATGCGCTGTAATGGCGTGTTAGACCACAACCGCGGCACAATTAATAGTTAGCTGGCTGTAGGAGATGGAACAAAACTATGAACAATTTGGAGGATTAAAATGGGACTACTGGGCGATATCGTATATGGAACCGAAGACTCTGACCTCAAGGATGAGCTCAACGCTGGAAACCAGCTCATGCTGGACTTCAATAGTCTTCACAATGCGCTGGTTAACAACTATCGAACACACGGTGAATCGTCGAAGACATTTAACTCTTATCTCATGGCGCTAATCGCGTGCCAATATCACTATACATACGCGAAGGAGTCACTCGAGGATATCGCGAAGATTCCCATGCCGAACACCGCCGACGCAACGGTGGATAAGATTCACGAAGTTGCTCTTGATTACGTGACCGGAGAGATCGTTCTGAAGACACTCAATTCCCTGGGTGGGAAAGTCTCCAACCTTGCGGATGAAGCGGGATCGTTCCGCGCCAGCATCTCGGAAGGATGGAGCGCTTTCAAGTCGTCCTTCAGCGAGGTGTTCAGTAATATACAAGCAGGCGGCGATTTGGCTAGAACAGCTACCAGCGAAGCCCTGACGGAGGTCGGCTCTGAAGCTACCGAGATCGCCGCCGAGGCAGGAGAGGTCGCTGCCGAAGCCAGCGAGGTAGCAGAGGCGATGGATGAAGTCGAAGGGGCCTCGGGAGAACTGTCGGAAGTGGCAGATACCGCTAGCGAGGTGGCAGAGACTGCCGAAGCCGCCGAAGCCGCCGAAGCCGCCGAAGCGGGAGGAATGTCCCTCAGCGGGCTACTTGGACCTGCAGCGCTCGTGATGGTTGCCATCACAGAAGTGATCTCGTTAATTAGTGAGGGGAAAGAAATCGATCAACTGAAGACCAACAATGGCAAGATGGCGCAGGCATTGGATGGGTCGAAGAAAGGGCTCCTCAACTTGCTGAATGTTTACGCTGCCTTGCTCAGATCCTCGAAGTCCGACATCATCGCGTACAAGAAGATGATCGCCAAGCTGAACGCGCTAGAGCATCCACATGGTGGTGGTATCCAGGACACGTTCGACGTTGCGAAAATCAACGATCTGCTCGCAGCAATCAACATCGCAAAAAGCAGCGTCGAGGACATCAACTTTACCTTTGATTTCACGGACGCAAACACAGCCAAGGATCATGCCAACTCCATGCAGGCTGCGTCCACTGCCATCAAGGGGATAGAGCAGTCTCTAAAGGATCTCTATGCTCCAGCGACAAAGGATGTCGAAGATGCCACAAATGTGGCTCGTCCTCACGCAACTCACGATGATCAAATGACATCGATTATCAGCTCGATGCGAAGTCATGTTCATGCAGGAAAAACGGTAGATGATGCGTTCAAACAAGAGATCGCTGATGTGCAGTCAATTGATCGAAAGACCATCGATATTTACGACAAGTTTCGACTGTACTTGAACGCGAACATTATGGCCTTAATCCCTTACCATGAGAAGATCAAGGAGGACATGAAGGACGGTCAGACGGCCAAAGATCTTCCCGATCCGGAAGGGCACATTGACACTAGCCCTAAGTCGTCGGATCAGCTCAACCAGTACAACCCCGATCCAGGAGACTTTACGATTCCGCTGCCACCAAAGAAAAAGTAGTGAGCTAGAACCCGACAAGCCATGCTTAGATGCTTCGGTGTGGCTTGTCCTTTCAAAATTTGCAAGGACAAATAACCACTATTTATAAGCAAGGATGTGAAGTAAAGATGGTTTTTGGGTTCCCCACTGACGGTATTGAATTCCCCGGTGAAGGTATCGTCATTGAACAGCAAGCTAAGGAGATTTCCGAGCAAGTAAAGAGCCAACTTCTTCCCGAAATTCAAGATATGGGAAGTAAGCTATCCAATTGGGTTCAGCCAATCAATGCATTCGCGCAACTTGTCTCTGCCATTCTGCATAAATCATCGGATTATTTACACGGTGTGTATTTTTCATATGGTCAGATTGATGACGAGCTTACTGGTGAAGAGAAAATTACGGACATTACAGATATTCTCAATAGAATAAAGACGATGCCATCGGGTGATGACGTGTTTCGGGTAATCCATAATTTGGGCACAGAAACCCCTGTTTTCAAAGATCTTGAAGAGTATGGTGGTTCGCTTGGAGAAGGACTGGGGTTTCTTGGGCAGACCCTGCTAGATTTTGTGGGCTCGATTCTGAAGATCATTACTGAAATCCTTGAATTTGTTATTGATCTTTTGACTCCCGCGATTGCGCTGGAGCATCGGGCACAGGCACAGATTGCTTACGGTCAGGCGATGCAGAAGATTGGTATGCTCCACGCGCTCGATGGTCAAATGGCGCAGGTTCGGAACGCCATGTTCATCCAGATGGTCAATATCTCAAAGGCTTACTCTACCCTTATTCCTGTCAAGAATACAATCACGGATGCCGACAGAAACTTAATTTCCTCGCCGGACGGCTTGAATTCCCTCAGCAAGAAGGTGAGCGCTCTGACTTCTGAAATTGAGAGATGCAACGGCAATGCCTTCATGATGGTTCGGTTCCTTATGGCAGCCATCCAAACCAAGAAGATCACTAAGGACGGTCCGACCGAGGCTCAACTCGACAACCTGAGCTATCAGCTCTTTTCATTAAGTGAGATCAGCAAAATGTTCCAATCAAAGGAAAAGCTGCGGGATTTCGTCAAAAAGTTCTTTGAGTCCAAGCTGTTCGACGACTTTAGTGATGTGTTCTCATCGAACTTACCGTATCTGAGTTCAACGCCGAGCCAGAAGCAGGAATTCTCAGATATCAACAACCATAAGTACGATCCGGATCCGAGCTTGAGCACTGACGACATACCGCTGCCCTAGTTTACTGACAACAGTATAGTAACTCAAGTTGCTAGTTACTCGAAAAGAGCCTGAAAGCGCGGGCTAAACAAATACAAGCGTAGCGGCCAAGATTATTGGCCCGCGCTTTCAGGCTCAATCCTACCAAAAAGGCGATCGAGGAGCTAAACTTACTAGAATGGAAATGAGCGGCTACTGAGAAAAATATTATACAAATATTTTTTTGAAAGTTAAAGCTAAAATAAAAGTGTTAATTTTCAGTAAAAAACCAGAGAAAGTAACGACGTGTATGGATTTGGGGAACAGCCGAGTAATCTCACTAAAAACGGTTTCAATTCTATGCCTAATAGTTTGTTTATACCCCTCTTCTGTCACTTTCCGAATTAAGCAAGTAGTAAATAAATTAAATTATCTAGAAGAATAAAAGGGTTTAAATCCATTCATTGCATCAATGAGGTGATTGAATCCCAGTAATAAATCAGAATTGGGAAAAATCTCTATCCAAGGATAAATCAACCAAAATAGTAAGAGAGGTTGGACAATTAAGCGAAAATTGTTTAGAACATTCTTCCATCCGCGTTCACGATTCCATTGTTGATGGTTAGAGAAATTAACCTCATTATTTTTTGGTAGCTCAGCTTTAATTTGATGAGATTTATTCAAGCATAAAAAAGCTGGGGAATTTAAGCTAATCATTGTGTATACACAAAAAATAATTTCCCACCATCTCTCAATATGCTGAAAATTAGTCAACCGATAATCTGTCCAACCCAATTCCTGCTTACACTGGTGTCGAGGATCACGGAATATGACCTCGATCTCAGGATAAGTAACCGTCAAAAAAACGAGACGTAAGTAAGGCAGAGAGAGGATATTAGCCATGTAGTATGGTACAGAAGCAGCATCTCACGATATTTGACCGCTGTAGGG